>JAAESD010000504.1 GCA_024229695.1 bacterium
CTGCTTGCCGAACGCAACAGAGGTTTCCTCAACGCTAAAAACATTCTCGCTCTGAACCTTGTCAGCTCACCTGGCAGTGGCAAAACCACCCTGCTTGAAAACAGTATCAAGGAACTCGGCTTGCCTGTTGCTGTGATTGAAGGCGACCAGCAAACTCTTAACGATGCCAATCGCATTGCTGCAACTGGAGCACCGGTTTTGCAGGTAAATACTGGGGCCGGCTGTCATCTTGATTCACAAATGGTTGAAACTGCCATTGCCGAACTTGATCTGCCACAGGACTCAGTGCTGATGATTGAAAATGTTGGCAATCTGGTCTGCCCTGCGCTGTTTGACCTGGGTGAAAAAAGCAAAGTTGTCATTATTTCTGTTACTGAAGGTGATGATAAACCGGAGAAATACCCAACCATGTTTGCTGCATCGGATCTTTGCATAATCAACAAGATTGACCTGTTGCCTTATGTGAATTTTGATGTCGATAAATGCAAACACCACGCACAACATGCCAATCCAAACCTTGAGTTTATTGAACTTTCTGCAACTACTGGAGAAGGCATGGACAACTGGTTGAACTGGATTTCTGCGCAGGTTAAAAGCTGATGATCGCCCGGCATCGCATTGTTGTAAAC
>JAAESD010000505.1 GCA_024229695.1 bacterium
ATCTACATCTAAAGCGCCACTATCAATTGCTTTTTGAATATTTTCATGGATCTCGTCAGTAGAAAGTGTTGCATCGTTTGATCGTGCTTTATTTGTTAGTGCATCATCAGCAAAGGCTGGGCCAATCAACTTACGGATCACCATCAACATCAAGGTTGAACGATTGATTTAGAGCTTCTAGTTTAGTTGTACCAGTTAGGAAGTCATAGCCAGTTGATGTTCCAGATGCTGTGTAGCGAATATTGGTCTTAGATGATTGACTATTCGCCTCTAGATCAGTCGAGCCAGTTATGAAATCATAGCCAGTTGATGTTTCTGATGCTGTATAGCGAGCAGTTGTCTCTATATCACTTGTTTGCGGATCATCCACTTGATCACTGCTATTAAAATTAAGCGTCCCCAAGTTGGCAGGCAATGATCCTCTCGGGAATTTAGCTTGAAAGTCAAGCCAAGATAACTGAATGATTTTGTCTGTTAATGGGTCCTTATCTAAATTATCTACATCATCAATCAGTGCATTAGAGAATGTGGATTCAACTGCTGTAAAGCCATTATTCGAACCACTTGGGGTCAACCGAGACGAGTTGTAGTGGATATTGAGGGTTAAACCAGAGAGATCATCTTCTTGATCACTGGTGGTATAGAGCAGTGGTATCGCAACATCAGCTCCGGGTTTATAGCCAATTGTTTCTTTCTCTGTGTAGACCTTTTGAGTGGGCTTGGATGTTGAGGTAGAGGATTGCTCGCTGGTCTGCTCAGTATCTAGCGCATTGGTTTTGAACTTCAGTGTTCCCAAATTGGCAGGTAGCTTTCCTTTTGGGAAATGAGAGAGGAAATCAAGCCAGGTCAATTGAAAAATCTTATCTGTTAGTGGATCCTTATCTTTATCGTCAGTGTCATCTAATAAGGCATTGGCAAACGTTGATTCAATTGCTGTAAAGCCATTCTCTACACCACTTGGGCTCAGTAGAGACGAGTTGTAGTGGATATTGAGTGTTAGCCCTGAGAGGTCTCCATTGTTATCACTGGTGCTATAGATCAATGGCAGTGAAACATCAGAGCCTGGATTAAAGTTGATCGTTGCTTTTTGGGTATAGACCTTCTGGGTGGGTGTATCAGAAGCTGAGACAGTCCCTGCATTGGTGGTGATAACTTCTTGAAAGCCCTTGCTATCCATGTAGGAGGCAATGACCCTGATTTGTTGGCCTTGTGCATTGCCTGCAATATTGAACGATGAGCCAATACCTGCATCAAGCCAATGAGAGCCATCACTGTTGGTTTGCCAGTTGTAGGAGACCTTGCCGTTCCCATCAGGGTCAGCTGCTGTTTGGCTAATGGTTAGCTGATTGCCAATAGCTGCTGCACCTGAGATTGAGAAGGATGCATCGCCTGTATCAAGTACTTGTTGACCAGCAACATCATTGACTTTGAGGCTGAAAGACTCCTGGTAGTCCAACCCACCGCTATCAATGCTTCTAAGCCTGATGCTGTAAGACGATTTGCTGTCATAGTCAGGAGCTGCTTTGATTTTGAGTTGATTGCCATCAAGTGTGAATGCATTGTTATCTGCATCGCCATTACCACTGACCATTTCATAGCGATGGTGATCAGCTGAATCTGGGTCAGTTGTTGATAGTGTTGCGACAACTGATCCAGCATCAATATTCTCGTTAAAGCTAGAGGTAGAAAAGATTAGATCGGTTGGCTTTGAGTTGTCATTAAGATCATTGACTTTAAGGGTGACAGCTTCTTGATAAGACAAGCCACCTGAATCAGTTGTTTTGATGCGTATGTTGTAGCTAGATTGAGTCTCATAATTGGGAGAAGCAAATATCTTGAGTTGATCATCTACAATTGCAAATGAGTTGTTATCTTTGTCACCATCACCACCGATCAATGAATAGGTATGGCTATCACCTGCGTCTGG
>JAAESD010000506.1 GCA_024229695.1 bacterium
ACATTTCTGATTGGCGTTATTCTGGCTCTTGGTGGTGTTGTTTTTCAAGCACTGTTCCGCAACCCACTGGCAACTCCATTTACACTTGGTGTCTCAAGCGGTGCAGCATTAGGTGCAACAGTAGCTTTACGATTCGGCCTTACAATCTCATTCCTTGGCCTGACAATGGTATCGTGGGTAGCTTTTGTAGGAGCTTTGTTTGCAGTTGGGCTTGTGTTCCTGCTGTCAAAAGTAGGCAGGCAGAGAGGCCCTTCATCAATGCTTCTGTCCGGAGTTGCAGTAAACTTTTCACTGGCAAGTCTGGTAATGCTGATTCATTACAGCAGCAGCATGAGTGGCTCGTTCAATATTTTACGATGGATGATGGGCAGAACTGAAGTTGTAGGATATTCAACCGCAACATTGTTACTTCCATTTGCTGGTCTGCTTGCTGTTATTCTGGTTGTCCTTTCTCGTGAGCTGGATCTGATGACTGTTGGCGATGACTTTGCCATCACCCGCGGAGTCGCCCTAAAACCGGTTCGCAACCTGATGCTGGTCACAGTTTCTCTTGCAACCGGCATTGCAGTTTCACTTAGTGGACCGATCGGTTTTGTCGGGCTCATGGCACCGCACATCTGCAGGCTACTTGTTGGCTCCGGCCACAGAAGGCTGATCCCGGTTACAATCGTTTTTGGTGGCAGCTTTCTGGTAGCTTGTGATACCATTGCCAGAACAGTTGTTGCCCCAACTGAAATCCCGGTTGGAGTTGTAACATCACTTGTTGGTAGTGTCTTCTTTCTCTGGTTGTTAATTAGGAGAGACTGATGTTTTACCTGATTATTGCTTCATTGATCTGGGCTTTTTCGTTCGGGTTGATTAAAACTCAACTCGCTGGTCTGGACCCGATTGCAGTTTCATCAGTCCGACTACTTCTGGCAGCGCTCGTTTTCACCCCATTTATTTTACGCGATAAAATGCAGAACCGATTGCAGTTCATGGCCCTCGGTGCGGTGCAATTTGGTCTGATGTATATTTTTTACATCACATCTTACAAACATCTTCCGGCATACGCGGTTGCACTTTTTACAATTTTCACTCCACTGTATGTTGCTCTGCTTGATGACTTGATGAATCGGAAAATCAATGGCGATAGAATTGTTGCGGTAATAATTGCAATTATCGGAGCAGGCATGGCAGTCTGGCA
>JAAESD010000507.1 GCA_024229695.1 bacterium
CCCAATCAAAATTAATTTCAAAAGAGGAGCTGTCAAGAATAGCTTTGAAGCGCCATATCACCCCAATCATCTAATGGGTGTAAAACCTGTTGGGCCACGCCCATGGATAACAGGCCCAGGAGACGCAACATCGGTAGAAATGTTGCGGGGAAGATTAGACAGAAGGATTACAAATCAAATAATTATTCCACCTAAATCCAGTACAATAGTTTTTAAAACAATAATCCCTGCAAGAGGAATTGCGAATGGATTACTTAGAGGTCGAAGTGATGGACCATTTCAGCTTGCTGTTGTAGCAGCTGAGGATACTCATATGGCTCCCGAATTAATTGAAATTTTAGATTCAGGAAGGCTTGCTCCTGGGAGAATTTATTTAAACCGAATCCAGGAAATACATAATCGCAAAGTATTTTCCAGAGTTGCAGGTGTTGCTCTAGGGGATCATTATACTGCCAATATAATTCATGACCTACAAAAAAGCCCGCTGCATGTGCCATTAACGAGTACACACAAAACTCATTTCGGTACACATGAAATACAAGTCAATCCATTGAGAACAAGGATGGTCGACTCTGCCCTCAATAATGTAGGTACATATGGAGTGCGCTTTGATGTCAAACTTGACCTCATTGGCGATGGTCCCTATGAGTTGGTCCTCAGTCATCCAGAGGCGTCAGGGAAAAAGCCGTATACCGCATTTCGTGGATCTATTGGCATAAGTACTGATCAGGAATACAAGGAAGTTCATGTAGGCCTACGGTCAGGTGAAAGCCTTTCCCTAACAGATCTGAAACTTATCCCCGAGAAGATTAACGCTGTTACCGTAAGTCTAGTTTACCCAGCAGATGCAACACCTGGTCACCTGCTTAGTGTTGTTCCCATTCAGCAACTTGCATTAATGCGACACCGTAAACAACTAGTAGAACAAGCACAGCAGGAATCAACTAACGACAACGAAAGAGATATCAAACCACTATATCCACCACCAGAGATCAATGCAAAGCCTATAACCTCTAAAGAGACAGATAAACAAAAAAAAGCCAACAACCTATCATCGGCATATTCACATAAATCCATCAGAGATATACAATCAACTCCAGCAGCAATTATTTTTCCAAAAGGTTTTAACTCTACGTATGGGGTTCGCTAATGCCAGCATCCCATACAAATAAAAGCATTATTAAGTCCTCAAACATAGCAAACACACATTCATTCCCTTTTGATATTCTGTGACAGCAGCTGAAGATAGTAAAGCCTTTCGGCGAATAAATGTTGAGCTTCCAATACACTTAATTGAGCGTTTGGATGACCTCAAACGCGAATGGGGTTTGAGGTCAAGAGGCCCAACACTTGCTCGATTACTGGAAGAACTCTTTCCACCTCAAGAGATATCTTCAGATATTGATGGCATACCTATTGAAATCAATAAATCTGTTGATACTGATGATACAGAACAGAAACAAGCTGATCAGGATGATAAATCCTTTTGGTCTCAAAACTCAGAATACAATGAAAACAAGGCACTCGTTCTGGTAGGACGGGGAGAGCTTGAATCACGCGAACCATGCCTACAAGCTAATGAAGACCCTAAAGAAAATCCAACCATAATTAAAGAGTCAAGTACTAATCCGGCCAAAGGAATTGACTTGCCTGGCTTTGTTCGCAAACGAACTGATAATCTCAGAAAAAGCCTAGATAAAGAAACTGTTGCTACTCAACAGAGTGATCTGCCAATGGTTCCCTCTGTTACAGAAACGGATATTTTTTCCAGCTTAGAAGCGGCTAATCAGCATTGGATTTCTCTTTATGGAAATACTCCTGGAGAAACTGTTGTTGAAGCCGCCATGATTTGGTTAGCACGAGATATTTGGCTAAGTGTCGATGGAACAGATGGTCGGCCATTCACATGGAGTGCGGCTGATCATTGCATGAAGGAAATCTGTGCAAGCTGGCAGTCCATGCCAGCAAGTTTTGAACGCGTCATGGTGGTAGCAGGTGTATTGGAAGATCCCTTCGCAACCAAAACACTTGCTGAACGAATGCCAACATTAATTCGTCGATTTGTAAATCGATTTAAACGTAGCCGCAAGGTGACATCATTTCAAACACTCGAGTCAACAATGAC
>JAAESD010000508.1 GCA_024229695.1 bacterium
CAGCTATTAAAATGATTGGGGGAAAACTGGATGCAGATAACTCCATGACTATTTCCGGGGCAGTGACGCAGGCGGGCAATGCTGCTATCGATGTTAAATCTGGAAAAACACTTACTTTTGATAATGGCACAATTAATACTGAAAATTATCAATTGACTCTTCAGGGAGCAGGAACAGTTGCTTTCCCGACGAATGCTTCCGGAATTGTTTTAAATAATGCGGATGGGATAGTCAAACTCAATGGGACAGGAACGGTACAAGCGGTTCAAGTTTCAACAGCAGCAAATGCAGGCAAAGGCATACTTGTAACTCAGTCCGGGACTTTTAGTAATTTAAAGATATCTGCAGATACAGAATTGAATATTAGCAACGGAAAGACTCTTTACGGTTCAACAGAAGTTGCAGCAGACAAAAAACTCAGCCTCACCGGCACTGGAACCTTGAAGAGTGCCCTTAGCCTCGAAGGGACACTTGAGGCAGGGGCCAACCTGACGGTATCGGGTGCAATAAGTGTTGCAGACAATGCCACTGTTTCCGTACCGAATGCTAATACGACGTTGACGTATTCCGGAGGTAACCTGAATGTAGGTGTACACACACTTTCAATAGCAGGAGCAGGAAGATTCAGTAATTATACAAACAGTCCGATTGTGCTGGCAGTTGAGGAGAGCATCCTTGATTTGAAAGGTAGTGGCACTATTACCGGACCAGTCAAGCTGGATGGGGAGGGCAGTACTCTCAAAGCCAGCGGATCCCCGACTATTTCC
>JAAESD010000509.1 GCA_024229695.1 bacterium
CCGGTGGAGATAGCTGTTTCGGGTCTTTTGTCTTTTTCTTCATGGAAAAACCGGGTCAAACCACTGCTGTAGCCAAATGCAAACAGGCTGAGCAGGAAGCCCATGCCCATATCCAGAATTCCGATGACTCCGTAACCGCCGGCTTCAAGAATGTGCGCATAGAATGGCAACATGATAAAGCCAACAGCTTTTGCAAGCATTTGAGCGCCACTGTAAATCGCAGCATGCTTATATGTTTCTCTAGCGCTCACTTGTTGCCTCGGTATCTGCCTGCCAGAAATCGTAATAAAGTTGCAAAAGTTCTTTTGTCCCACGGCTTGTGTTTCAAAGCCTTGAAAATATCGGAAAAGCCTTTGCCAATCCGATTTTCCTGAAAATGCCACATCGCTCTGGAAGTATAAGTGTGTGCCCAGGCGTTATTGATGTCGTAACTTGTAAGACAGTCACCATAGGTCGATATGAAATTGTTTGTCATGGCAATGGCATTCAGGAATCTTTTTCCGGTGTTATGAGACATCTGCCCGGCCCAAATTCTGTAGTCAACAAACACTTCGTCGAGGTAAAGAAAGTCGTATTTTGTTGAAATTCGTAACCACAGATCGTAATCAATGGCCATCGACAGTGATTCATCAAAACCTTCAAATTCTTCTATCACAGATTTGCGAGTCAAAGTAGTAGGGAAGTGCACAAAGTTGTCGGCCAGAAGTGGGCCTGTGATTTTGCCGCTATATCCTGGTCGATGTGGTGTTTCTGTAGGTATTCCATCACCATCAATACACGCAAAGTTACCGTAAACCACACCTAACTCGGGATTGTCCGCGAAGTGTGGAATTTGTACGGCAAGTTTTTCAGGGCGCCATAGATCATCGGCATCACAAAAGCCGATAAACTCTCCAGCAGCTTCCTGCAAACCTCTGTTCTTTGCAACAGTTTGGCCTTGATTGTCCTGATAAACCAGAATCACACGGTCATTGTTGGCATACTGTTGAAGCACATCTTCGGTGTTATCAGTTGAGCCGTCGTTGACCACAATTATTTGAACATTGCCCCATGACTGGTTCAAAATTGATTCAATGGTTCCGGCAACATAATTTGCCATATTATATGTGGCTATAATTACGGAAACCAGTTGCTTGCGCTTATTTGATTGTGGTGTATAATTTTCCATGCCCAAAATATCGCACTGTGTGGAAGATTTGTCGACAATGAATCTGCACATGTTGTTTTTATTTGTCTGTAACTGTTGGAGTAACCTTGAGCCCGGTTCCTGTTTTATTTTGTATCGACAGCATGGTCCCTGGTGGCACAGAGTTACAGGCTCTGGGGCTTGTGAACAGGCTTGATCGATCACTGTTTACACCCCATCTCTGCACCATAAGACCTTCAGGTGAGTTGCTCAAACAGATGGACTGTCCGGTTTTTGAGATGGATGTTCCCAAGCTGTTCTCTCGCAATGGACTTAAAAGTCGGAATATGCTGGTCAGGTATATTCAGGAAAATAATATTCAGGTTGTTCAAACATTCTTTCAGGATTCAACTTTACTTGGTCTTTCCGCAGCAAAGAAGGCTGGAGTCAAGGCGCGAATATTATCGATTAGAGATATGGGCTTCTGGCGAACTCCAATGTCATCGTTGTTAATGAAAATTGCAACCGCTTCAGCTAATGGGTTTTTATC
>JAAESD010000510.1 GCA_024229695.1 bacterium
AACGACACCCACACATAATCATCGATCCAAATAAATGTATTCTCTGTCAGCGATGTATTCGCACTTGTGAGAAAGTTTTACCAGTGCCAGCAATTGGCCTGATAAACCGTGGATTCAAAACAGAAGTTCGACCTGCGATGGATGATCCATTGGTTGAGACAAACTGTGTTGCTTGTGGTAACTGTATTGACTCCTGCCCTACCGGTTCACTTGCTGCAAAGTATGCCTTCCCTGGATTTGCCAGTCTGCAAGCCGACATGGTTTCTACATATTGTGGATTCTGTTCAATTGGTTGTGAGCTGACAGTTAAAAAATTCAGTGAAGACAGGTACTTCACTACTTCGTCGGGAAAACCTGGCGACTACATCTGTAGATATGGTCGATTTGGCAATGAACTCTTTATTAAGCAGGAGCGTATTATCCGACCTGAGGTTCGTGAAGAGGGCGTTTACAAACAGACTGACTTCCCGGAAGCAACTGCAAAAATTGTTGCCGATTTGAATAAGGTAAAAGCTGAACACGGTGCAGAAAGTATTGCAGTGTTCATCTCCCCGGAACTTACAAATGAAGAGTTTTATCTGGCAAGCAGAATTGCTCGTGAAGGACTGGGAACAAATAACATTGGCTCACTTGCTATTGCTTCAGGTGGCAACAAGTCTGGCATTCTGGATAGTGCTCTTGGATTTACTGCCTCAACTACAGACCGTAAATGCCTTGCTGAAGCAGACCTTATTATCTGTAACAACACATCTATAGAAGCTGACCACCTGGTTCTTGGTGTCGATGTAATGGAAGCCGTTCGCAGTGGAGCCAAGCTGGTTGTCAGTAACTCTGTCATAGATCCAACCGACACCCATCTGGCAACACTGACTGCCGATCCTATGCGTGGTCGTGCATCGATTTTCTGGGATTCAGTTCTAAAATCTCTTGATGGATCTGATGCCAATATTGAACTGGCATCTGCAAAGTCTGGAGTTAATGCTGAAGTAATCCAGAAAACTGCTGAGCTGATTAGCAAATCAAAGAATGTTGTAATTATTCATGGTGAAGATAAACCTCATGACGCCTCCCCTGGTGACATGGAAACTTTCTCCAATATTGTTGTCAAACTGAACAACTCCGATCAGCACGCACACATCTTGTTGCCTCGTATGCTGGCAAATAGTGCCGGGCTTGAGGTAATGGGTGCAGATCCTGCATTCCTGCCAGGAAGAATTGCTTCAACTGATCTGCCTGGTGCAGTTTGCAATCAGGATTTACGTGCTCTGCTGGACGATGGTAAAATCAGAGGCGCAATTGTTATCGGTGAAAATCCATTTGATAATGATAAAACCACTGCCTGGTTCCAGAACATCGAATTCCTTGCCGCAGTAGACTGGACTCCAACAGAGACAACTCGCTTTGCCGATGTTACTCTACCGGGAGCAACTTATCTGGAAACTGCCGGAACTCGTTGCAATTTTGAGGGTCGTGTGTTGCAATACAGTGCAGCAGTGAAATCACCTGCTGGAGTGACCGGAACTGAAACAGTAATCGAGATTGCAAAAGCATTCGGATTGGATATTGCAGCAGACCTTCAGGCTGAAGTAAATGAAGTTGCAATTTCCGCGACTGGTGAGCTTGCACCTTACTACTGGAACACTGGTCAACAGAGAAATTGGAACAAAAACGGTAAGATGGTTCAAGTTGAAACAGATGGTAAAGCATCGACAATTCAACCACCAGTTACCTATAGCCAAAAATACAGAAAAGAGCTACGGGAAGTTGGTGAAGAACACTTCCGGGTATAGCTCATTGCAAAGGGAGACTGGATGATTAAGCTGAAGGACCTTTATTCTCTTATCGAGGAAAATTATGTCTTTCTGATGGCAGTTGATGCCAATGAAAACATCCTCTATGCCAGTCCCCACTTGAAACTCAATATGTTTCCGCCCAATCTGATTGCAGATCCTTTGCCACTGGCAGAAGTTCTGCAATCGTCTTCCCTGGATTCATTCCGGAAGGCACTGGTTACAAGCCAGAAAGGTAAAAAGGGCGTCAGAGCAATACTGCAATCCAAACTTGAGAACAGCTCTGCTCAACCGATGCATCTCCGCTGTTTTGATACAGATGAAGGTAAAATCTGTCTCTTTATCGGCGCTCAAATCGATGCTCTAAGCAGATTCAGTGGCACTGAAAAAGCTGAGCGAATCAAGGAACTCTCATGCTTATATTCTGTATCTGAATGGATTGAGATTTCCACTTCCATCGATGAATTTTTCCAAAAACTTCCAGAACATATTGCGCCAGGGATGCGGCTTCCTGAAGAGGCTGTAATTTATGCCAACTACAATGGAACCGATTATGGCCAAGAGCCTGTCAAAGGCTCTCCTATTTCTGTTGTTCTGAAAGTCAACTATCAGGAAAAAGGCAAGATTGTTGTTGGTTACCTGACCGATGATCAGGAAATGTTGCCTGAAGAACAGAAAATGCTTAATGAAATTGGCAGGATGCTGAATCTTGCTATTGAGAAAAAAGAGATGGCTGAAAAAGTCGCTCTGACTCAGGATGAGAGCGACAAATACAAGCTACATCTGCAAAAACTGGAAGTTGACATTGAGCGCCGTGAAGCCGAAATGGAAGAGCAAAAACAGAAACTCAGCACAGCAAAATCATACTTGAACAGAGCCAACAGAACCTGGACTGAAGCTAGTCATCGACTGGATACAATGTTTCAGGCAATTCCAGATGAAGTTATGCTGATAGATTTGAACCTGAATGTTGTTATGTCCAATCAGGATGGAATAATACCAGGAGAGAAATGTTATCGAGCATATTTTGACCGCGAAACTCCTTGTGAGGATTGCCGAATTAATTCCATCGTGAAAGACAAGACACCAATTACAACTCATATGCGCAAAGATGAAAAATATCTTCAGCTTCACTCTCTGCCTGTATTTAATGAAAATGAAGAAGTTGACGGTATCCTGGAATTTTACCGCGATGTAACACTTGAGAAAACTTATGAGCAACAGATCCAGCAAGCAGACAAGCTCGCATCACTTGGTCAGCTGGTAAGTGGCATCGGCCATGAAATAAATAATCCGAATCAGTTTATCAGAGGCAATGTCAAAATTGTAAAACAAGCATTTGAAGACATTATGCCAATCCTTGATGACCATGTAGAAGAAAACCCGGACCTTAAAATAGCGCGACTGAAATACAATTTTTTCAAAGACCATATTATGACCCTGATTGATGATATGGGTCACGGATCCGAGCGTATTAAGGGTATCGTTGATGGGTTGCGCAGCTTTGCCCGCAAAGATGAAGGTCAACTTATTGATAAAGTTGATATCAATACTCTGGTTGGCTCTACTGCCCGACTGGTTGAAATTGAAGTGCATAAACGAGCTGAAATCGAGTTGGACCTGGCTACTGATATCCCATCGTTCACTGGTAACTCACAGAAAATAGAGCAGGTGCTGGTAAACCTGATTGTAAATGCTGCACAGGCTATTCCCGATGACGTCAAAGGGCTTGTGAAAGTCACTACGGGTGTGAGTGATGGGCAGATTTCTGTGCAAGTCAGTGACAACGGCAAAGGGATTGACAGCAAGACCCGCAAACAGATTTTCGACCCGTTTTTTACAACCAAGCGAACTAGAGGCGGGACTGGCCTTGGGCTGTCGATCTCCTATCGGATTATTGAGGAACATGGTGGCACTATTTCTGTAAGCAGCGAAGTAAATAAAGGCACAACGTTCACCGTCCTGTTGCCAATTACTGAAACGGAAGACTAAAAAATGAAAAAAATACTACTGGTTGATGACGATGTTGCTGTCACAAATTATTTTATGGTTTTCCTCATGCAGACAGAACTTTTTGATCCAACGATTGAGAATGATTCCCGAGAAGTTGAAGCACTACTGGATGAAAACAGTTATGACGTAATTCTGCTGGACCTTGATATGCCAAATGTCTCCGGTATGGATATTTTAAAAATAATGCACGCCAAAAAAATAGACAGCCCTGTGATTATTCTGACCGGTGTCAGTGATGTTGACCTTGCTGTC
>JAAESD010000511.1 GCA_024229695.1 bacterium
AAACACGATATGAAGCTCTTCGCCAGAAAGGCGCCACGTTATGGATGACGGGCCTGTCCGGTAGTGGAAAGAGTACAATTGCTAAGGCACTTGAGAAACAGCTGTGCAAGGATTCAAATCCTTTGAAACTTGGCATTATCTTCGACTGCTATACCAGAAGTCACGTCAAACAACTGACTCAGTTAAGAAGAGGAACACCTGGAAAAAGGGTTTACATTTCCAGCAGCCAGCAAAGCATGCCAAGTGGGAAAGCATGGCAAATGTTTTTGCACAGTCCAGAAAACAAGACAGAGCTAATTCACTTTCTGGTAGAATTTATGAAAGAAAACAGGAATTTGCTCAAAGTTCCAACAATAGTAACCGAAAATGAAAAGTCATTGTTGTTGATAGCCACAGACATCATCCAGTTAGATGATTGCAACCATATAGAAGCTGATACAAGGCTTATCCTTGTTGCAAGCACAGCCGATTCTCCAGTTATAATCAGAGCAACCGACACAGATGTGTTGATTTTGATGGTACATGTCTACACAGAGATGCGTGAACA
>JAAESD010000512.1 GCA_024229695.1 bacterium
ACGTGGAAGATCAGGATGGTCCTTCACTCCGTAAACCACCTTTGTAATATCCTGCCAATCACCTTCCGGAAGTGCCGTAACGGGCCGGTCACCCCTGGTTGTATTGACCAGGACCAGAAGATCACTACCGATGAGAAAAGCATCGTCAATGGATCGCAGTTTTGGGTCGGTCGGGTCGGCAAAAAAGAGAGGGCGCCAAACCGGCAAACCAGTCTCCGAAGCCTCACGGAAAACCGTGTAAAAATAGGGAATCAGACGATAACGACCCTCCAGGGCCAGACGACTGGCTTGTTCGACATCCTCATCAAAAGCCCAAGGTTCCTTGTCAATATTACCCTTGCCAGTGTGGCCTCTGGCAAAAGGAAAAAGAGCACCAAACCCCATCCAGCGGGAGAACATCGGTCCATCACCTTTGCCCGCAAATCCCCCGATATCTGGCCCGGCAAATGGTTGTCCAGACAACCCCAGATTCAATACCATGGGAATGGAAAAATCGAGATGCTGCCATGACGCCACATTGTCGCCTGTCCAGGTTGCAGCATAGCGGTGTCCGCCAATGAAGTTAGCGCGAGTCAAAACAAAAGGCCTCAGGTCGGGACGCCCTTTCAGAACGCCTTCGCGAGAAGCCCGGGCCATCAACTCCCCATAAACATTGTGGTAACGGGCGTGGGAAGCGGCCCCCCCCAAGTCCGGGTCGGCTCGGTGCAGATTAGTCGTGGGCATGGTGTGACCGTCCACATTGAACACCGCGGGCTCGTTCATATCGTTCCAGATACCATCCACACCCGAGGTCAGAAAGAAAGGGTAAAGCCCCGCCCACCAGTGACGCACATCCGCTCGCGTAAAATCGGGGAAAACACATAACCCTGGCCAGACATTTCCCGTGAAGACCTGATTGTTTCTGTTGCGTACCCAGGCATCGATGACCTGACCGGAGTCGTAAACGTGATACCCTGGAGCCTGGGCGATGCCGGGATCGATGATGGCCACAGTGCGAAAACCTTGAGCATGCAATTTGTCATGTAGCCCTCTGGGGTCTGGAAAATCCCAAGAGCTGAAAGTGAAGCTGCGATAGCTTTCCATGTAATCAATATCCAGCCAAATCACGTCGCAGGGAATTGATCGCTTTCGGAATTCTTCAGCCACTTCCAGCACCCGCTCATCGGGAGTGTAGCTGTAACGACACTGATGGTACCCCAGAGCCCACAAGGGCGGCATCTCCATAGTTCCGGTCAATTCGGCCAAGCCTCGCAAAACCGCCTGGGGTGATTCCCGGTCAATAACGATGATTGGAAAACGGGGACCATCTGCCACAAAAAGAATGGAGCCTTTCAGATCCATCAGGCAGCGGTAACTGGTATCGGCAAGAACCCCAAAGGCGGTGCCGTCAGATCGGACCGCAAGCACCCATGGATGAGATTGGTAAAGGCTTTCCGAGTTAATGTTGTAAGCGTAGTTGTCAGTGTTCCAGGCAACCGTGCGTTGGCCATCGCGCAAAAGGGGGCCAGCAACTTCTCCGGTGCCATACAAGCTGGTACCCTCTTTGATTTCAATGCTGGCAGCAAAACGATTGTGGACCTTACGAAATTTTACCTCGACAGCGAAATCAATTGGAGCTGGACCCAAAGCGGGCCTAGGAAATTCCAGAGCCAAGGACGGCAAACGCTGCTCGCAGGCTTCGGTATCGGCATGGAAGCGAACTATGCCCGGGCCGATGGATTCGGCCACAATTTCGGCCATTGCCGGGTTTGAAATAAGGAAGAACAGCAAGAGAACTAATTGTCCCCATATGACGGACAGACGCATAAAAGAGCACTCCCTTAATATCTCTTATCTGAACATCGATTTAATTTCTCCCCAACTTGCATCTTCGTTTCCAACAAAATCATCGGTCATGACTATTTCATGATTTAAATCAGCAGTTAGTTCATGGATCCAAGGATTACTATCATATTGTACTACTTTATAGCCAGGACCATGGTCGATCGCATCGAATGCAATCGAGGCCATTTTATCTTCAAATGTCTTCATTGCCGCAAAGTACTCACCTATCTCCAGAATAGTTTGATCGATTGTGAAATCAAATGTAATCCAGCCTACTCCATCCGAATGAATCAGTTCTCCAAAAACATCGGCAACAATTGCTCCTCCAGCCG
Organism: bacterium; assembly: GCA_024229695.1. Classification (GTDB taxonomy): domain Bacteria; phylum Krumholzibacteriota; class Krumholzibacteriia; order LZORAL124-64-63; family LZORAL124-64-63; genus JABIBH01. The sequence goes on from JAAESD010000512.1 coordinate 2,157, forward strand.
TAAAGACTGCACACATAACAGGGTCTCCAGCCTGGAGATGAGGCACGCCACCAGTGCTTCCACCCTCACTTACTCTAATCTGAAAAGCAACCGATTGGAGTTCAGAAAGACAATCAACTGTAAAAGTTTGGCCATGTTGTAGTCTAACTCCGTCGTGCCTTAGACCAAACCACGCGAAGCCGGGACACGTATCAATCATACTGCCTGTCAGGCAATCGGCTGAAGCGTTTAATGACCCTGTTACCAGAAACAGCGTTAATGAGATGATGAGTAATTTGCTTGTTTTCATTTTATCTCCTAATCAAGTTATGAATTTAGCGAGACTACCTGAAAATAGATTTAATTTCTCCCCAACTGGCGTTTTCATTTGCAACAAAATCATCGGTCATGACTATTTCATGATTTCCGTCAGAGGATGGGCTGTGTGCCCAGTCACCACTGTCATACTGTGTTACTTTGTACCCAGGTCCGTGATCGCTGGAATTGAATACAAACGAACCCTTTTTGTCTTCAAATGTTTTCATTGCGGCAAAATATTCACCTATCTCCAAAATGGTTTGGTCGATTGTGAAATCAAATGTAATCCAATCTGTTCCATTTGAATGAATCAACTCACTGAAAACAGAGGCAACAATGAAGCCGTCTGTTGTGAAGATTGCACACATAACAGGGTCTCCAGCCTGGAGATGTGGCACACCACTACTACTTCCACCCTCCGTTACGTTCAGTTGAAAAGCAACGGACTGGAGTTCAGAAAGACAATCAACTGTGAAAGTTTGACCTTGTTGTAATCTAACCCCGTCATGCCTGAGACCAAACCACGCACCACCAGTACATGAATCAATCATGCTGCCTGTCAGGCAATCGGCCGAAGCGTTTAATGACCCTGTTACCATAAATAGCGCCAGTGCAATGATCAGCTGTTTGTTTGTTTTCATTTTCTCTCCTCCGTGAGTGATGAATTAATTAATTTACAGATCCAATAATTACTTACTGTTGCATTGAATACTACCTTAAAGGGAATTCTCGTCTAGTGTTTTCTCTTTCATGTTGTGCTAAAAATTATTTGAAAATCTTTGACTCTTTTCTTGAAATACCTACTCAAAAGCCCGTTATTTCTTCTCTGGATACTGTTTATTAATTAACAAGGAGTGTTCCTGTCGTGAATATCCTTTTACTTGTGATCAGCGCAATTTTTGTGAATAACTTTGTGTTGGCGCGGTTTCTTGGCATCTGCCCTTTTCTTGGTGTGTCCAAGAAGCTCTCTACTGCGCTTGGTATGACTGGTGCTGTGATGTTTGTCATGACTTTGGCAAGTATTGCAAGCTGGCTTGTATATCATTTGCTGCTGAAACCATTTGATCTGGTTTTTTTACAGACCATTTCATTCATATTGATTATAGCATCGATGGTTCAGCTGGTTGAGCTGGCTCTACAAAAACTGAGTCCTCCACTCTATAGATCTCTTGGAATTTTCCTGCCATTAATTACAACCAACTGCGCAGTTCTTGGTTGCGCTGTGCTGGTTGTTCAAAATGATTACAGCCTGATTCAGACAACTGTTTTTGCTTTGGCTGCTGCGGTTGGTTTCGGTCTGTCTCTTGTTCTGTTTTCTGGAATTCGTGAAGTGTTGGCTCTGGCTGATACTCCAAAAAGTTTTCGAGGCACTGCAATAGCTCTTGTGACTGCTGGCATTTTGTCGCTTTCATTTATGGGCTTTGCCGGTCTTGTGAAGTAGGGAGAAATTATGCTGGCTCCAACTGCTCTACTTACTGGAATGGGTTTGGTCTCCGGGCTTGGCCTTGCTGTAGCTGCAAAGTTCTTTGCGGTTGAGGTTGACCCCAGACAAGAACAGATTGCCGATATTTTACCTGGCGCTAACTGTGGCGGTTGCGGTCTTGCTGGCTGTAGCGATTTTGCTTCTGCTGTAGTTGCAGGAAGCATCTCTCCTGCCGATTGTCCTGTTGCCGATGACGAGACAGCTCAACTCATCGCTGAAATTATGGGCGTTACTGTTGAAGCAAAAGACCCTCAGGTTGCAATTGTTTTATGTCAGGGAAATATTGATATCGCTGCGAAAAAATATCGTTATAACGGGTTGGCCAGTTGCGCCAGCGCGTCTCTGCTTGGTGGCGGTGACAAGGGCTGTGGCCAGGGCTGTCTTGGTCTTGCTGACTGTCAAAGAGTCTGCGGTTTTGATGCAGTTGAAATGACTGCTGAAGGTATCGCCAAAATTATTCCCGAAAGATGTACTGCTTGCGGGCAATGCATAACTGCTTGTCCTAAAGATATTATAAAACTGATTCCGGCAAACAGTGAAATCCATGTTTTGTGCAGCAGTCATGAAAAAGGTGCGGCAGCTAAAAAGAACTGTGGAACATTCTGTCTTGGCTGTAAAAAGTGTGAAAAGTTTTACGGAGAAATACCACAAATCAAAATCGACAGCTTCCTTGCTCTTGTGGATTATAACAATCCCCCAACTAATCCTGAGGTTGCTGAAGTTTGTCCTGCCGATGCAATTGTTTATCTGCCAAAAGACAAACAGACCGGGAGATATGTATGAAGTTCCGTGGTGGCATCCACCCGCAATACAATAAAATAACTGCTGACCTTTCTGTTGAGGCTCTGCCGTTAATGGAAAAGTATGTCGTGCCTGTTGCCCAGCATCTTGGTGCACCTGGAAAACTGCTGGTTGCAAAAGGTGATGAAGTTTTCAAGGGACAGCCGTTAACTGAAGCTGCTGGTTTTGTATCAGTACCAGTACACGCGCCAACAAGCGGTAAAATAAAGGCTATTAAAAACCTGCCACATCCAATTGGTATTCCGATGCAGGCAATTGAGATAACTCCTGATGAGCAGGACACGCTCTGGGATGAAATTAAACCTGTTGGCAACTGGCGCGAACTTGATCCTGCAACAATGAAATCTGCAATCCAGAACGCGGGTGTTGTTGGTATGGGTGGCGCAACTTTCCCAACTCACGTGAAGCTCAGTCCGCCTGAAGATAAACCTATCGATTATCTGATATTAAACGGCGCAGAATGTGAACCGTACCTGACTGCAGACCACAGAGTGATGCTGGAACAACCTGCCGATGTGCTTGAAGGTGTCGGTTTGATGATGCGGATTCTGGGTGTGAAAAAAGCTGTTGTCGGTATTGAAAATAACAAACCCGATGCATGCAAAGCGCTCCAGGATAATTGTCCTGAAGATCTGGATATCGATTTTGTAATGCTGGAAACCAAGTACCCGCAAGGATCGGAAAAGCATCTCATTTATGCATTAACCGGTCGTGCTGTTCCTCCTGGAAAATTACCGATGGAAGTTGGCTGTGTAGTTCAGAATGTGGGAACTGCCGTTGCTTGTCTTGAGGCAGTGCGTGATGGCATGCCGATGATCAGTAGAGTTGCAACAGTAACCGGTTCAGGCATCAACAGGCCAACTAACATAAACTTCCGGGTCGGAACTCTGCTTTCAGATATTCTCGCGTTCTGCGATGGCGTGAATCCGGAAACTGGCAAAGTGATTTTTGGTGGCCCGATGATGGGTATCGGCCAGTTTGATATGAGCGTTCCCGCAATCAAGGGAACCAGCGGAATTCTCTGTCTGCAAAATGATGAAATTGCCCAGTTTGAGGGTGGCCCCTGTATCCGATGTGGCAACTGTGTTGAGACTTGTCCAATGGGACTTGTGCCAAGCATTCTTGGCCTGCTTTCAGAACGATTCGAGTTTACAGAAATGGGCGATAATCATATCGCCGACTGCATTGAGTGTGGCAGCTGTGCTTATGTCTGCCCATCGCACAGGCCTTTGGTACAACTTTTCAAACGCGGCAAAGTTGAGTGGCGTGTAATTCAGGAGAAACAGAATGGATGATAAATCAACAATCACTCCACGTGATCTGATTGTCAGCGCATCTCCCCATATTCATTCCGGGCAAGATGTAAGGTCGATTATGAGGCACGTGGTTTACGCACTGATTCCGGCACTGCTGATCGGATTCTGGGTGTTTGGATTAAGCGCAGTCAAAGTACTTGTACTGGCTGTTGTTGGATGCCTGGCTGTTGAGTGGGGCTGCAACAAGCTTCTGAATCGCGAATCATCTCTACTGGATTTCTCGGCTATAGTAACTGGTGTTTTGCTGGCGATGAATCTGCCTTCAGGAAGCCCCTGGTGGCTGGTGCTTGTTGGCGCAATTGTGGCAATCGGACTTGGTAAAGCAATTTATGGCGGCCTTGGTTACAACCCGTTCAACCCTGCTTTGGTTGCGCGAGTTTTCTTGCTGATAAGTTTTCCCGTACAGATGACGACCTGGTCTATTCCTGGAGTCGATGCTGAGACAGGTGCAACTCCTTTAGGTGCAGTTAAAGAAGCGGTCAGTCTGGGAAAAACTGTTATGGATGTTGATCTTGCCACAACTAAAGATCTGTTGATCGGAACTGTTGGCGGCAGCTTTGGTGAAGTAAGTGCGCTGGCACTCCTGCTTGGTGGTTTGTGGTTGTTATATAAAGGAATTATCAAGTGGCAAATCCCGATTGCGTTTATTGCAACAACTCTCTTTATCACTGGCATCGCATGGCTGATTGACCCGGCTCATTATGTCTCCCCTGTCTTTCACCTGTTCAGTGGTGGACTGATGATTGGCGCCTGGTTTATGGCAACTGACATGGTAACTACTCCGGTTACCCAAAAAGGGATGTTGTTTTTCGGAATTGGTTGCGGAGTCCTGACTGCAGTAATTCGATTGTGGGGCGGCTATCCTGAGGGTGTAAGTTTTGCAATTCTATTAATGAACGCAACAACACCGCTGATTGATCGATACACCAAACCGAAAGTCTTTGGTGAAGCATGAAAGAAATGATAATCCTCTCTCTCAAGCTTGGTCTAATCTGTGCGCTCTCGGCAATAGCATTGACGCAAATAAACAATCTCACTCGTGAGCCAATAAGAGTGGCAGAAGAAAAAGCTCAGCGCGAAGCTGTTGAGGCTGTCTTGCCTGAGTTTGCAGAACTAAGCGCAGACACTGTTGATGTGAATACATATTTTGTTGGAAAACGAAATGAACTTTTAACTGGCGCAGCTTTTTCATCGACAACAAAACTTGGATACTCTGGTGAAATTGAAATCATGGTTGGCGTTGACTCTTCTGGTGTTGTTAATGGTGTCAGAATTTTACGCCATGCTGAAACTCCAGGACTTGGTGCAAAATACGCCGACCCTGAAGTGCTAAAACAATTTTACGCCGGTGCAGATCTTACGGGCCGTGACTGGCGATGTAAAAAAGATGGTGGCGATATTGACGCAGTTACTGGTGCCACTGTTACTGGTCGAGCAATTCTGGATGCGCTGACTACCGGGCTTGAAAAGTTTGAGCAGGACCGCGAATCATTAATCGGTGTGGAGGGAAAATAATGGCAGCATCTACTTCTCAAATATTTACTCGCGGAATCTGGAAAGAAAATCCAATCTTCCGATTGTTGCTTGGACTCTGCCCTGCACTTGCGGTAACTACCTCGGTTGAAAATGGAATCGGCATGGGACTAGCCAGTACTTTTGTACTGTTGTGTAGCAATGTTCTTGTCTCTCTAATGAGAAATTTTATCCCGAAAAAAGTTCGCATACCTGCGTACATTGTGATTATTGCATCGTTTGTAACCATTGTTGATCTAGTGATGCACGGTTTCTTTTTTGAATTGCACAAAAGCCTTGGCCTGTTCATTCCATTGATTGTTGTGAACTGTGTCATTCTTGGTAGGGCTGAAGCTTTTGCCAGCAGAAACAATGTTTGGCATTCATTTGTCGATGGTTTGGGAATGGGTCTTGGATTCACATTGGGGCTGGCTACTCTTGGTGCTGTACGTGAGGTGCTTGGCAACGGAAGCTTGCTTGGGATATCATTGTTTGGTGCCGATTTCCCCGCTGTGCTTGTTATGATTCTGCCACCAGGTGCTTTTCTTTCTCTTGGGCTGTTGCTTGCAGGAATGAATAAACTTGAAGAACGACGGGCAATCAGAGCTGGTGAAAAATACGAACCACCAAAAGAGATGGACTGTGGAAGTTGTGTGTTGTGTGATATTAATCAGCGACTGAACGAGGATATTAAATAACGATCCCGATATTCTTCCAGCAACTCAATGTTTCCACGAAGGCCCGGCGTTACTGAGATCCGGGCTTTCTCTTTGTCTTGAACAATCAGAATTGCCTCAACATCCGGGTAATGGTTTTTCAAAAGCTCTATCGCTTTTTCCGGACCCAAAACAAAAAGCGCTGTCGAAAGACCGTCGGCAATAATTCCACTGTCTGCAATCACCGTTGCACTTAGCAATCCAGTTGCCGGCTTGCCTGTTGCCGGGTTCATGATGTGACCGTATCTGACTCCATCGATTTCAACAAACCGTTCATACGCACCACTTGTTGCAACTGCTTTATTGCTTATTTCAACCCGGGCAACAATCTGATTTTTATTTAATGGATCTTTAATTCCAACGCTCCAGAAGTCCCTGCCTTTGGGGCTGCCCAGGAAGTAGATATTTCCACCCAAATCAATCAGTCCATTTTTCACACCTTCTGCCTTAAGATTCGCAACTGCTCGATCAACTGCAAATCCTTTGGCTATCCCACCAAAGTCGAATTTGGTTTCAGCATGAGTCTTGGTTACTGAATTTTGGTTGTGCAGATAACCGCCAAGCAGAGCAAGACATGAATCGATTTCTGTTTCCGATGGGAGATGCCCTTGCCTGCGATAAAATCCCCATAGCCTCATCAACGGCCCTGCGGTTGGGTCAAAAGCACCGCCGGAATTACGATGAATTTCTTCCGAAACTGTAAGGCAGGTGTTCAGCCAGCTGGAAATTATAATTGTCTGATCTGCTGATGCAAGATTCAGGGCGCCAAGCTCTGAATCGTCGGTCCAGGAACTGAGAGTGGTATTTACTGAGTCAAATGTTGCCTCAACAAGCTTACCGGCATCGGGATATGAATACGCAATTCCACCTGCAACTGTACCCATCGTTTCAAATTCAAATTCACATATCTCCGGATCAACTACTTCAGTGCAGCCTATCAGTAGTAACAATAATATTGATGCTTTTTTCATACGAACTTCTTCAACACTTTCTTGATGGTCAGCCCCTGCACAAGAACAGAGAACAACACGACAATATAAGTACACGCCAAGATCAGCGGTTTTTCAGGGATGTCCGGTAATGAAAGAGCAAGTGCTACGGATATACCCCCGCGCAGTCCTGCCCAGGTTAGTATTCGCACAGCACCAGGAGTGAATCGTTCACGATTGCGCAGCAAACTGATCGGCAGGGAAACAGAAATAATCCTGGCAGCTAGAACGATGGCAATAGCACCAAGGCCTGCAAACATCATCGATCTGCTGAAAGCTACAACCAATACTTCCGCACCAATCAAAAGGAACAAAACTGCATTCAGTATTTCATCAATTAATTCCCAGAATTTTTCGAGATACTCTGTAACTTCTTCACTCATCGCAAATTTTTTGCCCCTGTTGCCTATCAATAACCCGGCACAAACCATTGCGATTGGTCCTGAAACATGCAGCGCGTGAGCCAGGCTGTACCCGCCGGTCACCAGAGCAAGAGTTGTAATAACCTCTACGCGGTAGTCATCGATAACCAGCATCATTTTATATGCCAGCCAACCAGCAGCCAGTCCAAGAAGAACCCCACCCAGCGTTTCTTGAGCAAATAGCATCGCTATTCCGCTTGCACCTGGAGCATGGTGATGGCCCCCAATTGGCAGCAACGCAATCAATCCTGTAAATACAACAACGGCAACCCCATCGTTAAACAGAGACTCGCCTGCAATTTTTGCTTCCAGCGATGGCGGAGCATTCAAAGTTTTGAGGGTACCCATACGCGCGATTGGATCTGTAGGGGAAATCAAAGCGCCAAATATGAGGCACGCAAGCCTGGCAGCAGTGGAGCCCAGCA
>JAAESD010000513.1 GCA_024229695.1 bacterium
CAGCAGAACATGCGCTGTGATTATTCGCTTCCCGAATCCAGACAAACTGTTCCGCCCGGGAATGTTCACCAGAGCTGAGATTGCAGCCAGAATTCATAATGACAAACTACTTGTCCCCCGCACTGCTCTTCTTGAACGAGATGACAGACCACTGGTGTTCAAGGTAGATGAAGATCGAGCTCAATGGCTTTATGTAACTATCGGCCTGCAAAACAGTGAATGGGTTGAAATCAAAAAAGTACATAGCGGAGGCTCGCTCATTCCTGGCGATCAAGTGGTTGTCAGCAATCACTTGACCCTTGCTCATGAAGCAAAAATTAAAATTAAGAAAGTTATTGAACAAAATGACCGCTGGGCTGTAGAGGAGTAAGCATGATAATCCGCACTGCGGTTCAGAGGCCAGTTGCTGTTATGATGCTGTTTGCAGGGCTGGTTCTAATAGGAGCGCTCTCATTCAACAGACTGCCAGTTGACTTGCTTCCTGCAATCAATTATCCAAACCTGACTGTAATTACAAACTACAGTGAAGTACCTGCCGATGATTTGACCAGACTTGTCACACGACCTCTTGAAGAGAGAATTACCGGCCTGGCTGGAGTACGTAATGTTGTGTCCAGTACCCGTGAAGGTGTTTCTTCAATAACTGTACAGTATGAATGGGGCACTGAGATGGAGTTTGCAAACCTCCATCTGCGTGAAGCTGTTGATCAGGTTGCTTACCGCGAAGACTTTCCTGAACAAGCTGAACGACCTCTGATTTTACGTTGGGATCCAGGTGCACGCCCAATTGCAATTATTACAACCAGTGGTGATAACCTGGCTCCTTTAACGGAGTTTTGTCGTGAGGTTGTAAAACCTGCCATTGAACAGATAGACGGACTGAGTCAGGCAGAAGTTATTGGTGGAGCAGACAGGGAAATTCTGGTTCAACCTGATCTGGAAAAACTCAGGTTATATGGTCTGACAATGGCCCAGCTTCAAAACTCTCTGCGGACTGCCAACGTCAGTTTCCCAGGTGGTAGAGTTCGCAAAGGCCCACTGCATTTACCGCTGAGAATTTTAGGTGAATTTGAATCACTGGATGACATTCGCCAAACTGAAATTCCAGGCTCAACAAGCGGCGTAATAACCGTAAATGATGTAGCACAGGTTATTGATACAACCAGTGAGCCAACTGGTTCTACTCTACTTGCTGGTAGCGATGTAGTTTCAATTATGCTTTATAAAGAAGTAGGCGCAAACACTATTGATGTCTCCAAAGACATAGAAAAAATTCTCACCATAGTAAGCAATCAGTATCAGGACTTCTCATTCGATTGGGTTTATCGCGATGCTGATTTTGTTGAGGAAAGTTTCCGCGGCTTGCGCGATTCAATGCTTGGTGGTGCCTTGCTCGCACTGCTGGTTCTCTTCTTTTTCCTGCGCGATTGGCGTAGTCCCCTTGTTGTTGGCCTGTCAATTCCTATCGGCATAATGAGTACTTTTGCATTCATGTATTTTTCTAATGTAAAACTGAACTTGATGAGTCTTGGTGGTTTGTCGCTTGCCGCAGGTATGCTTGTTGATAATGCGATTGTAGTACTGGAAAATATTCGTCGACATCTGGGGTTACTGCCTGACGATGCCGATGTTGAACACACTGTTGCTGAAGCCACATCAGAAGTTGCATCACCAGTTATTGCAGCAACACTGACAACTGTGGCTGTGTTCTTCCCTGTCGTTTATGTACCTGGCATTGCTGGTGAATTTTTCCGTGACCAGGCGCTGACAGTCACTATTGCATTACTGGTATCAGTGGCAAGTGCATTGCTGCTGCAACCTACTCTGTCTGCAAAGTTGTTATCTGCAGGCACTACTACTCCGCGTGGCATTTTTAAACTGAGCGATAAAATGTTTACATCACTGCATAACAATTATCACAAAGCTCTTATTTCTGTCCTGCAACACAAAAGAACTTTCCTGTTTGCAGTTTTACTCCTGGGACTTGTTTCCGGATTTTTTGCAACGGGGCTGGACAGGACATTCCTGCCAGAACGCAATAGTGGTGACTTTACACTTTCACTTGAGCTGCCAAGTGGGACACCATTGGAAGGAACTGTTGAAGTTACCAGAGAACTGTCCTCAAAACTTGCTACGTTACCTCAGGTACATACTGTATTCAGCCAGGTCGGAGAAACTGAAAAAACTTTAGCTGCCTTGAAAGAATACACTGCACCAAATACATCTCGAATCAGAGTACTGTTACATCGATCCCGCAATAGCGCAAAGAAGCTGGCAGAAGTCAAAAGCTGGCTGGAAAATGAACTCTCAGAGTCTGATGGAATTATAGCCGTTTTACGCGATGAAGGCATTGGCCTTAGCGAGATCCTTGCTTCTGGTGGCCAACCTTTCAGTCTGGGAGTTGTTGCAGAAGATCCTGACGACGCAATTACAGTTGCTGAAGAATTACTGCCAAAACTCAGAGCTGTTCCTGGGCTGAGTGACATTGCAATGGACAGAGTGCTTGGTAACCCAGCCATGGAAGTAACTATCAATCGCGAAAATTCACTGCGTCATGGTGTAGACCCTGAATCACTTGCCAGGGAATTGCAGTCCCGGGTTCAAGGTACTGTCGCAACTACTTACAATGAGGTTGATCAACGAATCGACATTGCTGTTCGCTTGCCAAAAACCAGGCGCCAAAATCTTGATGAAATTCTTGCCTCACCCATTGCAGTTAATGGTGGCAAGACTGTACCACTTGGCAGTTTTGTAGACTTAAGTGAAGGCAGACCGGTACGTGAAGTTGTCCGACGCAATCAGCGCAGGCAAATCACTTTATCCAGTGATATTACTGAAAGCATCAACGCCATATGGGAAAACGTGAATTATGAGTTATCGCAACTGAGTCTTCCTGAAGGAGTAGCGTTTATAACTGGTGGTGAACAAGAGGAAATCAACAGCAGCTTCCGTGATTTGGGTTGGGCTCTGCTGCTTTCAGCTTTGCTGGTTTATATGATTCTGGCAGCACAGTTTGAATCGTTCCTTGATCCGTTGATAATCTCTGCTGTACTGCCCGTTGGAATCATTGGAGCAGCAATCACGTTGCTACTAACCGGCAACAGTATCAATATAATTTCACTGATTGGTTTGATAGCATTGCTTGGAATATCGGTTAATGATGCGATTGTCAAAGTTAGTACAATTCGCAGACTCAGGCTTGATGGACTGTCACGCAAAGAAGCAATTCTGGAGGCAAGTACATTACGATTCAGGCCTATCATCATGACTACTATGACCACAGTACTGGCTATGATCCCAATGGCAATCGGGCTAGGTAGTGGAGAACAGATTCAGAGGCCACTGGCAATCACAATCATTGGTGGACTGACAATGGCCACATTGCTCACTCTGTTTTTAACTCCGGTTATTTACGAAGTATTCCATAGTCGGGCTGATAAAACATGATCCGCAAGTTCATAGAACACCCTGTTGCAACCTGGATGCTGTTCACAGCACTAATGCTGACTGGTATCTATTCTTTGCCTCGACTAGAAATCGAGGCGATGCCTGAAACCGAATTACCTTCGGTTACTGTTGTTACAACCTGGAACGGTGCATCGCCAATGGCAGTGCAACGTTCGTTGACAATCCCTATAGAAGCTGCTGCTCGTAAAGTTCACGGCGTAGAAAACATCAAAGCCTCTTCCCGACCAGGCCGTAGCAATGTCACAATTTCTTTTCGAAGAGATGTTGATGTAGAGTTTGCACAGCTTGATTTAGCTGAGCAACTGGGTGCTGTTCGACGTGACTTGCCATCATCTGCTTCACAGCCAAGACTTGTGCCGTATATCCCTGAAGAATTCAGGACCGGTGATTTTCTGACATTCAGTCTAATTTCCTCTCTGGATGCTAATACACTTCGTGATAAAGCTGAAACCTGGCTCTTGCCAAGACTACTGGCCATAACTGGTGTTGCTGACGCTGAATTACAAGGTGGAGCAAGGCCTCTACTGCGTGTGAATCTTGATTTTGATCTGCTTGAACAGTACAACATCAGCGCCGATGCAGTTTTTGCTCGCATTAACGCGCTTGATGACATTCTCCCGGCAGGCACAATTACGCTTCGTGGTAATGAACTTTCTCTGAGTGTTCAAGATTCTGTAACAACTGCACTAATTAAAGAAACTGTTGTCCAGTCGGTTGGTGGACAACTGATAACTGTTGATCGAATTGCCGATATTGTTCCAAGCTTTGAAGACCCTTCCTATTTTGTACGCATTAATGGTGACAACGTAATTCAGTGTAGCGTTGCTAAGCGCAGTGGCACGAATGCAGTTGCAGTGAGTCGCAGAATTCGAGAAGCGCTGCCTCAGATAAATGAGATGATGCCGTTTGAGTGTGAATTTGAAATCGATACTGACCAGGGTAAAGAGCTTGAAGATAAACTACGCGAACTTGTCTACCGATCGCTTGTAATTTTAGCTCTATTGTTCCTGATGCTGGCAGCTGCACTGCGCAGAGTTCAATTAACTGCCATTGTCATATCATCTATTCTATTGGCAATTGTAATTTGTCTGTCGCTGTTCTATTTCTTCGATATATCAGTCAACTTTATCACTATCAGTGGATTGACAGTCTGCTTTGGTATGTTACTGGACAACAGTATTCTTGTGCTTGACGCTATTCATCGCAGATTCAGCAGGCGTAATCTCACACCAGTTGAAGTGCTGGTTCGTGGGACAGGCGAAGTTGCTTTCCCTATTATTGCTACTACTTTGACCACCATTGTTGCTTTTCTTTCATTCATCTTTTTAAGTGGCCGACTTGCACTCTACTATGTCCCCCTTGCAGTCAGTGTTGGCATTGCAATGCTTGCCTCAATTCTGGTCGCATTTGGCTGGATTCCAGTTGCACTGCGCAGAACCGCTGAAATAGAAATGTCGCGTTCGCATTCAACTGAAGAAGTTGAGCCTGAGGGGCTTTCACTGCTCTGGCGTTGGTCTATTTCCTCAATTGTAGTTGTACTGTTTGCTGGCGGCGCAATGTACTGGATTAAGGGAATCGATACTGTTACAAATCTGCTGCCATGGTTTGGTGGCGGACTTGTTGTAATGATAATGGTTGGCGTTTTTTCAAGCTGGGTTGAAAAAATCACCAGGCTCCACATAAGATTTTGGTTCTACCCCGTTGCCTTGCTCATTGCTTTCAGCTGGTTCGCAATCCATTTGTACAATACTGAAATTGACCAAGGTGGTTTTTGGCGACAACAGGACAAGGAAACTCTGGTCGTTTACCTGGAAAGACCAGTAGGAACTGATGTTGTTTTTGCCAGTGAAACGATGCTCCAGTTTGAACGCGAGCTGACTCCAATTCCAGCTGGAATCACCATGAAATCTACCAGCTACGATAATCGTGCATACATGAATATCGAGTTCGATGATGACATGCTGTTAACTGAGTATCCTGAATTGTATCGAAATAAAATCATCATGCTGGCAGAAGAACTTGGCGGAATGTTCATCTGGATTAACGGCTTTGGAGACCCTTACATGAAGGGTGGCCGTGGTGGTGGTAACAACAACTCGGTTGTCAAGATTACTGGCTATAACAGCAAAGAGCTTAATGAAATTTGTAGAGGTGTAATTGAGAGGTTGGAAAAAAATCGACGAGTCAGAAGCACTCGCCTAACTGGCGGTGAAAGATTCAGCCGTAGCGATATGAGCGAGACTCTGATTGTTATTAACCGTGAAGCACTTGCTAAATATCACCTTTCAGTTTCCGAAGTTGTCAGCCATTTGCGCAGACTGCTTGGCATAGAATATCCATGGCATATGTTGCTCGATGGTGAGGATCAAAGGCTGCAACTCGGATTTCTGAATTCCGACCAGATTCAATATGATCAGATAGCCGCTCACATGATGACAACCTCCAGTGGCATGCGCGTTCGCTTGAGCGATGTGGTTTCACTTGTTGAACAACAGGTTGTTTCTACAATCAACCGTGAAGACCAACGCTATTCCATGCAAATTACCTGGGAATATGTTGGCACTGACAAAATGAAGCAGAAATTTATCAGCGATATTATGGCAGGTATTGAACTACCTTACGGTTATGAAGCAGAAGATACCTCTGGTAGTCGATTTACACGTGAAGAGGAAGAAGAAATGAACAGTATGTTACTGCTCACTTCACTCTTCATTTTCATGACTCTAAGCGCATTGTTTGAATCTGTTGTATTACCAATTCTTGTATTGATGGCTCTGCCAATGGCACTGTCTGGTGTGATGGTTATTTTCTGGTTAACAGATTCGTCATTTGACTCATCGGCGCGCATTGGACTGGTCCTGTTGTTTGGTATAGTTGTAAATAATGCCATCTTGCTGATTAATCGTTTCAGGCTACAGCTTCGTGAACAGATTGAAACAGGTAGTTTTGCGTCCTGGAGTATCCCTCAAAAACGACGCCTCGGCGGATACGATCTCTGGCAACTTCCCCGGGCCCAAAAAGTTGAAATGTTGCAGTCTGCAATTGCCAGCGGCACCAGAATTCAACTCCGGTCGATACTGCTCACAAGTGGAACTACAATTGCAGGAATGTTGCCTCTGCTTATCAAATTAACTGACAACGATGGTGGCAAAGATATTTGGGAGAACCTGGCACTCTCATCCATTGGTGGGCTGGCTTCAAGTACTATCCTGATTATCAGTGCTATCCCCGTGCTTTATTACATCTTCACTAGGATAGGCTGGATTTTTGCAAGCCTGTTGCACAAGATAAAATCCATCCGCACTTGACCTGAAGCAATTTATCGGTCAATTTACTCTGATAACTAATGACTATTTTTCAAGGAGAAAAACTGATGTCCAATCACATCGATGTCCTGCTACTAAATGCACTTCCAGCTTCCGGCAAAAGTGAAGCACGAACATATCTTGCCAGTCTGTCTGCTGAAGAATGCGAAAAACAATTCGGCATCGGGCACACTGTCCAACTTGACGACTACCCTTATGTTCATCTTATGAGATGTATCAGCCAGGAACTTCGTGCTCTTGGTCTTGATGGTGGCTTCTTTGATGCAGACCACTTGCCAATGAAACAGCCACTGGACTGGGGAACATTGATGGAGCTTCTGAATGAAGACTACCACGATATGATTAATGGCCGTAAGCCTGAGCCTGAAGACCCATCGAGCTGGTTACTGGACAGGTATGATGTTTGTCGTGAAAAAGTTGGCGCACCTGCTCAATTCAGAGATCTAAGTGATGATAACAGAAGCAAACTTGAAGATGCCATCCGCGATGAAGCTGCAAAACTTTTGAAAGATAAAATAGCTGAAGTTCCAGACAGCATGGAAGGCAAAACAGTTGTTGTTGAATTTGCAAGAGGCGGCGCTGATAAGAGTGAAATGCCACTTAACGATCCGTTTGGTTACCAGTACTCATATAGAATGCTTTGTCCAGAGATGTTGGAAAAATCCAGTATTCTTTATATCTGGGTATCTCCTGAGGAATCTCGACGCAAAAATGAGCATCGTACAGACCCTAATGATCCAGGCTCAATCCTGAATCACGGTGTTCCTATTGAGGTTATGATGGGTGATTACGGCTGTGATGATATGGCTCACCTGCTGGAAACTTCTGAAAAAGACAACACAGTTACAGTTGAAGCTCATGGTAAAACCTATCTCCTGCCACTGGGCCGTTTTGATAACCGTGTTGATCTGACAACTTTTATCCGCGATGACCTTGGACATTGGAAACAGGAAGATATGGAAAAACTTCAGGCAGGAATGCGTGAAGCTTTTGATCAAATTTTTTCACAGCTGTAAAATACGTATAAAAAAGGGAGTGCAACTTTGCACTCCCTTTTTTTTATTATATAGACATTAGACTATCGGAACATGGCTTTTACGCCGCCCCATGTCGTATCATCATTGCTAACAGTTCCACATGCAGGTGGTCCACAAGGAGTAGAGGCTTCAAGCACCCATTCTCCTTCACACATCTGAATACTAGTAGCTTCCAAAGAATTACTATCACCAATACTTGTCACATCATCTCCAGGAAACAATGCAGCTCCAGAGTTTTCATATTCAATACCATGAATCAATGCACCAGTAGCACGATCTACGATTTGAACAATATCTGGTGCACCATTCTGAAGTGCATTTGTGGCTGGAAATGTAATAAGTTGTGTAGCACAAGGATCGTTACCAATTACTACAAACCCATCAGCAGAAATCATAATCCCATCCAGTTCAAAACGGTTGTACTCAGTACTATTACTACCATTAATTAAAACCAGATCCATGCCATCCAGCAATACTGAAGAAACATCAGAGTTATAAAGCTCTACCCACTCAGCCGAATCAGTACTAACTTGATCATAATCTACTTCACTAATTACAACATCGGCCATACCAGCTCCGGCAACCAACATTGAACATGCGAAAACAACTACGAATTTACCAAAATCATTAGAGAGTCTCATCGAAAACCGCCTTTGAAAAATACTTGTACATCCTTGAATGCACGCCATCTTGCTTGAAGATAGCATATCACAAAAAAAATATTGTGTCAATATTCCCGACTTTGAGATAAATCACATACAATATCATCAAATAGGGCATTATTTAATAATAGTTAAATCCTATAAATACTTCTCAATAACATCTCTCAACTTGGCCAGAATGATTGGTTTCACCAGGTAATCATTCATACCGGCATCCATACACTTCTCGCGCGCACCAGTCATTGCGTCTGCTGTAACTGCAATAATTGGTAGCTCAATCCCAGCACTTCGAATTTGTCTGGTTGCTTCATGACCATCCATTTCCGGCATCTTGACATCCATCAGAATCAAGTCGAACTTACCTGCTTTGACAGCCTCTACTCCGCTTTGACCATCATCAGCAGTTTCTGCTGTGTGCCCCATTGCTTCAATCATTGTGACCAGCATTTCTCTGGTTCTCTGGTGATCTTCAATTGAAAGAATATGTGCCATTATTTTTTTACCACCGTGAAGTTGATTGGTACAAATGAAGGAGGAAGACATGATTTATCATCACAAGCCTGAAGCTCAAGCTCTACAGTTAGCGGCTCAGTTGGCATAGACATTAGTACACCGGTTAGAGTTATCACGTTCTCACCTTCATACAGTTTCACTTTCTCACCAAGGAATATGCCATCGTGTGGTTCCGGATACTTGATTTTTGCAACTGCAAGTGGCAACGAATCTACACCAGCAACATTGATGCCATAATAAACTGGATCGCCTGGAGCATACAGATGCCAGTGCTCATCGCAGATAAATTTGATTTCCAGAGAAACCTTGCTTCCAACAGAAGCAAAAACTGTGTCTTCAACTGCAGATACAGTTACAACTGTTGACGATTCTTTAAACGCGTATGCGTTTGCGGCGAGACAGAGCATTAACAAAACAAGAGCAAACTTCTTCATCGATTTATCCTTTTAGTTTTCGAGCCGTTTTTTTCAGCACACTGAGCAATCGTAAAATATCCGACCGCTCCATATGCCTGTTCTCAACATTTACCCGCAAGGTAACTTGCCCCTGCAAAGTTGTATGACTGAACCAGGCATCGCCCTCACGTTCAACAACAGTTTGCAGGTCACGATTGAGCTGGTCAATATCTTCTTCGCTCAAATTGCTGTCCGGAACCCATCTGAAAGTACAAATTCCCAGAGTATTTGGTCCAGTCAGTTCAAACTCGTCGGTTTGCTGCAACAAACCAGCCAGAACCCTGGCCAATTCAATATCTTTTTCAATCCATTCAGCATATTTGTTTCTACCAACCATTTTCATGGTCATCCACAGCTTAAGGGCATTGAATCTGCGACTACCGCTGATACCATACTGGAAGAAATTAACTTTGTCTCCATGGTGAAATGATCGCTCATCGGCTTCCTGTTTTTCCATATAATATTCGGGCCTGACCAGGAAGCCTTTACGCAGAAAATCGCCATCTTTAACCAGGATTCCGCCAGCTTCAAATGGCGTATAGAACCATTTGTGAGGATCAACGGTTATTGAGTCAGCACGCTGAATTCCATCAAGCATATGCCGATACTTATCGCTTAGCATCACTGCCCCACCGTATGCCGCGTCTACATGATACCAGCAGTTGTATTTCTCTGCCAAATCTGCAAGCAAGTCCAGTTTATCGATACTACCAGTGTTTGTAGTCCCGGCAATTCCCACAATACAACAAGGCTTCAAGCCATTTGCGATATCTTCTTTAATTAAATTTTCCAGCTGTTGGATATCGATTCTATAAAGATGATCAACCGGTAGCTTACTCAACTGACCATGACACAGACCAAGTATATCAACAGCTTTTCTGAAACTGTAGTGAGCCTGGTCCGAGACATAAATCCGAAGTTTTGCCATCTCGGCAAGGTGCGGACAATTATCTTCATCCCAGGTTCCGATGTCCCTGTCCAGAGACTTGTTCAATGCCAGCTTCAATCCAGTTATATTTGCATGTGAGCCACCAGGAACAAGTGTTCCAAAAGATTCATCGCCCATGCCAAACAGGTCACAGAACCAGCGGACAACTCTTTTCTCGACCGCTGTTGCAGCTGGTGCATGTCGCCACGAAGCTGCATTCTGGTTCATTGCGCTGCATAAGGCATCGGCAAAAATTGCAATTGGCAATGGTGCAGGATTCATCATGCCAAAATATCGACGGCTACCTATTGCCATACTATTTGGGAAAATCTTTGACCTGCATTCATCAATAAGCTGATCCCAACCCTGGCTGTCTTCCGGGAGTTCCTCATTAAACAGGCTGTCTAGGCCGGCAGGCGAAACCGGGCCGTAGACTCTACGCCCCTCAAGACCTTTCATATATTCTGCCATTAGATCGACAAAGGCATACCCAATCTCTCGGAACGCCTCATCTTCTGGTCTGCTATCCCAATCACTCGGTGTCATTGTCACTCCAAATCGGGTACTGGCCGCTTGTAATTTCATCCAAAATGGTTGCTGCCCCATTTTCCTGAACAGTTGGTGCAACTCTGCCTACTGCTTTTCTAACCAGAGACGGAGCGTTGCCCATTGCTACAGTATGACCGGCAGCTTCAAACATATCAAGGTCATTAAAATTGTCCCCAATTGCAACAATCTGCTCTTTTGCAAACCCTAGGTAATCTGCCAGTAACCTTAAGCCACTTCCCTTGCCACAATCCGGTGGATAAACTTCCAACCATAGATACGATT
Source organism: bacterium (assembly GCA_024229695.1). GTDB lineage: Bacteria > Krumholzibacteriota > Krumholzibacteriia > LZORAL124-64-63 > LZORAL124-64-63 > JABIBH01. Next base: position 11,221 of record JAAESD010000513.1, read on the forward strand.
TTTTATCCATCATCGCCTGAGTTTTAACCAAATGCACTTTATCGCCAAGCACATCACTTAATTCAAGTTCCAACAGCTCAACTTGTTCCCGAGTATCAATTGATCCGATACCCAGAACGGCCTCTGGAAGTTCAGTAATCAAATTTTCAACTTCGTTCATCTGACCAATCATGTCGCGCCGGCGGTCTAGGTAGCGCTGCAAGACGTCATTGGCTCCCATTTTTCCATGAATCAGCCAGCCGCCCTGATCGTCTCCGCCAAAAAGCATCGGTTTTACATTGTACTTATGAAAGAGCTCAACCACAACTTTCTGTGTTTGTCTGCCAATGCCTGCATGCCTGATTGTCCCAGACAATTCACCACCATGGACAACTGCACCATTCAATAGAATCATCGGTACGCCGTCTAAAGACCCATTTGCTGACTTTACAACATGTGCCGCACTTCTGCTATTGCGCCCCGTACAGAGTGCAACAACATGACCAGCATCACGAACTCGCTTGATAGCATCCGCGACTGGAGGTCTTATAGAATCCTCAAATTCAGTGTCGATAAGTGTGCCATCGACATCAACTGCAATTAGTAGTTTTTTCATGTGACAAATATAACTTTTAATATTAAACTGTGTAAGATTAAATTGATAAGTCAAACAACCCCCATACAAACGACTTGTTAAAACGCAAACTTAGGGGTGCCGGAATGTTAAAGGATTTAATCACACATATGCAAAAAGAGGCTTTTTCTGCAGATTATAAGATTCTGCCTGAGAAAAAGCATCAAAATGAATCTGTGTTGAATTTTAACTTCGAATATACTCAAACATCACAAAGAGTACTCGATATATCGATTTCTCTGCTTGTTTTGATTGCCTTTGCTCTATTTCTGCCACTTATCGCGATTCTTATAAAAATTGACTCTAAAGGACCTGTTTTTTATACACAAACCAGAATTGGACAGAATCGACGTCAAACACGTTCAGGTATTCAAGAAAGCAACCGTCGAAAAATTATTATCCCCGGCCGGCCATTCCAAGTCTGGAAACTTCGATCAATGTACATCGATGCTGAGAAAAATGGTCCACAGTGGGCAACTCCAGATGACAAGAGGATAACAAAAATTGGTCGGATCCTGCGCAAATTCAGGATCGATGAATTGCCTCAGTTCTGGAATGTTCTGCTTGGTGACATGAGTGTTGTAGGACCGAGACCTGAAAGACTTTGTTTTATCAGAAAACTTCAAAAAGACGTTTACAAATATGATGAACGACTTCTGGTTCGTCCCGGCATTACCGGACTTGCTCAAATTCAGAACGGGTATGATTCTGATCTGGAATCGGTTCGGAAAAAAGTATATCTGGATAGACAATACATCGACGGAATCAGCTTGCGCACAGATTTATCTATTCTCAGGAGAACTGTTTCTGTTGTCCTGACAGGTAGCGGAGCAAACTAAAAGTCCACACCCCACACTACATTCTCAATTTCATCAGGGTTGGACCATTTTCTGACATAAGTACTTAAACCTCTGGCCAGAGGTCGGCCATGAGTTAGAACTTTATCAGTTTTGGGATTGAACTCTCCAAAAATAGGTCTCATGTTTCTACTGTAACCCTGGGCAATAACAATTCGCTCTCCTTCTGCACTGCCAAGCATAAAACCGGTGCTCCAGGTATCGTCCAGCAGCTTGCCTAAGAGCCTGTCCACCCAACTATCTACATCCAGAGCAACAAAACCTTCATCAATTCTGAAAACTGTTAAATCTTTACATCTGATCTTGTATGTTCCCTCTTCATTGGGAATGTATAAATTTGGGCTTCCCAGGTGCCATTCAGTCAACACAAGCTCTTTGCTCACGTGCATGGTCCCAGGGTGGTAACCAAGTATTGAGTATGGCAAAGGCATATTCAGCTTCCCTGTAATCACAATTCGCCATTGCCTGTATGATTTGTAGCCTTCACGACTTGGTGCATTTGACGGGTGCAGTTTCTGTCGCTCTATATACTCCAAAAACTGTATCGGCATTTTGCTTTTTCTGCCAGTTGCTTCAATTCTCTGTCTAAGCTCATCGCCTGTCCACATGCCTACAGAATCACCATCGGCAAAATCAAATATGATTTCAAATAGTGGGTCGCGTACTTCAGGAATTGAATCTGGCACCGCCTCTGAAGCAGTCAGAGGCAGTGCCAGAAGTAACATCAGGATCAGGATCATTCAGTAACCTCAACTGGAACCGCGGTGTTACCACCGTCAGCTGTTTCATCGCCAAGAATGTAATAATTGAACCAATTCAACTCGCGAGTTTCGTAGTCAACCATATGACTAGGCTTATTGATTCCATGACCTTCGCCTGGATACAGAACGAGCCTGCTGTCAGTGCCATTGAGTTGCATATAACTGAATAACTCGATACTCTGCCTGCAATCAACAGGTTCATCTTCTGTGCCGTGCATCACCAATGTCGGAGTCACGATAGCAGCAGCTCTGCTTGCTGGAGAGTGTTTCCACATCAGTTCAAGGTCGCCAGCCCATGGCTGTTTGTAGGAATCGATGAACAACTGTGAGTTATTCTGTCCCATAGCACTTACATAGTTAAAAATACCAGCAATAGAAACTGCAGCTTTGAACTTGTCTGTTCTGGAAATCACAGTGTTTGTCGCTAGACCACCGTAGCTGTAGCCGGTAAAGCCGAGTCTGTCTTTGTCTGCAATCCCCTGCTCACACAGGTCATCGGTTGCTGCCATCAAGTCATCATAATCATCAGTTCCAAAGTTACGATAAACACCGCGCAGGAATTCTTCACCGTATGCAGTTCCACCACGAGGGTTGGCAATAAATACTGCATAACCATTGTGTGAGAGAACATGCCATGGATAACGGGTTGTCCAATAGTTGCCATATCTTGAGTAAGGACCACCGTGCATTTCAATAATTGTTGGGTGATTACCAAACTTGTCAGCTCCAGGTGGCAGGAACAGGAAACCTTCAACTGAGATTTCGCCTTTACCTTTTAGAATAATCTTTTCCGGGGCCAACATTCCGTATTCAGCAACATCGATATCAGCCATCACAAAAGTTTTAGAATTACGTTTTAGTTTACGAGCCTGGATTGAACCAGGTCTGTGAAGTTCACTTTCTTTATATACCAGGACATCGTTCTGCAAATCCATCTGTGAGATATTTCCATCCAGAGCTACAACTTTTTTGAATCCTTTACCACGTGCATCCACTCTGTAAATATCTTTTGTAGTTCCAACTGAACCGATTGTATAAAGTCCCTTACCATCTTTGCTCCAGTAAGGTGCATGATCAGGAGTTGATCCACTTCCACCCCAGCAAGCCTGGCCTGAAGTAACTACTGTTTCTTCGCCAGTTTCCAAATCCCTGACAACAATGTCTTTAAGGTTTAGATAAGCTCTGTAGTCTGTATCTCTATCAGTAAAGTATGCCAGTTTTTTACCACTTGGGCAGAACGATGCATGAGAGCTGTGTTTTTCAAGGTTCGAAATATCAGTCAGATCGCCAGAAGCAACATCCACTAAAGCAACACGTTGTTCTTCACAAATCAGACTTGAAAAAAGAGGATTGTATGTCAGTGCAAGAGTCTGTCCATCAGGTGACCATGCAACATGATATGGGTGAAGTGGTTGTTCTGTCAGTTGACGAGCTTCTTCATCAAAATCACCATCAGTTGTGACTGTTACTATCCAGAGCTGGCTGTAGTCTTCAGGATGTTCGAGTCTGTCAAAAACTTCCCAGTCTCCCTCTTCAGCTTCTTCTGCGTCATCATCTGCATCTTCTTCAGCATCCTCTTCAACTTCTTCTTCAGCACCTTTGGTAAGTACTGCAATGCTGTTACCATCTGGTGACCACCAGTATCCACCAACGCCATCTTCAAGATCTGTCAACACTCGAGGCTCGCTACCATCCAACGGATTCAGCCAAAGCTGTGCTGAACCATCACGAGATGAGACATAACTCAGGCCACCTTCGCTGCCAGGTCGCCATGAGATAGACCAGCCACTTTTCTTATCAAAAGTAATTCTGCGTACATTGTCGCCATCGGTCTGTCCAACCCAGATTTCACGGTACCTTGTATCATCTTCAATTGATCTGTAACTCTTGTTCCAGGCAACCATCTGGCCATCGGCAGAAACAGTTGGTGAAGAGAGATATGGAATCTGAAGGTACTGTTCAATTGTAATCGGTTCCGATGCAATTGAAACTGTGGCTACAACCACAAGAATGGCAATTAGGGCAAATTGACGCATGACAACTCCTGAGAAGAAGAGATTAAGAAAACTGTTTCGACTAACTTACACTATTCGATAAATAAAACAACCCCCGCGCGTGGGTTAGAGTTGTTTAATAAAATCTGCAAAAGCTACAACCTTCCACGCTCGTGGAATTTTTTGCTGTTGATCCTGACTTTCAAAGCTGGTAGCCTGATAGCAATTGGACATTAATGAATCAGGATACCGGATGCGTTATTGGTGGGTTAATCAAAATCAGACATTCCGACAAGAAGTTGGAGGTGGCTACATGTGGTCACCAAAACGCGCAGCCGGAAATAAGAAAAATTTTTCATATGAAATGATGCGCGAGATTGCTCCCGGTGACTTAATTCTCTCTTTTTACAAACAGCATATAGCCGCTGTTGGGATAGCTCGCACATATTGCTATGATAACGCCAAACCTGAAGAATTTGGAAACAGAGGCTCCTATTGGAATAACAAAGGTTGGAGAATAGATGTCGCTTTTTCTGAATTGAACAATAAAATTAAACCATCGACTAAAATGAATTTTATCAATCCTGTACTTCCTGAGAAATATGCCCCGCTCCAAAATAGTGGCAGAGGAAATCAGATATATTTGACAGAAATCTCACTTGATTTAATGAATGTCCTGGCAATGCTAATTGGCGATGAGGTTAAACTTCTTATTGAGTCTGTTCCACTAATGGCAGCCAACCCACCCGATGCTCCATATGACCCGCTTAACAAAATCGCTGAGTGGGAAGATCACGAGGTTGAATTAGTTGCTTCAAGCACAACCTTCAATGAAACTGAAAAAGAAAACATTATTAAATCAAGACGCGGGCAGGGCCTTTTTCGAAAACGTGTCTCTCTGATTGAAGGAAAATGCAGAATTACAAAAGTTAATAATCCTGAACATTTAATCGCTAGTCACATAAAGCCCTGGAGACATGCAGAGAATAACCAACGACTTGATGAAGAAAATGGCCTATTCTTGACTCCACATGTTGACCACCTTTTTGATAGAGGATTCATATCTTTTGAAAATGATGGAAAAGTTATTGTCGCCCCAAGAACAGATCTTGAGTCACTCAGACGAATGAAAATCGATACTGACTCAAATGTTGGCAGTTTCAGCTCAGGGCAGAAAGAGTATTTAGATTACCATAGAAACTATGTTTTGCTACAATCTCTAAACCACTAGTAATTCAGCTTTATCATAAACGGGTATTCAGGGTTTTCCGGGTTCGCCTTGCACGCCTGTTGCAGTCTGTGCAAACCACCACGTCTGTCGCCGCTGAACTGATAAATCAGGCTTTCAGTCATCAAGTGGTTTCCGCGAACATACCGATGCAACATATCCTGATCATTCACATTGCTGAATACTTCTGAAATGTCAGTCCTGTTTTTCAGGAATGTATCCAAGTTTAAACTAATATTGGCAGGATCCAGACAATCGGCATCAAAAAACTCTGTGTAAGACAGGTCATCAGTATTGAGAGCCAATTCCTCGCTCAGTTTGGCAACAGTTTTGCCATCGAGGAAAAATGTAGCTGCAAGATGATTTGCCTCGATATAGAAATTCTTGTCGACATCCATTTCACCAACACGTTCAGCCCATTGAGCAAAATCGATTTTTATAGAGTCAGTTGAACCAAGCAGAACAGCATGATAATTACCCAACCAGATTGTGCAGTCTGGGAATACCGATTGGAAAGTTTTCATGATGCCGTTGAATTCATCTGAACCCAGTTTATGTAGCGGCAAGTATTGGGAAACAAAGCCACCAGGGTTGAGATGATCTCTGCACATCTGGAAATAATCGCTGGTATAGAGATTGCCTGAACCTAGAATCGGGTGAGTTGGGTCGCAGGAAATCAGGTCGAACTTGTCAGTTGTTTTCTGCAGGTAATGTCTACCATCGCCAGAGATAACATCCAGCCTGGGGTCTGACACAACATTCATATTCATATCGCTGTAAAAACGAGCCGCGTCAGTAAGACCTGTAACCAGTTCAACACATTTGATCGATTCCACTTCAGAGTGCGATGCAATTGCAGACGTTGTAACACCAATTCCGAAACCGATTACCAGAACATCATTAATTTTACCACCAGCAAGAAATGGCAGGTGGCCAACCATTTTGACTACCTTGATAGCATCGTATGTTGAACCGATAACCGCACTGTTATTCACAAAAGTGTACTTGGATTCACTTCTTGTACCTCTATCCTGCCCAACAGAAATTGTTCCTTCAACTGTTTCATTATAAAACAGAAGGTCACGATCAAAAGCGTGGAACGATGGTGGCAAAATTGTCACTTCGGGACGAATCACAAACAAGGCAACAAGAACCATCAGCCCGGAGTAAACAAAGTAACCCAGTGGCCCCTGCATCTTTGTCTGCCTGTTTGCAAGAACTGCTGCAATCATCAGAATCATCGACATCGCAAGTACTGAAAGCGCTGCTCCAACAATCGGCATCAAAACAAAAGCCACAACAACTGGCCCTAGTACCGACCCGATAGTGTTGACCATCATCACAAAACCAACATCACGACTCACATTGCCAGCCCCCGCGCTGTACATTCTGCACGCAAGCGGAAATGCAAAACCGGAAAACAGTGCTGGCGGGACAACAATTAGCAACGAAGAAACAAGAGGCAGCAACAGAATTCGATTCAACGGGTTACTCATTAAATCCTGGAACGGCAACATGAACAGTTGAGGCAACTGAATCAAAAGAACCAGAGAAACAATGGATGCAAGAACCATCAGCAGGACAGTTTTGAGCATCGTCTTTGGGTAATCGGAAATTTTATGAGCATTTTTTCTAAATATATAACTACCAAGGAACAGTCCAAGAATTGACATCGATGAAACAAGCGCAAAGGTATAACTGGTGTTCGTCAGATAAATCTTGAACATCCGCATCCATGCAACCTGCAGCCCCAGATTTACAAACCCACAGGCAAAGGTTGTTACAAGAGCAATTCTGCGCATCGATGGCAAGTCTTTGCCTTGATCAACAGTTTCGGCCTGAGACTCAGCTTTCATCTTGGCAAATATCATCCAGATGGTCATCAGAATATTTATCGCAACAGCAATTAAGACAGTAGATCTCTGCCCAAAAGTTCCAAGTAACCAGAACCCTGTAATCAATCCACCGATTGTGCTGCCAAGAGTTTCAATAGCAAAAAGCCTACCGATAGTTGCAGCCATTTTTGTATTTGAACTGACAGCGAGTTTGCTTACCAGCGGAAATACGCCACCCATTAAAAATGTTTGAATGAAAAGCAAAAATACTACAGAAATGTATCCAACAAATCCCGAGTGATAAACAACCCAGTTGAAAATCAGATAGTACCCAACAACACCAACAATACCGATAAACAACGACAAGTACATCAGCATCTTGCCAACACTGATTCGCTTGTCACCAATCTTGCCCCAGTACCACGCGCCGCTGCCAAAGCCAGCCATAAATGTTGCCAGCACAATTGTTGATGCGGTAACTGTTGAGCCCAAAACAAGCGACAGCATTCTATTCCAGCTGACTTCATAGATTAGAAATGTCAGCCCGGCAAGGAATATGAAAATATGCAAGGTGGTGTTTTTTTTCATTGTACGTTTAACCTCTTTTTCCACCCGGGTGGAACTTCTTATTTACCGTACCTTTTCAACGCTGCTCTAACCAACTGCTTGGTAAAACCTTCATGCCCGGCTGGATCCATCGACAAACAGATATCTGCACTGCCTGGTGCAGTCATCGGATAGTACACTCCACAATTAGCATTTATTTCCAGTAAGAATGGGACCCCGTTTTTATCAACACGAAAATCACATCGGCCAAAACTTGCACCGTTGAGTTCAGTAAAAAAGCGTGCTGTTTCATCTCGTAATCGAGCAGAAAGGACGGAGTCTTCAACAGGAAATGATTCAAGGTCGTCAAAGTCGACCCATTTCATTTTGGCATGCTTGAAACTCTCGCCTTCTGGGAACTTGTACTGAATTGGAGTATAGGTTGTTGGATTGTTCGCATCGTCTGGATTTTCAGCAACAAGAACTGTGCATTCAGATCCGGCAATATATTCCTCAATCAATGCAGCGCCATGTTTGTAAAACATTTTTTTGCACTGTCTGCGCAAACCTGCGTGAGTCTGAACTCGTGAGTGTCTACTCAAATCCACACTGGCATAACTGCTGTAGTGTTTTACAAAAAGCGGGAATTTCAATGTCAAAGCAGCACGCTCAACATCTTCATTAGTTCTGGCAACAACACATGCTGGAGAGGCAATTCCCTGAGCCTTGCAGACTTCCTTCATCTTCAAACGGGTTGGCTCATAACACTCAGAGTTGGCGCCAGTAAACGGGACACCATGTTTTTCCAGAGTTTGAATTACTTCAATTCCTGGAGTTGTTTGATCTGCTGCCCCATCGCAAAGATTGAAGAATACATCAAAACCATTTCCTATAAGTGCTTCAACCTGTGCAGATGCACTCCACTTGTCTTTCAGAGTCTCAACATGCCATTCTGCTTCCGGGTAAAAAGGTCTGGGGTCACAAGGCCAGTCATTTTCAGGGAAAGGGACTGTGTCCAGGTCCTGGTTTGTTAGAAGACAAATTTTCATCAACCAACCTCAGGATGGTATGTCAGCCCTACAATGTCACCTTGCCTGACTGCAACAGGTTCATCGTTCCATCGGGCAATCACTTCAACATCGTTCCCTATTTCAAGTATTCTGGGGGCTCTGATAAATACACCTTCGTTAGTTGTTCCATCATTCCATTTAACATTATCTGCAAATGAATCGATCTGTGTTCCGAAACCGTTCCGACGCACAACAACATCAAGCATACCAAGAGGTTCCACTCCGTGTCTATCACGGTCTTCCTCAATCTCTTTGGAAAGCATTATCAATCCGGCACAGGTTCCCAGAATTGGCCCGGAAAAATTGAGTAGTGGATCACGCATGCCGATTTTGTCAATCAGCCTGGTCATTGTTGTAGATTCTCCACCAGGAATTATCAAACCATCGATTTCCGTAAGCTCTGAAACACGACGTACACGAACAGCAGAAAGGCCCCGGTCTCCCAGAGCCTCTTCATGCAGTTCAAAATCGCCTTGCAGTGCCAAAATACCTATGGTCTCAACACCAGCAAACAGATCCCGATATATATCCACTACCAGCCCCTGCTTGACAATTTCTCGGATTCAGGCAGACCGGCAACATCGATGCCTTCCATAGCCTCACCCAGCTCCATTGAGATTTCCAGCAATTTCGCAGGATCATCGTAGTAAGTTACCGCTTGAACAATTGCCTCAGCACGTGGCTTTGGATCATTGCTCTTGAAGATTCCACTACCAACAAAACATGTCTCCGCACCAAGCTGCATCATCAACGATGCATCGGCAGGAGTTGCAATTCCGCCAGCAGCAAAATTAGGAACAGGCAACTTGCCCAGTTTTGCAGTTTCCAGAACGATGTGATATGGAGCACCCATATTCTTGGCTTCTGCCATCAATTCATCTTCACGCAAAACAGTCAACTTGCGAATCTCTTCCTGAACCTGACGCATGTGACGCACAGCTTCAACAATGTTTCCAGATCCGGCTTCACCTTTAGTACGAATCATTGCTGCACCCTCGCCAATGCGTCTAAGTGCTTCACCAAGGTTGCGGCAGCCACAAACAAAAGGAACATTGAAATCGTATTTATCGACATGGTTTTTTTCATCTGCAGGAGTCAGAACTTCAGACTCATCAACAAAATCAACACCCATTGCTTCAAGAATCTGAGCCTCTGCAAAGTGGCCAATACGACATTTAGCCATCACAGGTATTGAAACTGTGTCCTGGATTTCTTTGATCATTTTAGGTTGGCTGGCTCTGGCAATGCCACCGTCTGAACGAATATCGGCAGGAATACGTTCCAGTGCCATAACAGCAACTGCTCCCGCTTCTTCAGCAACTTTTGCCTGCTCAGCGTTGGTAACATCCATGATGCAACCACCTTTGAGCATTTCAGCAAGGCCAATTTTGAGTTTCATCCGCTCCTGAATTTTCTCGTCAGTCCATCTGCTAGTCATAACAGCCTCCTAATATGCCTGCGCGAAAAGAACACGCTTTTTGCTTGGTTTACCGCAACGAATACAACTGCCTTCTTCATCTTCTGAATGCAGTGGTATATTACGAATTGTCACTTTTGTCTCATCTTGAATCGATTCTTCACACTCTGTCTCACCACAATGATGGCAATAGCTGAAGCCACCTTCTGCGTTGTAAAGAGTTGTGAATTCTTCCCATGTTTCCAATATATGAGTGTTTTCTTCACGACGCTTGAGTGCAGTTTCAAACAACTCTTTCTGCATTCTATCCAAAGCTTCACTGATAGTCTCTGCAAGACCATCAAGAGAAACTGAAGTTTTGTTGCAATCATGTCTGGTAGCCATAACAGTTTCGTTATTGCCTACATCACGAGGTCCAAGTTCAAGTCTGATTGGAATACCTTTGCGTTCCCATTCACCAAACTTCCACCCTGGACGCATTTTATCACGATCATCAATATGAACAAAACCGGCAACAGGTTTCAGCTGTTCTGCAATTTCCTTAGCCTTGTTCAATACTAATTCTTTTTCTTCATCACTTCTATAGATTGGCACGATAACAACTTTGCGTTGTGCAACTTTTGGAGGAAGCACAAGACCCTTGTCATCACTGTGGCACATAATCAATGCACCAATAAGCCTGGTTGAAACACCCCAGCTTGTAGCCCAGACATATTCCTGAGTTTCTTCTGCAGTCTGATATTTTACATCAAATGCTTTTGCGAAGTTCTGGCCAAGATCGTGGCTTGTTCCAGCTTGCAGCGCTTTATTGTCCTGCATCATTGCCTCAATACTGAATGTCTCAACCGCACCTGCGAATCGTTCACGAGGTGTTTTAGGACCAGTAATAACAGGCATAGCTAAATACTCTTCAGCAAACCATCTGTAAACTTCCAGCATCTGCAAAGTTTCATCACGAGCTTCTTTGGCAGTTGCATGAGCTGTGTGCCCCTCCTGCCAGAGGAATTCAGAAGTACGGAGGAAAAGCCTGGTTCGCATTTCCCATCGCATAACATTTGCCCACTGATTAATAAGCACTGGCAAATCACGATAACTCATAATCCATTTGCGAAATTGATCCCAGATAATTGTTTCACTGGTAGGCCTGATTATCAGCTCTTCTTCCAGTTTTGAATCAGGATCTGGCTCAACAGAAGGCTTACCATCTTTGGTTGTGCTTTTCAGTCGAGAATGAGTAACAATAGCACACTCTTTTGCAAAACCTTCAACATGCTGAGCTTCCTTGGCTAAAAAGCTTTTAGGAATCAGCAACGGGAAATAGGCATTCACATGTCCAAGTTCCTTGAATTTATCATCCAGAGTTCGCTGGATACTTTCCCAGATAGCAAAACCTGTTGGTCGGATAACCATTGACCCACGAACAGGACTATTTTCTGCAAGTTCAGCAGCCTGGATTACATCCAGATACCACCTGGAATAATCTTCACTGCGTTTTGTAATATCAGCCATGATTTCCTTTCGGGCACAAAATCACTTTGTGGCAAGATAGCACTTCATTTTAATTTGGGAAAGTGTCTAAAAGCGGTAAACTAACTGAAATGATCCAAAACCCAGACTTTGATCATCAATTTCATTGCTATGATTCTCTGGTATGTAGTTGATCATCATATCAAGGGATAAATTTTTAGATAGATATAGAGTGGACATCATCCAGATTTCGTAATAATTGAAATCGCTGTATAGATCTATGACTTCATATACTCGCCTACCAACTTCAAGACTTCCGGAAACAGTCAGTTTTTCTCCAAAATAATCAACACCAACTTTGACACCAGACTGCTTGTAGCTTTCCTGCGATTGCTCACTTGTTTCCAGAAATTCCGATGCAATTCCTGCCCGCAGTTGAGGTCCATCAAACCTGGAATTTTTCAAAAACAGATCAGCGCCAGTTCTAAATTGGTTATTCCAGATTGACGTTTCTTCATCGTAAATCCAAATATCGTTGTTGAGTTCAAAACAAACTTTGTACTGATCAACCAGCAGTGCGGTTTCAAAGCTGTTCCAAGAATTCCAGGAGGATGGTTTTATGTCGGGATTGTTTATCCATCGACGTTCGCCTCTGGAGTAAAATCTGACTGTGGAACCAAATAAAGCACCATTGTCGTAAACAGTTTCCCAGCCCAAAGTAGTCCTGTTGACTTCAGAACTGTCCGGATATGATCTGCCTCCAACAATTACACCAACTCGCTTCATGCTTTCTAGAATATCACCTTTTTGCATATACAAGCCGGCATCAAAATCAGCATACGACTGCTCCAGAGCAGATGGGTTTGAATAATCTGCTTTTCTGTAGTTACAACGTAGCTGGAAGTCTCTAATCAGCTCCTGAAAACCCTTGAATTCAAAATTATTATAATCGCTGCTCAGATTATAGCTGGAATCTTCACGATACTTTGTGCCGACCCACCTGCAATGGACACGAGATACAGTTTTTGTTAAATCTGGTTTGAATCTCCAGCCAGCTTCCAATTCAGCCCTATATGTCTCTGTACCGGCTGAAAAGACAGGTTTTACTCTGAAGTTATGCTTCTGTCTGCCTTTAGTTTTACCTAATAACGTGATTTTAAATTCGTTCTCACTGATTGTCTCTGTAGTATCGGTATTAGCTAGTGGGTAGGTTTGAGTGTAGGAGTCATAGCCTGCTGAGATTGTCCGATTCCAGGCAAAACCTGTAGCGTCCCCTCCAAAAACAGAAGAGACGCTACAAAAAACAAACAGAATAATAAAACTGGTTTTCACCTGGAGTTATCACCTGCTCTGGTTAGTAGGTTGAGGGCTGTTCTTATTTTGCGCAATGCGACATCAATATTGCCATCGTTCAAAGCCTGACTTGCTTCGTTGCGAGTTTTTATAGCCTTTTCAACAAGCTCATTGGACGAATCAATCTCCAATTCAGACAATCGCTGATCAAATCGTTCGATCTGTCCTGTTACATTCTCGGTATTTGCATTGCCGCCAACCTGACGCAATACTCTACGAACCTGATTCTGCGCGTTCTTCAAAAGCCGCATCGCTTTCAATGGCTCATCATTTTCATATGCTCTGCGAGCCTTCTGCAGCGACTCTTTACTTTTCTGAAGCAACCCAAGAAGTGCATCATCAACATCTTCTGGCATATTATTTTCTGCGCGATGGATTAACTGAGCAGTTCTCTCAAGCTCTCGTTCCAATCTTTCAGCACCACCATCTTCAAATAGAATTCTGGCAGCTCGCTTCAACTGAGTTTCTGCGGATTGCAGCAGGTTGAAAGCTACTTCATAATGTGTCTGCTGGAATTGCTGTCTTGCCCGACGGAAAAGTTGTTCAGCTTCAGTGACAAACCGCAAGGCCCTTTGATTTCCGGAATCGATTGCACGTTCTTTTACGTTATCATGAAGATTGCGTAGTCTTTCAATATATCGGCGGGATCGTTCTTCGAAAGAAACGGCAGCACGAGCCAGACGCTGAGCCTGGCGAGCTCCCTCTCGTGCTCGTTGAGAAACAGTCAGTGCCATAACTGGGTGACCGCTTTCCAATAGTGCAATTGACTGATGGTGACTCTGTCTGGCTTGATCAAACACCCGACGTGCACGCTCGCTGTCACTTTCAATAACCAACACAGCGACTACATCCAACAACTCTCTTGTTTGTTGAATATATTCCTCTACCTGTTCACCATTCTGTGCCTGAACATTACCGGTTGGCATAAGCGACAGAACCAACACGGCAAGCAGGCCAAATAGGCAATTTTTTGTGCTAGTTGATAGTGTCATGTTATTCATAATCTGCTCCTGGTTGTAAACAATCTGTTACAATCGCCTATGCATTTGTTGTGCCAACGCTATCTGCTTGTCCTGCAACATATTACCACTTACCTCGTGTACCTTCAGGGACACTAGAGGTCTAAATCGAGCAGTTTTATGCGCGAATAAAGGGTTCTCCTGGTTATTCCAAGCATTTCCGATGCCGCTGTTTTGTTGCCATTTGCCCTTTTCAGAGCTGTTTCAATCAGCTTTTTTTCATTGATTTCAAGGTTTAAATCTCCGGTTTTTTCCGATGGACCAGAAGCCCTGACATCCAACAAAATATCCTGATCTGCAACACTGCCCGATGCCAAAATTTTGGCACGCTCAATCACATTCCGCAGCTCGCGAACATTTCCAGGCCAACCGTAACTACGCATTCTTTTCAATGCAGCAACTGGGATTTTTCCACCATCTAAAAAGTGTGTACTCAGCTCTTGCAAATCATCCAGTCTGTCACGTAAAGCCGGAACATCGACAGGAAACACCACCAACCTGTAATAAAGATCTTCTCTGAAAAGGCCTTCAGTGATTGCATCTTCCAGTGGTCTGTTGGTTGCAGCAATCACCCGGACATCGACTTCCCGTTCCCGAGGATCACCAACTCTGTTTATTTTCTTTTCTTCCAGAACACGAAGTAATTTTGCCTGAACGTCCATGCCTGCTTCGCCAATTTCATCCAGAAAAAGAGTGCCACCATTAGCTGCTTCAAACAAACCTTCACGGTCGCTGTCAGCACCTGTAAATGCGCCTTTTCTGTAACCAAACAATTCACTCTCAAGCAAAGTGCCACTGATTGCAGCACAGTTCACTGCAACAAACGGTTTCTTTACACGATTACTGGAATCATGCACAGCACGCGCAACAAGCTCTTTGCCGCTTCCGCTCTCGCCACGAATCATTACTGTTGCATCGGTCGGTCCAACTTTTGCAATCAGATTCAGCATTTTCTGCATCGTTTCACTGGAACCAAGCAAAGTACGTGACCCGGAAATATGTTTTACTTCCTGTTTCAACGCATTTGTTGACCGACGCTGACTTGTAGTATCCAATGCACGATTAACAGCATGATTTACTTCATCAAATTCCCACGGTTTTTTCAGATAAGTAAA
Source organism: bacterium (assembly GCA_024229695.1). Classification (GTDB taxonomy): domain Bacteria; phylum Krumholzibacteriota; class Krumholzibacteriia; order LZORAL124-64-63; family LZORAL124-64-63; genus JABIBH01. The sequence continues at coordinate 26,496 of JAAESD010000513.1, forward strand.
AGCACCTGTTTCCATTGCACCGACGGCAGTTTTCCAATCGGCATAGGCTGTAAGCATTATCACAGGAGTATCTGGTGAATCTTTTTTCACTCCTTCAATGACTGCCATACCATCAACAGGTTCCATTTTTAAATCGGTCAGAACGATATCAAACGCCTGCTCGCCAAAAAGTTTTAAAGCCGATGCCCCATCATGGCAACCGGTAACAGAGTGCCCTTGTCCCTCAAGTCGCAGACGCAGTAATTCCACATTCCGTTTTTCATCATCGACTACAAGTATGTTTGCCATTATTTAATCCTGTGTTAATGGGAGAATGACTGTTGCAACTGCACCAACAGCTTGATTGGTAAGTTTTACAGTCCCACCATGTTCTTCAACAATCCTTCTTACAAGGGCGAGTCCAAGGCCGCTTCCCTTTTCTTTGGTTGTTGTGAATGGTTCAAACAGTTTTTCATCTGTGAGATTGCCAAGACCCGGCCCGTTATCCGAAACCGAAAGAGTGACCTGTTTTGGCTGCCAGTTAAGATCAACATTTATATCATCACCAACATCGCGGGCGTTGAGTAACAGATTCAATAGCACCTGCTGCAATCCCGGGCTGTCACCAGTTACAAGTAATTTCTGTCCACTTGATGTTTGAGTGATTTTTATTTCGCTTTCAGTTTGAATCATTTCAACAGAACGAGCGACAAGCTTCTGAAAGTCCAGCGGGGCATACTCTGTTTTATCGCCTTTGCCAAAAGTAAGATATCGGGTGAGAATCCGATCCAGCCTATCGACTTCTTCCGGTATATAGTCGGCTGTAGGATCTTCAATTCCCTGTTCTTTTAATCTGGAAACCAGGTGTTCACCAGTTGCTCGAATAATTCCAAGTGGATTGCGAATCTCATGGGCAATACCTGCAGTCATCCTACCCATCGCTGCCAGATTTTCCTGCCTCATTACTGCAGATCGCCATAGAAAAATTGAACTTTGAAGTCTCAACAGCAACACACCCATCAGAGTCAGGAAAAGCAAAACCATTGCCCCTGTCATCAGTGCTCCTCTACGCAATGTTGTCAGGGAATCAAAGAAATCAGCATTACCTTCAACGCTGATTATACCGGTTATTTTTCCATCGTAATTATAGACGGGAGCATGCGCACTTTTCTGATACAAATCTCCACTGACATACAATTCACTTGCAGTAGGTGTTCCGCTTTGAGCCTGGAAGACAGCATCGTTGTCCAATTGCCAAAATGCATTCAGGGTGTTGCGCTTCATCCGACGAGCTGCAGAAATCAAAACAAAGCCATCAACGTCACAAAGAGTTATTTCTGCCAGTTCATTTTCAATACGAATCTGTTCAAGCCTGGAACGCAACCAGTCAAACTCAACAGTTTCAATTGGATCATAACTCCATACTGAAAGGGAATCACCATCTACAAGATAGGAAGCAGTAACAGCAACACCTGTCAATCTGTGGCCAAGTGCTTTGTCCAATCTCTGGCTTGAACTGCTGTAGAGATTTGTCAGCCCAAATGCAACCGATGCAATAATTGCTAGAAACAGTGCTAAACCAATCAGTTTTTTACTCACTGGTTGCCACCTTGTCATGACTCTCTGATTGTTCACGTGCGTGATAACTTGATCTGACCAGTGGTCCTGACTCAACCCAGCTCAACCCTACTTCACGACCTAATTTCCCAATCTCATCAAACTCTTCCGGTGAGTAATATTTCAGAACAGGATGGTGATCGGGAGTTGGTTGCAGATATTGGCCGACAGTGAAAATATCGACACCAACTGCAGCTGCAGATTTCATCACTTCAACAACTTCTGCAACTGTTTCACCGAGGCCAAGCATAATACCAGTTTTAATTCTGGTATTCGTGGATAACTGCCTGGCTCGCTTTAAAACTGTCATTGATCTTTGCTGGCTTGCCTGTGGTCTTACTTCAGGATCAAGTCTGGGAACTGTTTCTATGTTGTGTGCAAAGACATCGGGTTCTGCTGCCATCACTTTTTGAAGTTGCATCGGGTTGCCCATGAAATCAGGAGTTAGCACTTCCACACCACAACCAGGATTCAACCTGCGAATCCAGCGTATTGTTGAGGCAAACTGACCACTACCACCGTCGAAATGTTCATCGCGATTAACACTTGTCACAACTGCAAATTTCAGGCCAAGATGTTTGACTGTTTCGGCAACTCTGCGCGGTTCTTCTCTATCCAGTGGATCGGCAGCTCCTGTTGCAACATTGCAAAAAGTACATTTTCGAGAACAGACATTGCCCATAATCATAAATGTCGCTGTTTTTGCAGCAAAACATTCACCTCGATTGGGACAGTTTCCGCTTTCACAAATTGTATTTAATTCTGCGGTCCGTAACAACTTGCGCATCTCGTGATACTCAACACCAGCAGCTGGCTTGACTTTGAGCCACTCTGGTTTACCTGGTAAATCACGACGTTTGCTTGCTACGGTTTTTATCTTTTTCATAGTGTGATTTGTTCCAGGAGTTTGAATTTCCCATCGACAAATTCAATTGTCGCAGCCTCAATCAAGGGATCGTGTTCAAACACCATTATCGTATTGTTTAGAGCAGCGCGACTTAAATGATCTTTCTTCTCTTCCATTGTCAGCAGAGGATTCAGGTCATAACCCATAACCCATGGTATTCTGATTTGGCTAGCCAGCGGCACAAGGTCACCCATAAATGCAACATTGCCTGCACCGGTTGTAATCTCTATAACTTGCTGCCCTGGTGTATGACCACTTACTGGTCTGCATATCACACCGGGGATTATTTCCTGCACTCCATCAACCAGTTCAAGCAAGCCCAACTCTTCAAGTTTATGAAAATCTTCTTGTCGGAAGCTGGCCTGATCTCTTTCAGTTGGCGATAATGCCCATTTCCAGTGCCGTTGCTGAATCCAATGTTTTGCGTTTGGGAATATCGGGTCCTGATTTACTCCAAAAGTTCCGCCACAATGATCAAAATGAAGATGAGTCAGAATTACATCGGTTATTGAAGTTGCAGGAATGCCAGCTGCTGACAATTCACCAACAAGCTGACCGGCTGAACGATCAACGGCATAGAGTTTACTGAATTTTTCGTCCCACCTGTCACCAATTCCGGTATCGATCAGTATCTTTCTATCTCCATGCTCAACAAGCAAACAACGCAATGCAATATCGATACGATTTTTTTCATCAGCTGGATGATGTTTTTCCCACATTGTACGTGGTACAACACCAAACATCGATCCACCATCAAGCTTGAATTGCCCGTCTGAGAATGCGCTGAATTTCCAGTCTCCTAGTTGCATAAATCCTCTTTTTTGCTAAAGCGTGTTATTAACTTCATGCTCCATACAAATGTATAAATCAGATAAGCTGCAAACATTGCCCAGAACGGGCCTGCAGCCATTCTGACTGGATCGTTGAAATTAGCTATCGCTCCAAGATGAAAAACAATCAGTAACCAGCCAGCAGTTATACAACCAAACCAGCCCATCTCTTTTTCAATATAGAGCATTGTCTGCTCGTATCGTTCTGGTGCCATCCAGTACTCAAAATTGGGTATACTAATTAAATTCTTTGGCATTTTACGCAGTGGAAGCATTAGCAAACCGGCTACAAAAAATACTACTATAACTTCCATCGACAAATAAAATGTAGAGCTGCCATAGTTATCTGCTTCCCCGGTGCCATTGAAATGTGTAGCAACCTCATCCGGGAGGTGTGAGCTCATTACAATTGCATGTACAACTGTCAGCAACAGAATCAGATAGGTAACTTTACGATGCAAAGGCATTACTCTCCTCCTTTGCAAAGCGTACTTCACGGTACATCTGCATGCAAGGAGTTAGTTGCCATCATGCTGTGAATTTAGCCTCATTGCAGCATCAAACCACCATGCCATTTCCATCCCATTATTTTGCATTGTTTCGCTGTAATTTTTGAAAATTTCTTCAACATCTGCAGCAGCACCAGTCAGTGCTGAATATCTAATTTTTGCCTGTAACATCGATGCAAAACCAGACGGCTCAACACTATCAGTAACTTCAACTCTACGTGCAAAAGGCAATTCAGGCTGATCTACAGCAAGAAAGTAACCCACTGTATCATCTGCAAACAGATGATCAGCCTTACTAAGTAACTTGCCTGTTTTTTCAAGGTATTTAATGTCGCCAGTTGCCTCATATAAGTCTATAAAACCACATGCTAAAAAACTATAATCATCCAGAATACCAACTCCTGATTTGACTCCATCGGTTGATGTTCTGCAAAATGTGCCATCGTTTATTTGATGTTCATTCCAGAGAAAATCTGCAGACTTGACTGCAGCATCAAGATATTTTTGATCTCCAGTTTTAGCATAGCTTCTTGCCAACGCGCTGACTGCCAAACCATTCCAGGCTGTCACAATTTTTTCATCAAGTTCTGGAGGAGTTCTCAATCTCCGCGCTTCAAGCATTTGCTGTTTATATTTTTCAAACAATCGATAATAATCTGGTACTCTCCTGGTCAAAACAGACTTTCCCTCAAAATTACCTTTACCACTTACACCCAGAACGGCAGCCAATTTGTACCCATCGACAGTACCTGCAATTTTTATAAGTTCATCCAATGTCCAGACCTGAAAACTACCTTCTTCATCGCCACTATCAGCATCAAAACTTGCATAAAACCCACCTTCGGAAGATTGCATATCGCTGATCAGGAAATCCAGAATTCCGATTGCAACTTTCTCATATGCAGGTTCATTGAAAACAGCTGCCGACTCAAGGTAAAGCATCGCAAGTTGAGTGTTGTCGTAAAGCATGATTTCAAAGTGAGGAACAATCCATTTTTCATCTGTTGCGTACCGATGAAAACCTCCTCCGAGATGATCATGGATTCCACCACTGTTCATAACATCAAGAGTATGTCGAATCGGTTTCTCCAAACGGGTGTCACCAGTCTGCCTGAAATAATGTAGCAGGAACTGCCAACGCAAAGGTGTGGGAAACTTGTTTATGGACCGAAACCCACCCCATTGATTGTCATAGCTGCGCAAGGCTTCCGTGACTACTGCAGAAATATCCTGATCGGTAACTGGAGCTCCTTTTTTAACAGATGCGACATTGGAAAGTCTTTTTATTATTCCAGATGCATCACTTTCCAGGTCAGATCGACGCGAATGAAACACTTTCACAATCTGTTCTGATAGGTTTATAAACTGGTCATGAGGAATGTAGGTTGCTCCGTAAAATGGCTTAAGATCCGGAGTCAGGAACATCGACATCGGCCAACCACCGCTGTTCTGCATCGACACCAACGCTTCCATGTATATAGCGTCAATATCAGGCCTCTCTTCACGGTCTACTTTGATACAGATAAAATATCGATTAAGAATTTCAGCAACATCGTCATGCTCAAAAACCTCATGCTCCATCACATGACACCAATGACACGACGAGTAACCAATAGACAGAAAAATCGGTTTATCCTCTGCTTTGGCACGATCAAGTGCTTCATCGCTCCATGGATACCAATCGACTGGATTATGAGCATGTTGTTTAAGGTATAGAGAGGGTTCAGCAACCAGATGATTGCCATTTTTACGAATCTGTTCAGGAGTTTTGGACATACTTTCACCATAGTTCAGCAATATTAATATCGCTGTTATAATCAGGGCCTTATTGAGAATGCTTTTCATTTTCATAGGATAACTTAAATCCACAAAACCGCTACAGTTACCCGGTTTTTTACCGATTGTAAGATTCAGCTGAGTTGGCAAATGAGACTGCAAAGGGGAATCGACATGAAAACAGCGCGCACAATCAGCAACAGTTCAATCCTGCCATGGGATTCTTATAAAAGCAATTCACAGCGACTCCAAGACATGCAGCTATCTACAACCGAAATTAAAATACTCAGAATGGTTGACCGTGGTTGCCTGCCAAAACTGACACCCAAAATGTTGGCAGTACTTACCGGGAAAGATCCCGGGTTTTCCAAAAGCTGAAAATGTGTTAGCTTATCCTCATGAATATTTCTGTCGTCATACCTGCGTGGAATTGCGCAAACTGGATATCAGCAACTCTTGACTCTGTACTGAGCCAGGAAAATGCATCTTTTGAAGTAATTGTTGTAGATGACGGGTCCACTGACAACACTCCAGAAATACTCCAACAATACCAGGACAAAATTAAAGTTATAAGAATTGAAAATAGTGGTGGTCCCTCCCAACCTCGAAATGTTGGCATAAA
>JAAESD010000514.1 GCA_024229695.1 bacterium
ACGCAAAAAATCTGCTCTGCATTCAATGACAATCGGTATGTTCATCATGCCGCTTTCAGCATTCTGTATGGCAGCTGGTAACATGTTCAGCGGCGAGGTTCTTGGACTTCACCCGATTGCATTTATGATGCTTGTTGGTATCGGTCTGCAAGGTCTTGCAGAGTGTTTCATCTCACCTCGATTCCTGGAGTACTTCTCACTACAGGCACCAAAAGGGGAAGAGGGACTCTACCTTGGATTCAGTCACTTGCACTCATTCATTTCAGCGCTGGTAGGATTCTTTATCTCCGGCCTGATGCTTGATAGATGGTGCCCAAACCCAAGCACTCTTACAGTTGCTGAGCAGACTCAAAGACTGGAAGCTCTGGCCGGAAACGGCCCAATGCCAGACGTATATCTGCATGCTCACTACTTGTGGTTTGTGTTTGTAGGAATTGCCTTGGCATCGGCAATTGCGCTGATTATTTACGGTCAGGTTATTAAAAAGATTGATGACTAGATAACCTGATAAGTTTTGAATCCCCCTGCAGAAATGTGGGGGGATTTTTTTTTGTGATAGTCCACACGTGTGGACTGCAGA
>JAAESD010000515.1 GCA_024229695.1 bacterium
AATGATCACTGTGGTCACCAGCATTGTTGGTCCGATGTATATGGTCGTTTTAATGGGCGTTCTAATCGGGCGATTATCAGGAGGTTCAAAAGAAACAACTCGCGGAAGCTCAGAACGCTCTGAATCCTTAGGCGACAAGTAGTTAGAATTAAAACTGTACAAGAGTAATCAGGACAAAATCTTTGATCGCTAATGATGTATTGGCTTGATTTTGATAACCGAAGTGACTATTGTTTGTCTGAGTTTTCTCGTTGATAAACCACCCGTTGGAGAATCTTTTGAAGATGGTTTTCTTGATTGATGGCTGAGGTGTTGCACAACGACCTGACAAGATCAGATTTAGTCAGCAAGAGAAGGCTTTGCTCGTAAGGAAAAACTACTTTGCAGAAGCAGAAAACCAAATAGGCATGGTTTGGGATAATCTGCTCCAAAATCCACAAAGCACTTGCCTGTCTCGATCGCTGGCATGCTGCTTTCGTTGGCAGAGTTGTCCTTTATTGCTAATGGCAGTAAAAATGAATCAAGTGTGGATTAAATTTGTCGCTCCTGCTTAAGGTTGAAAATCATCAAGACCCAGCCTTTAGAAGATGAAGTTGGCGATTGATTTGGAAACGTCAAGTGTCTTTGAGGTGATAATGTTTGAATGACTTCCTTGAATTGATGGGCATCCCGCCAATTGCTATTTCCCTCTTTGTTGTAACGCTAGCTGTAACAGGCCTTTCCTTTTCAGCCATTCCTGCTCATTCAGAAGACAAGACTGTCCAGGTAAGTGGGTATATCTACAATTGCCGAGAAGGGTTGTTTGGGAGGAAGAAGGCTGGGCATGGGCATAAAGCTGATCATTCAGAATGGATCACTATTCATGGATTGATGCAGCAAGACGGAATAATATCTGCTCAGAAAGAGAGTATCCTGCAAGAAGCAGGCGTTAAATGTAGAGATAATATCAAGGCAAAAAAGAGAGTATTTGGCGATGAATGTCAATTGATAAGTGGTGACATGGGTTGGGGGATTGAGTACGCAAGCTCTTTCAATGTCAGAGCTGGTGAATACATGTTCTTTGCGATACGTTTTAATGACGGAAGTAGAAAGCTTTGTGTTTCAAGTAATGGGTTTGAGAATGCCTCTGTCATCAACAACCCTGCCGCTAGTGGCTTTCTTCGCAAACTGTCAAGGTCTTCAGACTCGGCGATCTTTGAATATGAATACCACCCTGGCAATGGATGGGGCTATGAAGTTAAAAAATACACCTTGGATTTAAGCAACCCAGAGCGGCCAGAGTTCTCTGTGATTGATAGCTGGATTCAGCGAAGATGATTCATCAAAAGAGTATGGCTTTGTTGCTGTCTTGTTTTGTTCATTCGATAGCCTTCTAGCATTCTTCTTATTGGTTTCTATTGATTCCCGCTTGTTCTCTTCTTGTGCAAATTTTCTTCGATTTCATGTCTACCCTTTTTGCAAATCGCTGCAAAGACCTTTGAGCAAGATATATCCAATAGAGTTTTTCAGAAGTAGGTTTTTTGTATAAAAATAATCCCGATTTAAATGATTAGCTGTAGTAGCCAGTCGCAACCAATCCGTTGTGAGCCATCAGGCTTCAACATCACAACTTGATCCATGCAACTGAAGCCCAGATCAGCGAGGGGGTTTTTCCCAGGCGAACCGCCTAACAACTTCGGGGCCACCATCACTTTCAACTCCTGAACGCAATTCTGCTGCACAGCTGTTGTCGCCAATTGCGACCCGCATTCCCAGAGGACCCGATTGCAGCCACGTCTTGCCAGTTCCTGCATTAAATCCTCTGGTTCTGAGGCCAATAATTCACATCGTTCTGGCC
>JAAESD010000516.1 GCA_024229695.1 bacterium
GGTGAAGACATTGAAGTCCCACTAAAAGCCGCAAATGGATAATTCCTACCATTGAAATCTAAATTCGCAATCGAAGTATAAGAAGCGTCTGTGTAAGAAGAGATCGATGACCTTACATTAACACCTGGCGCGGCAATGTCTGGTTTCAAAGAATCAGTCATTACAGGTCCGATACTTGAGAAATTGGCTATTTGCCCTCCTACTTCCAGTCCCGTTATCGTGTAGTGTTCTGCCGAATAAGCCGCCACTGTGATAGCACTATGCGTGCAAGCTGGTGTTCCAATTCCGTAATTATCATCGCCTGCTTCAAATCCTGCTCCAAGTGTCGAAAAAGCCATTCCCCAGTTTCCAACATCATTTGTTAATTCAGTCACGTTCCAATAATGAACAGTGCCTGAGGCAGCTGTTGAAGCCAGAACAATTTTATGCGAAGATGTAGGCAATTTAACTCTTAATCTCGTCTGCGGACGGCCGTTGGTTGGATAAGCATCTTCTGCAGAAAGGTTGAACCAGACTGTATCTGAAGTAGCAGTATCAACCACAAAAGAATCGATATAATTTGTTGTAGTTTCTGTGGAATACCATGGGGTTTGAGCAACTATTTGATTTGAACCATCTAACAATTGTAAAGAACTTGAAAATTCATTTCCAGCTTCACCCCACATGTGAATAC
>JAAESD010000517.1 GCA_024229695.1 bacterium
ATTCAAACTGAAAAAGAATTTCAAGCATCATTTACAACTGACAAAACTTATGATTTAAGAACAATTGAATCTGCAGATTCCGCAAACATTTTCTTTGCAGGATTTGCAAATATTGACGTTTTAGATAGCACTGAAGTTGTTGGAGTTTATCCAGAAGCTCCTGAAGGCTTTGCAACAACATCTACAGGTGAATTCCCTGCAATGATTATTTACGGAATGGCAGGAATGGCAGCTATTGGTGGTGTTGCAGTCTTTATTGTTAGTGAAAAGAAACGTAAAAATGACATGGGCGCAGGTCAAACAGGTATTGATCCTACACGATTAGTTGGTGCAGATACAAGTACCGGCTCTGGTGGTTACAAAACTAACAGAGGTGAAGCACATCTTGCAGATGATGAATATCAACAACACAGAAGTGTTTATGAAGATCCACAAGTTGAAGCACAACCAGAACCAGAAGCACAACCAGAACCAGAAGAGAAAAAATCTGAAGAAAGTTCTAGAGGTTCCTTACCAAAAGGTTGGAAACCAGAATAAAAGTGCGTGCTGGCCGTAACCCTCTTTCTGTTTTACACATTATTCCGCTTTGCAGCCTACCTGAACCAGATGCAGAATTCTATAGTTCTGTTTGGCTTTGCTCCTTGTGGGTCAGATTTCTCATTCTCTTTACTCGGAAAC
>JAAESD010000518.1 GCA_024229695.1 bacterium
AGACTTACCTGAAAGGGGAGTTGAAGTTCGATTGTGATTCTACGAACAATTGTTCAGGAACATAGGAGTCACATTGAGAACGCATGCACTAGTCACCAAGCGCCAGTCTTTAAAGAGCGAAATGTCCACCGTAATATCTATTGTTTCGGGTGGGTTATTCACACTTATTAAAGGAAAAAGGGTGGGTGACTCCTATGTTCCTGAACAATTGTTCGTAGAATCACAATCGAACTTCAACTCCCCTTTCAGGTAAGTCTTGTTCAATTTGTTCATTCTACTTCACAATTGTTCTGACGTCACATAGGAGTCACATTGAGATTTTAAAGCAGGTGGACATGGAGTAATGCAATTTGTTTCACAACATAACTATCTCCATAACATATCAAAAAATGCTGTTAGCAAAACCTCCTTTATCAGTAATAATAGGTTTGTCATAATACTTTCTGAATTTTTCGGAACTTTGCCATCCCGCAATAGCCATGATCTTATCAATTGGAACATTTGATGATTTTGCTGCTGATGAGGCTGCAGCTCTGAAGCTGTGTGCTGTAAAGATTGACGTGTCTATCCCTGAAATTTTCAAAACTTCCTTTAACCATCTGCTGATAGTGTTGGTAGATACTTTGCAATGTGGCTTTACATAGCTGATAAGCAGGCTTTTGAAACCTGAGCGTAGAGGCTCTGTTCTTTTTATGTATTCTTTAAGACAGTTGACAACACACAAATTCTCATCCGGAGCATACGTAATAAAGTTCAGTTGACCCAAATGTTTATTTGGTTTTGATGTCTTTAACAGTTGTATAATTTCAAATTTGCAGTAACTTGGAGCGACTACCATATGATCAATATCTAACGCCTGTAAAGTCTGACATCTCTGGCCGGATGTTAACGCCATCAATGTAACCGTTTTAAACGTCAGTGTTTTTAGATCAATACTTGCTAACGGTTGCCACTTCTTAATATAACAGAGTACCAATGACACATCCCATATTTCCGTATACCGAGGCAGCGAGGGTCTGGAGCAAAATACACCTTTCATAAATCGAGTAACCATGGCATTGTTGCCAAAATTCACATTTCCTGCAATTGATATTACTGCAGAAAGTGCTGAGCGTGCAGTGTTTATTGAGCTATAAGATAATCCTTCTTGATATAACTCTCCCAAGAAATTAATGCCATCAATCACAGTTCCAGCAAGTGAATCAATTTTCTTTTCACGACAATAGTTTTCCCATCTAAGTAGGTATGATTTGTATTGCTTTGTGGTACCAGGTCTCCATGATTGTTGGATGATGTTTGCAGCGTTTTCTGAAAGTCCTCTACCTTGCAGCAGTCCCCTGACAAATGGCATAGCAGTAGTGTCAGCTGTTTGTGCAGAGGGTGTATCCTTTGAGGTTTTGCTGGCAGCCATAGTGTCTGTTTTTTCCTAAGCAAGCATATAGGGTGATCAATTAACATATTCGTAAAATACGGCCACCATGATTGTGTTGGCCAAAGAGGCACAACCATCAGACCTGTTGCTCTGTCTTGAGCAATTTTCTGTAAGGTTTTTAATATGATACAAAAAGGTGGAAAGGCATAAAATTTGTATTGATGCCATGATAAGGAGAAGGCATTAACAGCCATAGCACCTGGATCTGGCCTAAATGCAACATAAGGTTTTATCTTATGATTGATCCTAGATGCAAACAAATCAATATTTGGGTGCACATTAACCCGATGGATTGCGTTTGAAAAGATATCATTATTCAATGCCCATTCTGTTTCTCTCCTATTTTTCCGTGATTCTGCATCTGCGCCTATATTATCTTTGCCTGGAATATGCGCAGTGGTAATCCACACATTGTGGCTGATACAAAATTGCCAAATTTTTTGTGTGAGTTCATTGCACTCATACGAGTGGCTGGTGCCCATTTGGTTTAGGCAACATACAGCTGTCGTGTTATCTACCAGGAGTTTTACGTGTTTATTTGATATTGTTTCAGCGAATGTTTTAAGTGCAAAGTATGCAGCACAAAGTTCTAAGACATTGATATGGGACAAGGCTTCCTGGGGGTCCAGTTTCCCCCTGTTTCCTGTTGCCCACATGTACATCCCCAGCCAATTTTTGAGGCATCACTAGTGATGACAATTTGTGGGTTTCCATGTGAAATTTCATTATATGAATCTAACACATTCTCAGACCACCAATGGAGGTCTTGGATGGAATTTTCTGACAAAATCACAGATCG
>JAAESD010000519.1 GCA_024229695.1 bacterium
GGCTGTTATGACCACCAGAGAAGGAATGTCATTTGAAAGTCGGGTTGAGAGTGACTCTGCCCCGTTGAATGAACTTGTCGATGCAATTCTGGGAGTCTGTCCTGAAGTCAAGGCTCTGCGTGATCCAACTCGTGGTGGCCTTGCTACAACACTCAATGAGTTTGCAGCATCGAGCAAAGTTGGCATCCAGCTTCAGGAGTCTGCGATACCGGTCAGACCTGACACTTTTGCAGCGTGCGAGCTGCTGGGTATTGACCCGCTTTACGTGGCCAACGAAGGCAAACTCTGCGCAATTGTTCCCCAGGAAAAAGCTAATGCTGTTCTGGAAGCAATCCGCACAGTTGAATTTGGTGAAAATGCCAAAATTATTGGCCAGGTAACAGATTCACGACCCGGCACAGTGACCATGTTGACTGAACTTGGAGCTGAACGGATTGTAGACATGCCAGTTGGTCAGCAGCTGCCAAGGATTTGTTAGCTGAGACTACTCGGGCCAATCAAACCGTGTTCGCAGGCACTGTCTGCTTGGATTGAGGTCTCTTTCGCTGATCACAAACGACACACTGTTCACCGATGAACATACGCTCCATGTGCCAATAGCAGCCTGACAGAACGATGCATATACTTCACTGGCAAGCCCGGTTTTCTCCAAAAAGTGAGGGCCATAAAGTGTGCAGATAGATGCTCTTTCTTCAACAGTAACTTTCTGTGGTAACAACTTCTTCTCAATATTTGTCATCATCTCTTTTGCCTGGCCTAGATATTTATGATCCAGACAAAACACTATACTACGTTTTTTATCGTTGGTATTGCTGATATTGATATATGAGAGTGGAATACCGGCATCGCCAAATTCACAAAGGATGCCACAAGCTTCACCAGGTGCCCATTCGAATCCAAGTACTTCAATAAGGGCTACTCCACGCTTAATAATTAATCCACCACACTGAATTTTGTTCATAGTCTTTTCCTGAATGTTACTGTGAATGTTGAACCAACATCTGGTTCACTCTCAACTTTAAGTGTTGCCTTCATCTGCTCAACAAATCGCTTTACTATTGGCAGACCCAGTCCTGTTCCAAGTGTAGAAGTCTCGCGCGCTGCTGGCGTACGATAGAACTCCTCAAAAATAAGCTCCTGATCTTTGGGCTTGATTCCAATTCCTTCATCCTGCACTGAAAAAATAACTTTGCTACCAACATCCATCAGTACAATGTAAAGCCGTTTGCCATCGTGATTATAGCGAATGCCATTATCAATCAGGTTTACAAGAATCTTCTCAATTTTGTCAGGCACACCCTTGACCTGAACTGGCGACGATGGAATATCCGCTTCCAAAATCAGGTTTCTGCTGTCGATCAGCTCTTTTCTGCTTACCAATAACTTTTTAGTCAGCTCGGCAAGATCGATTTTTTCTTTTCTGCCTCTGGACTTCATTCCACCACGAGTAAGATCAGACAGATCCTTAACAATTTCGATAGCCTGATGCAGCCTTCTTGAAGCTCGGCCAAGCATATTGTCAACTATCTCATTGCCGTCGTTTTTATCGAGTGCAAGATCAACTGCACTCAATGCAGTAATGATTGGGCTTTTAACTTCGTGAGTTACAAATCGGAAAAAATCTACCTTGGCTTTATCAGCATCCTGAAGTTCTTTTTGTCGTTGAACCAGATCGTCTTTAATTGCACGATTGTGTTTCATAAAGGTTGAACCGATGTACGCTGCCACAATCAGCACAATCCAGAATGCGCCCAATGTCATCAGCATATATAGTGGCTCATGAATTGTTTCAGAGGCACTCATCAAATGGTGATGTGGAATAATTCTATAATGCTCGCCAAGAGTTTCCAGGGTAAACAGAATAACGGCCAAACCTGTAATCTGATAAATTTCTTTCCCTTTGAAAATCAGACTCGCAATAATCACATGAATTATGTAGACAAGGTAAAGGGGGTTTTCAATCCCACCTGTCAGATTTACAAGCATAGTCAGCAGAATCAGATCCATTACCATCTGAACTTTTACAATTCTGACTTCATTATTCAGAGAAGTTGCCGGTCTGCGATTGTGTAAAATATAGCCGACATTCAAAATCGCAGTTATCAGCGCAGTAATAACAATACCCTTAACAGGTAACGGCAGACCAGCAATCTGGTCCGCCGTTATTACACCTGTCATAACACCAATTACCGACATCCATCGTAAACGAATAAACCAGTCGCTTCTACCCCGCAGTGAGGCTGCGGTTACAAACAGAGTTGGGTCGTTTACAACTGACTCAGGTTTTTGGTCGTCCATTTAAACGCTCGTTGGTAAATGCTTCCTCACCAGATCCACCAATTCTCTTGGTGCAACTGGCTTTTGAATAAACTCATTCACAGGAAGGAATTCTGCATCCTTCTCTGGATCGAAATCAAATCCTGTCTGGTCAACCACAGCAGTCAACATCAGGATAGGAATTTCGCGAGTTTCTTCCCTGTTACGCAATTCATACGCAACCTGGAATCCTTCATCGATCTCGCCCATCATAACATCCAGGATAATCAAATCCGGGACTTCGTCGCTCGCAAGTCTTAGACCGCGGGCTCCGTTCTGAGCATCGATAACTTTAAACCCTTCGCCCTCAAGTGTCACTCTGATAATTTCGACCAAATCGATATCATCGTCAATTACCAGGATGGTTCGCTCTATCATCTTTTGCGACCTCCGCTATTATAGAAATAACTTTTGCTATCCCCTCCTGAACCGAAGGAGAAAGCCCATTGTTTATATCAATCTGTTCCGGTTCAACACCGATGACAACAGTCTGCTGAGGCAATTTCCCGATCTGTTTAGCCATTGCAAAAGTTTCAGCCAGGCCAAAACCATGTAACGACAACTGATCCCACTGCATCACCATCTCTACTTCATCCGGTGCGAACTTGACAACTGTTCCCGGGGTCTTGCCCATCTTCACTGCATCAATGACGATGTGCAGGCCGTCGGAATCAAAGTGATCAATCATTGCCAGAGCATCGGTCTTCATGTCCAGGAGTTCCGCAACAGGGAATAAATCCCCGTCGCGGATTGTATCCAGAACAGCTGAGCCTATGCCATCATCACCGTAAAGTGAATTTCCGACAGCAATGATCTTCACACCATTCTCCTACTCTATGAAGTCCACGTCAAGCATATGCACTGAACAGGAAATGCATGGGTCATAAGCACGAACCAGCATCTCAAGCATCAGTGTAATCTCTTCCTTGGACTTTTCGATAAACTCAGGTACCAGCTTTTTCATATCATCGTCAATGTTAGCCAGGTTCTGGCCAGTTGGGATAATACAATTAGCTTTAACCATCCGACCCTGTCTGTCGTAAGTATACTCATGATACAAAATACCACGAGGAACTTCTGTTGCACCAATACCGGTTCCAAACCTGGTTGGTTCCTGGTTTGGTTGTTCATCTTTCAGACCTGCTTCAAGCAGTTGATCAATGATTGCAACCGAGTCCAGAGCACAATGTCCGGCTTCAACAACCTGAGCAATAGTGTTCATGTAAGGGTTGCAGCAACCAGGTTTCAAACCAAGTTTTTCTGCAGCATCTTTTGCGGCATCACAAAGTTTGTCATGGTTATTGTTGAACCTTGCCAACGCACCAACCATGTAACTTGACCTGTTAGCCTTGCAATGCTTGCTACTACTGTGAGTAACAACATGCTCGTTGGTCATCTTGCGATACTCATGATCATCTACAGTGCCTGTATCAGTTGAGCAGATGTCGCCATCGTACAGAGCATATTCATCATCGCTGCGTAGCGAAATAAACTCTGTCTCGCGCTCAAACTGAGGAATTGCGCCAGCCAAAGCAGCCATTGTATCAACAGTTGCCAGGAAGTCTGGAACCATTTCCTCAACAAGCTTGCGTTTCAGCTCAAGCAGTTCTTCAGCAGTAGGAATGCGGGTAAATCCACCTGGGACACAGGTAATTGGATGAACTGCGCGACCACCAATGACATCACCCATGTCGTTTGCAAGGCGCTTCATTCTCAACGCTCTGACAACAACTTCAGGATGTGTACCAATCAGTGGAAATACAGAACCGACATTCAAAAAGTCAGGAGCTGCCAGGAAGTACGCATGCAGAATGTTTGACTGCAGGGTTGCACCATGAGTCAACAACTTGCGCAGTTGAATGGTTTGCCAGCTGACTTCCAATCCCAATGCATCTTCAGTTGCTTTAAGAGAAGCAATCTGATGACCAAGTGAGCAGATACCACAAATACGCGATGTAACAATTGCTGCCTCATGGAAGCTGCGACCTTTCAACATCGCTTCGAAGTACCTTGGAGCCTCAACAATTTCCAGTTGAGCTTTCTCCAGCACTCCCTCTTTCATATTGACAACAATGTTGCCATGTCCCTCAACTCTTGTGAGGTGTTTAACCTTGATATCCAGGTTGGTGCTCATTTCTGAACCCCCTCAAGTTGGTTGACATTGTATAGTTGAAGTCGTTTACGAGCTTCGTCAACAGAGAGACCATGTTTAACCAGAATCTCTTCCATTCCTGCGATGTTGGCATCGGTCACAAGACCACGACAACCAGTACAGTACTGACCAAAGCTTGGGCAATGAGCATCACAGCCGGCCATTGTTACCGGTCCAAGACAGATCATTCCTTTTTCGTAAACACACTCATTTTCCTTGAGTTTACATTCAATACAAACTGCATAGTCCGGCTTGACCGGTTCCTGACCACGCACCAGTGCGGTGAACAGTTTCAGGAACTCAATCTGAGTCATTGGGCAACCACGAACTTCGTAGTCAACCTTTACAACTGCAGAAAGTGGCAGCGCAGGAAGTGTTGGGAAAAGATACTTATCTTCGCCGTAAACTTCTTCTCTGACTTCTTCAATTGGCTGAATGTTTTTCATTGCATTGATGCCACCAAGTGTTGCACAAGAGCCAAGTGAAACAAGCACTTTGCACTTACGACGCACTTCATGAATTCGCTCAATACAATCAGGAGTAGACAGTGAACCTTCAACAAAAGCGATGTCGTATTCATCAACACGATCATCCATCGCCTCGCGCCATTCCACGATATCTACATGAGCCAGAATATCCAGCAGCTCATTTTCAAAATTCAGTTTATTTAACTCGCAACCTTCGCATCCAGTAAAATCGAAGATCGCTACTCTTGGTTTATTAGCCATTATAGCGCCTCCTGTAAGTCTGCAAGGTCTGGGTAGTGATAAACCGGGCCATCCTGGCAAACATAGGAACTGTTGATTTGGCAGTGCCCGCATTTACCGACGCCACATTTCATTCTACGTTCAAGTGACATGTAGATGTTTTCTTCTGGAAGTCCCTTGGAATTAAGAGACAGCAGAACAAATCGATACATAATTGGAGGTCCAACTATGACACATTTTGTATTTGCAAGATCCAGATCAAGTCCAGGAATCAGAGTTGTAATAACACCAGTGTTTCCTGTCCAGTCCTCAGAACCGGAATCTACAGTTACGTGGTACTCAACTTTAGGATCATCGGCCCATTGTTGCAGCTCGTCTGTGAACAGCAAGTCTTTGTCGGATTTTGAACCGTAAAGAATTATCAATCGACCAAAGTCATCCCGATTATCAAGCACATAATTTATTAGCGAGCGAACTGGAACAAGTCCAATACCACCAGCTACAATCATTACATCTTTACCTTTGAAATCGTCGACATTAAAACCGCTGCCAAATGGGCCACGGATGCCAACTTTTTCTCCTGCTTCCATTCTGTGAAGTACATCGGTGAGCATTCCAACATTGCGGATGCCCAGCTCAAATGTGCCTTTACGAGTTGGAGAAGAAGAAATCGAGAATGGTGCTTCACCAACACCAAATAGAGACAGTTCTACAAACTGCCCTGGATCATGATCAAGGTCAGCTCCGCCAGGCAGAGTAATCTCAAACAGTTTTTCCATTGGAGACAATTGTTTGACTCCTGTAATTTCCGCCATTACCGGAAAATATAAATCTTTCATCATCATCCTCCTTAAACTGGAGCCACAGTGGCTTGTTCGTGGTCTTGGACCAGCTTGTTGACGATATTGACGATGCTTATCTTGGCAGAACAGGAAGCAGTGCATCGGCCACAGCCTACACACCACGGTTGTCCGGTTTTGTCAGAGATATACTTGAATTTACGGTAAACACGATGGCGTTGGCGTGCGGCTAGTTCCTCGCGGAAAATCTCACCACCTGCAACTTCACTGAAATCACGAGTCATACATGCATCCCAGTGACGCTCTCGCTGACCAACAGTTGCAGTTACATCAACACCATCTTCAACATTGAAGCAGTAACAGGTTGGACAAACCAGGTTACATGTTCCACACCCAACACATTCTTTGGAAGTTTCTTCCCATATTTCATTGTCCCACGCGTTATCAAAAACTTCTGTAAGTTTTCCCTGCGGAACATATATGTGTTGATTGAAGTCAGCTGCTGCTGGAATATCGGAATCAAATTCAGACATTTTAAAGCCGTCCAGTAGAGCTTCACCCTCAGGAGTGAACGCTTCAACTGCATAACCATTTTCAACAGCAAACAGGAAAACATCAAAGCCTTCAGCATCATTTGGGTTGATTCCAACTGAGCCTGAAAAGTGCCATTTATCTGGTGTAAAAGTTACACCAACAAACAATGCGCCTTCTCTGCGCTTTAGATAATTTTTCTCAGGATTGCCTTCTGAAAAATTGTGATCCAGTTTCAAAACTGCCTGAAGATCATAACTATGAACTCCAAGAAATATTGCATCGACAGGATCAACAGTTGGTTCTGTGAAAGAGTTGTCAGTTAAACTGAAACTCAGCAACTGTTCTCTTGGTGGCATAAAAAACTTTTTAACAGAGTGTAAGGTTCGCGTGTAATCAAGTTCTACAGATGCAGGATCTGAAACTTGTTCAAACGCAAAAGAGTTAGTACCTCGCTTATGCGGTGCAAAAACATTTTTCTGCGACTGCAAATGCTCAATAAAGGTAGTAACCTTGTCCTCTGTCAGCAGGAATCGAGTCATTTATAAACTCCTGGTTTAAGGGACCGACAGACAAAAATATCTGTTTCAAAGACAAATGTTTATAATTATTAATAACCTGTCAAGAAATAAACATATCTTTTAATAATCTTTTTTTGTCCGGTTTTTACAAATACCCCTATTGCCGGTATATATTCAGGGTATTGAAGATAACTAACTACAAATACAAGAGTTAACCACACCTGTTATAAATATCACATAAAAAAAAGGCCCGCCCCCATTAAGGAGCAGGCCTTGATATCGATTTGATGTTTTATGCTTACATTTTAATCAACAAAGGAGCAATTACAACTGAGATAACGCTCATAAGCTTAATCAAAATGTTAAGGCTTGGACCAGCTGTATCCTTGAAAGGATCACCAACTGTATCGCCAACAACTGCGGCATGGTGAGCATCGCTACCTTTGCCACCGTGTTCTCCACTTTCAACATATTTCTTGGCATTGTCCCATGCCCCACCTGCGTTTGACATGAAGATTGCCATCAATACACCACTGGCTGTAACTCCAGCTAGCATTCCACCAAGCATGGCAGCTCCACCCAGGAATCCAATAACAACAGGAGCCAGAACTGCAAGCAGACCAGGAACAATCATTTCCTTGATTGCAGCAGCAGTTGAGATATCAACACAGCGACGGAAGTCAGCAGTTGCTTTACCTTCCATCAAGCCATCGATCTCACGGAACTGACGACGTACTTCTTCAATCATTGAGAAAGCAGCACGACCAACAGCATTCATCGCGAAACTTGAGAACAGGAATGGCAGCATTGCACCAAGCAACAATCCAACCAGAACTTTTGGTTCCATAATATCAATTGACTCAAGGCCAACAATCTGCTGGAACGCAGCAAACATAGCAAGTGCTGTAAGTGCAGCAGAACCGATTGCAAAACCTTTACCAATAGCAGCAGTAGTGTTACCAACTGCATCAAGTTTATCAGTTCTTTTACGAACTTCTTCACCCAGGCCAGCCATTTCGCTGATACCACCAGCGTTGTCAGCAATAGGACCGTAAGCATCGACAGCCAACTGGATACCAGTTGTTGAAAGCATACCCAAAGCAGCAATCGCGATACCATATAGACCTGCAAAGTGGTGAGCTACCATAATTGTAGCACTGAGAACAACAATTGGCAGAGCTGTTGAGCTCATACCAAGTGCCAGGCCAGCAATCATGTTGGTTGCAGCCCCAGTTTCACTGGCTTTTGCAATACCTCTTGAAGGAGCGCGTTCATCACTTGTGTAATACTCAGTGATAAGGCCGATAGCAATACCACCAGCAAGACCAGCAATTGTGGCCCAGAATACGCCCATAGCCTGAGCAGCAGGAATCATTGCATCAATAACAAAGTAAGATGCAATCAGCATCAGACCACCAGCACCAAAAGTACCGATGTTCAGAGCTGTCTGTGGGTTGCCACCATCTTTTGTTTTAACAAAGAAAGTACCAAGAATAGAAACAACAATACCAACTGCAGCCAGAACAAGTGGCAACAGAACTGCATTCATGCTATTAGGCAGGAACATTACACCAAGGATCATTGCACCAACAATAGAACCGATGTATGACTCAAAAAGGTCAGCACCCATACCGGCAACATCACCAACGTTATCGCCAACGTTGTCAGCAATAACAGCAGGGTTACGGGGATCATCTTCTGGGATACCAGCTTCAACTTTACCAACAAGGTCAGCACCAACATCGGCAGCTTTGGTATAAATACCGCCACCAACACGGGCAAACAGTGCGATTGAACTTGCACCCAGTGAGAAACCACTCAATACCTGAAGTACACGACTTATTCCCCAGTCGGCACCATAAGTTGAGTTATACAGAATAAACAGTGAGCTAAGACCAACAACAGCTAGTCCAACAACGGACATTCCCATTACTGTTCCACCACTGAAAGCAACATTAAGAGCGCCATTGAGGCCTTCTCTTGCTGCACTGGTAGTACGAACATTTGCTTTTGTGGCAATCTTCATACCGAAGAATCCTGCAAGGCCACTACAGATTGCACCAACCAGGAATGAAATCCCAATCAACCAGTGACTGGATTCAACAGCGCGGTTACCAACTGCCAGAAGTACAGCAACAACTACAACAAAAATAGCCAGAACACGGTATTCGCGACCAAGAAACGCCATTGCGCCTTCCTGGATATGGCCTGCAATTTCTTTCATTCTGTCAGTTCCTGCGTCTTGCTTATTTACCCATAAGAATTTGGAAAAGGCAAATAATAGAGCCAGAACGCCAGTAGCGGGGATCAAATAAATTAGATCCATGAGTGAGAATCTCCTCGATAAAACCAGTAAAACATGTCATAAAAAGAGCGGTCAGCATTTTGTTGATAACCGCTCTCATTTTGCGCGTAAATTAATCGAAAACAGACAAATCTGCAAGGGTATTCTTATTTACCCTCTATGCCCATTAGTTCGACATCAAACATAAGAGTTGCATTTGGTGGAATAACTCCGCCCGCACCTCTTGGTCCATAACCTAATTCAGGAGGAATAATCAGAGTTCTTTTGCCTCCAACTTGCATTCCTGCAACACCTTTGTCCCATCCAGGAATTACCTGGCCAGCACCAAGCTGGAATGGGAAAGTCTGTCCGCGGTCATGACTGCTGTCAAATTGCTCGCCTTTTTCGCCATCGACATATAGCCAGCCGGTATAATGCATTTCTACTTTGTCGCCTGCTTCAGCGGTTGCGCCTTGGCCGACAAGAGTATCGATGATTTCTAACGTTGGGATGCCCAAAAGCTCAATTTCAAAGATCAGAGTTGAGTTGGCAGGAATACCTGGGCGTTCCATTTCACCATAGGCAAGTTCTGGAGCAATAATAAGTTCGCGAGTTCCGCCAACTTTCATGTCGATCAGACCTACGTCCCAACCTTTAATCAATCGGCCAACGCCAATTGGGAAATTAGCAGGTTCGCCTCTTGTAACAGAGCTGTCGAATGGCTCTTCAGCTTTTACGCCATCTGTGTAAACCCAGCCTGTGTAGTGAGCTGTGACAAGGTCACCGGAAACTACTGCTGCACCATCGCCAACAACTACATCGGTTATTGTTAAACCTTCCATGACTTCCTCTCCAACAGCCTGAGCTGCATCTTCCTTGCACCCTGCAAAAACTGTCAGCAGAGCTAATACTGTGAATAAAACTCGAATCTTTTTCATTGCGCGATCCCTTCGAAAATTAATGACAACTGAGGATTGAAGGTCGCACTAATCAGAAATTTGTCAAGTTGCTTTGCTGATCAGGTAACCAGAAACCAGAAGAGAAACGACATATGAAATCAGCATTGCCCACGCAGCACCAATAACTCCAAGTGCAGGAATCAGTAATAACAGGGCAATAATTGCAGCTATTGCGCCTGCAACGGTAACTGTAAACCAGCTTTTCTGTCGATCTGAAGCAACCAGAACTGTGCCCAGAAAGAGAACCAGTGACAAAAGTGGGTAGGCCAGGCTGAGAATCTTGAATATTGGGACAGAACTTATGTATTGGCCACTGTATATCAGTTGAATTACCGGCTCAGCAAATAGGAATCCGATAATCGGTAACGGCAACAGGCAGAGTATCAGGGTTTTCAAATAGCGACGGACTGCCTCATCGAATGCTGGTTTATCATCCTGCCACAGTTGAGAAAGCCTTGGCAAAACTGCAGACAGAGCAGTTTCAACAGCCACAATCAGAACAAAAAGAAGTTTTGCGGCGGCGGCATAGACTCCTGCGTCTGAAGTTGTTGCAATAAAACCGATGATTATCAAATCAAAATTGAACAGAACTCTTTGTACAATATTGGCAGCACCTATCGGAGCAGTTTGCGAAAGTAATTGTCTGCAAGCTGTAAGATTTGCCCCGAACGGTTTGGGCCACCAACCTAGCCATCGCCAACTTTGAACGCGCATTACAATATTAGCTGCAATCATTGAGATTATCAGGAAAACAGGAACCAGATTCAAATTGGGATTTTTTGGCAGAATCAGAAGAATCAGAAGCAGATAAACACCCGCTTTAACAAGCCTGGAAATGCCAACTGTCAAGCTCTTCCCCATCGCTATACCAAGCCAGTCAAGCATTGCAGCTTGTGGCAACGTTACAGCCATATAAATAAGCAGAACCGTTCTATTAATATTGTCGGGACTGAAAAAATGAACTGGCAAAATAGATAAAGCAAAAACTGCGACGCCTAATATCGCCATCAGGCCAAGCTGATTCCGAACATGTTCCGAGATATCAGATAAGTTGGATAATCTGGCAACTGCCCTGCTACCAACAGCAAACAAGCCACCTTCGGAAACAATCAAGGCATACGACATTATCGCAATACAGACCTGAATCATTCCAAAATCGGACTCACCTAAAAACCTGGCCAGAAAAACAAGGGCGACCAGGTTCAGTATTTGCCCGGCCGCCTGAGTTGCGGTTAAAACTGTAATTTCTTTTATGAGCTTTTTGTCACTCATTTCGATGCAAGAATTTCATCTTTATGCTTGCTGAAATACTCCACCACAAACGCTAGTACTACTGAACTGAACAAAGCTGCCAGAGTCAGCATTATTGCCGCTCGTGCTTTCCTGGGGCGAACCGGATTAGATGTAGTGGAAATTGGCCCAACTCTTTGAAGCGGAGACAACATATTCATCTGATTCTTGTACGACCTGATGCTTTGCTCAATTACCTTCTCTTCATTATCAAGTTCCATCTCAAGTTTGAGCTTCAACATATCTATTGTTCTCTGAGCATCGTTCTTTTTCTTCTCGAGTTCAAGCTTCTTGCGCAGCGTCAGATCTTCTGCATTAATATCTGCTAATTTTGAATGATACCTAAGTGTGTCTGCAAGCATAGTACTGGTTTTGATACCGCTTTGAGCTTCCAAAGACGATGTCAAAACCGAGCCAAGCAATTCACTGTTGCCATTACCTGATTTAAGCCCATCCATCTCATCAATCAATTTATTTACTGCAGAAATATCCATACTTAAAACATCGATACCTCTTCTTTGCAATTCACCAAGAGCTTCATTTCTCTTTACCCTAAGGGCAAATCGATCCTCTTCAATTTCTGTTTCGTTTATCACTTGTTCAGCAGCAGCAATCTCCAGTTCATATTCCTTTGCCCGGAGTTGCAGCCCAAGTTTCTTATTCTCTTCCTGTTTAATTTTCACTTCAAGCCCACTCAAAGAGAGCAGCAAACTATTACCTATTGTATCGGCTAAGGTGAAATTGATAAAAGCCTGGATTGAGCTGTTCAGAATTTCTTCAGCACTTTCTGGGCTCTCACTGAGAGTCATCAAAGTGATTATGTCACCACCCTGAATACCGATAGCCTTGGGGATAAAATTAGCAGAGATATCAGGTCGATACGTGTCTTCCGGAAGGCCCATAATCTTCTTCAACTCAGGACCGTACAAACCGGTATTATACCAGCGAACAACATCCTTGATCATATTTGCTCTGAAAGGTCCACCATTAGGTGTAAACCCTGTAATTCCAGGCCGAATCTGAGCAGTTGCCCTATACAAGGGGTTGGTCACAATTCCGTAACCAATTCCTGCAATAAACCCTACCAGAGTCAAAGCCAGAATCATCAGCCGTCTGCGCCAGAGAATATTTAAAATACCGGACAAATTGATTATTTCAAAATCTTGTTCTTGGTTTTCCAATTTAATGGACTCCTTATTTAAACCAGTTGAGCAAGTGCTTTCGCAGATGCATTTTCAACTTTCGCGTGCAAAGACTTACCGTGCGAATCCATAGTAACTACAACCGGAAACTTTACAACCTGAAATTCCCAGACTGCTTCCGGCGATCCGAACTCATTCAGCAGATGAACATCGGAAACCTTGACAACTTTTTCTGCCAACACTTGAGCTGCCCCACCAATCGCGTGGAAATAACATGCTCCAACTTTTTTACAAGCAGCCAAAGTTTTCGACCCCATGCCACCCTTACCTATCACTCCACGGATTCCATATTGTTCCATCAATGGCCCTTGATAAGGCTCTTCCCTGATCGATGTTGTAGGACCAGCAGCTTTTACAACCCACTCCCCTTTTTCTTTTACAACAACAGGTCCACAGTGATATATGATTGAGTCTTTAAGATCGACAGGAGGCTTGTTGCCATCGTGCAGATATTTGTGAACAGCATCACGACCAGTATAAATAAGACCGGTAATTTCAACTACATCACCCAGCTTCAGTTTTCGTAACTTCTCTTCAGTAAATGGTGCTTCAAGTATCATTGTTGTCACTTCCCTTCATAGAGCCAGCGATTGATTTTGCCTGACTCGGTTAGTAAAAATCCGTTACGACGATATGCCCAGCACATATAGGAAATCGATACAAAGAAAGATGCAGGTACTCTGTTACGAGCACATATCTTGATTCCCATCAATGTTGTCTCTCCGCCAAATCCCATTGGACCGATACCAAGGGTATTTGCTTGCTTCAAGAGCTTCTTCTCCAATTTGGAGAGCAGTTTGTCGTCGTTTGTGTCATCCAGTTGGCGGAAAAATTGTTCTTTGGCAGCTACAAAACCTGAGCCACGATCTGAACCTATACATACGCCAAGAATACCCGGTCCGCACCCTTTTCCCTGTGCGTTTTGAACTGCATCAAGGATACATTTGCGAACACCTTCAATGTCCCTGCCAGCGCCAAGCTTGTTGTTTGGAAGACTATACTGACAGCTGACATTCTCACTACCGCCACCTTTGAGCATCATTCTTACACCCAAAGATTTTCCCGATGCCTGATGAAAATGTATTGCCGGACTTCCCGGCCCCAGATTGGTTCCCGAGTTTTCACCAGTGATCGAGTCTACTGAATTTTGCCTCAAGAAACCTTTGTTGGTGGCAGTTTTTACTGCACTTTCATAAGCAGATTGGAACTGTTTTTCAGTGATCCATTTTGGCAAATCTACATAGCAAATTATTGTGCCTGTATCCTGACACAACGGTTGAGATTTGTCTCTAGCCAGATCAACATTTTCGCGCATCACATCAAGAGCGTAGCGGGCAGTTGTACCCTTTTTTTCTTTACGACGGGATTTGTCAAGGGCACGAATCAGGTCGTCAGGCAGTTCACAAGAAGTACGACGAATCAGCTCCAGCAACTGACTTCGCAAAACTTTGGTTTCCATTGAGATGCTCCTGTATTAGCATTAATTTTTCGGTGTGTGGACATATTGCATTGTAATTTCCAGGTACAACAAGGTAAAGGACAATAATGAGATATTTACTACTCGGCTCAGGACTTCAAGGCACTGCAATTGCCTGGGATTTACTTTTCAACAGTGAAGCAACAACCCAGATCACAGTTTGCGATATAGACATCGATTCTTTAAATGCTCTTTCTGAAAAAATTGATGATCCACGCCTACAGATTCTACAAGCCGATGTCTCAGATAAAGAGGCAATCCTCCCTCTTGCTAAAAACGCCGATGTGATGATCAGCGCTGTCAATTACTGGTTCAATGCTTCACTGACAGAAGTTGCAATTGAAGCTGGAACTCATTTTCTGGACCTCGGCGGTAACAATGACATCACTGCAAAACAGTTTGCCCAAAATGAGATGGCTGAAAAAGCTGGTGTAACAATTATACCCGACTGTGGACTTGCACCAGGACTTGCAGGACTGATCGGTTGGGAACTTTCAACCAGATTTGATGAGTGCCATGAAGTTCACCTTCGTGTTGGTGGACTGCCTCTTGAGCCACAACCGCCAATGAATTATGGCATCGTTTTTTCTGCTGAAGGATTGATTAACGAGTACATTGAGCCAGCTGTTGTGATTCGTAATGGAGCAGTAAAAACAGTCCCATCGATGACTGAACTTGAAGAGCTGACTTTTCCGGAACCATTTGGAAAACTGGAGGCATTTCAAACATCGGGCGGAATTTCCTCTCTGCCTGAGACCATGTTCGGCAAAGTTACTAACCTGGATTACAAAACTATTCGCTACCCTGGCCACTGTGCACAGATAAATCTTTTGATGAGCCTGGGATTGACAAGTTCAGAAGAGATTGAAGAGTTTGGAGTTTCGCCACGCAAAGTTCTGGTAGACAGACTCAACAAGATCCTGCCACCAGTAGGTGTTGATGTAGTTCTTCTGCAGGCCACTGCAACTGGTCTGGTCGATGGCAAACCACAAACCTACAGTTTGCAGATTATTGATTACGCAGATGAAAAAACCGGCATCTCCGCGATGATGCGAATGACCGGATTCCCAGCTGCAATTATTGCAACTATGCTCGCTAAAGGAACAATAGCCCCTGGAGCAAAACCCCAGGAGCTAGTAATTCCGGTACCGGAGTTGCTTGACGAACTCCGCAAACGTGATGTCTCAATTACTGAAGATAATCACTAAGATTATCTTCATGAGTTGTGAAAGTCAGCATTTTCAGCTTGATGTAATCGGCATCAAAGAAATAGTAACCTTTGTTGGTCCCAAGCCTTGAGCTACGATTACTGTCCTTGATCAAGTACCACAACCTGCCACCAAGTTTGGTGTATCC
This sequence comes from bacterium, assembly GCA_024229695.1. Lineage (GTDB taxonomy): Bacteria > Krumholzibacteriota > Krumholzibacteriia > LZORAL124-64-63 > LZORAL124-64-63 > JABIBH01. Next base: position 15,596 of record JAAESD010000519.1, read on the forward strand.
AACAACATGAATTCCGTGGTCGTCGGAAGTCTGACCTTTGAGAATCCTGAACTCACGACTCCCCTGATCGATGTATTCTGCAGGAATATCCCACTCAGGAATAACAGCACAATCTTCCTTGCCATCCATTCCAGGCTCAGAGTTGTCGCCACCAATAGTAACCGTATATCCGGATTGAATTGACTTACTTATTATTCTCATAAAATCTCTAAGCGGCAGATTCAGATAGTCTTCTCTACGACGCCAGTTATCAGTAACATCCAGAAGCCCAAACTCACCAAACGGTTGGTCCATGCGTGAAATACAGGTGATGTATTTTTCTGGTTCTATCTTCAGATAATCTCTGAACTCTACAGGAGTGAAAGTCTTTCCATCGTACTCACAAGTTTCAGGTGGTGTACCAAGATGTTTGTTCAGAATTCCGCGAACATAATCAAGTGCACGGTCTTCATCCCACATATCATTATCTCTGCACCAGAACAGATAGCTTTCCAGCTCACCAAACAGTTCGTGATGGTCATGTCTGCCATCTTCAAAAACAACTCCAGGATACGACTCATGAGTTACAGTACCGTATAGTTTGAAAATCTCAGTGGTGCCATCGCCCTGAGAACCTTCACCCAATGCACTGTGGCCATATTCCTGAATGAATCGACGTGACTTTTCAACATACTCCCAATAAGCAATCCACATCTCGGACAGCTTGACCTTTTTGCCAGTAATCCGCTGAACTTCAGATTCCATATGAGAGTTCGATGCAAACGCCCAGCAGGTTCCGGTATAAAACTGCGGTGTTGGCGGGTTATGCCATGACTGTTCAAACTGCTTAGGTGATATTGGCTGTTTGATATTTGACCAATCCACACGTAATGAAAGTTTTTCATCACTTTTCTTGTCTGCAATGTCTTGATGCTTTTGATCGACAGCTGCTCTTGCTTCGGCGCTCAAAGCTTCCAGAGAATCTCTGCGAGCTACAATCTCATCCAGAATTGGATACTCATTTGGCTCACGATAAACCGGTTTCTCAGCAAAAACTGGCAAAGCAATCAGCAAGACAAGTATCAGGTAAACAATCTTATGCATTGGTTTCTCCTTGTTATGAACATTTTTTATTGTTGCTCCATTTTGAGGGATTTAACGAGAAAGGTCAATATTTCTTAATCTGTTTTGCACATCCTTTAATGCGTGTTACTGTTCCCGAATAACCAACCACTAAAAAGAGGTCATTCAGATGAACGATTTCAAACAACAGATAACAGCGGGCATCCCTTCTTCAATTCCTGAGATGCCAGAGTTCGATCCAGCAATCAGTCGTGCACCTCGCCGTCCAATGCTTCTCAACGACGCTGAAAAGAAACTCGCCCTGCACAATGCACTTCGCTACTTCCCTGTCGATATGCATGCAGAACTCGCCCCTGAATTTGCCGCTGAATTAGCTGAATCTGGTCGGATTTATATGCATAGATTCCGCCCTTCTTATAAAATGTACGCTCGCCCGATTGATCAGTATCCAGCCAAGTGCAAACAAGCTGCCGGAATTATGCACATGGTTCAGAACAACCTGGATAGCGACATTGCTCAACACCCTTATGAACTGATTACTTATGGTGGCAACGGTACGGTTTTCCAGAACTGGGCCCAGTATTTGTTGACTATGAAATATCTGTCGGAAATGACTGA
>JAAESD010000520.1 GCA_024229695.1 bacterium
GATACTGTCGCATTAGTAGGTAAAGGTGTTACATTTGACACAGGTGGAATTAGCATCAAGCCAGGACGTAATATGGGCGATATGAAGTATGATATGGGTGGTAGTGCCGCAGTAGTTGGGGCAATGCATGCCATAGCAACTCATAAATTAAAGAAAAATGTTATAGGTATTGTAGGACTTGTTGAGAATATGCCAGATGGTACAGCAATTAAACCAGGTGATGTTGTTACATCATTAAGTGGACAAACAGTTGAAAATTTGAACACAGATGCAGAAGGTAGACTTGTATTGGGAGACATTTTAACTTATGTCCAGAATGAGTATGAACCAGATTGTATCGTTGACCTAGCAACTCTAACAGGTGCTATCGTACAGACACTTGGACATGAAATGGCAGGATTGTTTACAAATAGTACTAATTGGGGCGAAGCGATTATATCGGCTGGAGAAGACGCAGGTGAGGGATTTTTTCGTATGCCAATGGGCGAAAACTGGAATAAAATGACTGATAGTAA
>JAAESD010000521.1 GCA_024229695.1 bacterium
CCAGGAACAGCAGTTATATTTCAGATTAATGAAAATGGTCATCCAATGATTGACCCATTGCCACTAGGTATTGTAACAGCAGACTTCTATGCTAACGTATCTTCTCGTTTTCAATACTTAAATCCTCAAATGAACTATATGTTAGAAAAAACTGCACATGGTTTTGAGCAGGGCGATGTAGTTGCTATGGACCATACTACTAACGTGTTTGAATTAGCAGATTCGGCCAATATTGAAAGATTAGTGGGCACAGTAACACATGCTGGTCCAGGTCCAAACAAATTCTTATTAAGACCAGCAAATGGAATCGTTGATTTCGTTCCTGGTTTACCTGGTAATCCAGGTGATTTCATTTATCCTAAAACAGACAGTTCTGGTGATTTAACTTTAACAAATACTGGCGTTGCTATATTCTTAAAATTAACAAATGCTGTTCCTAGTGAAGCAAGAGGTAGTGTCACAAATGGTGCCTGTTCTGCGGCAGATAAATTAGAAATTAATGACACCGATGTGTTGTTCACAACAAACTCTAACGGTGTTGTTTCAATAAACAATGCAGTAACAGATATTAACGCATTAACATCTACGCATGAGGTAGTAGCATCTTCAACTCCAGCACCAAATACAATTACAAGTGATGCAGGAACTTATGGTTCTGCTTACGGTCTTGTTGGTGGTTTTGCTCCATTTAGTGCAAGTATCAACGGTCAGTCAGTAAACTTTACAACTACAACAGCAGGTCAGGCAGCCTATGGAATGGCTGTTGCTATTGCAGAAGATATGGCTGGTGATATTAATGCGGCAAGTATTGCCAATGTCACAGCAACTCATGTCAGTGGTAATCTAGTAATTACACACTCACAAGGTAATGCATTTACTATTGTAAACGGAACATCAGATACTAATGGTAATGACTTCGCAGGTACTGGTTCAATCGCATCATTAGGCACATCATACTCTGCGGCATCAGGCGCAACTCTTAAATTGACACGTGCTGATGGTGGTGAAATTATTATATACGACAAAGTAGGAACTCCAACAATAGACTTTGGTATTATGTCAGGTCACTCTGGTTCATATTCTCTAGG
>JAAESD010000522.1 GCA_024229695.1 bacterium
AACTGCAACTGGAGTTAGCGGTGCTTGAAGTTCTGCCACAGGCTCATCGGAGTCTTCCTGCATCAGATCTTCCGACCATGGGATGTTGAGATCCAGAGTGACATCGATCTCTGCGTTTTCCGGGAAAACTGTCAGCAGGGCAGCGCGGGCTGTATCGGTAAGCATGGTTCCCATTGGACACGATGGACTGGTTGCAAGCATTACCAACTTTGCAGAATTTTCAGTTACTTCCAGTGAATGAACAAGCCCCATGCGAACAATATTCATGCCGACTTCAGGGTCATTTACCTGCCGCAGAGCATTTATAGCTTTTTCGTAAAGTTTGCTATCCATAATTATCCTTATGGGTTTGATTGTTACCTCAACTATGTGGTATAATACTATGTTACTGAAAAACCGCACCAATTTACTGCAAAATGGAGATATCTTGAGAAATCTGATTCTATTACTACTACTTGTGCCTTGTCTTGCTGTTGCCCAAACAAATGTCAGTGGCAACCAGTCCGGCACCTGGACTCAAAATAATTCACCATACCTTGTTACCGGTCATGTGACTGTGCCATCGGGACAGATCCTTAATATTGAACCGGGGGTTGAAGTTAACTTCCAGGGTTATTACAAGTTCAATGTCAGTGGTAATCTGCAGGCAATCGGTTCTGCTGGTTCGATGATTCTATTCACCACAGATAACCCGTCTACAGGTTGGGGTGGAATTCGTGTCGATACAAATGACCATATTGTGATGACTTACTGTAAAATCGAACATGGATTTGCAACTGGCAGTTATCCTGATATGCATGGTGGCGGAATGGGTATATTTGGCTCAAGTGTAGAGATGTCTAATTGCGTTTTTGCCGACAATGAGGCTGATACCAACGGCATGGGTGGAGCAATTTATGCTATAGGCACTCACAATACCACTTTCACCAATTGTACTTTTATCCGTAATGAAAGTTACGGCGAGGGTGGAGCGGTAAAATTTTCATCAGATGATTCCACTGAATTTATAAACTGTGAGTTTCTTCAAAATCATTGCGATTATGGTGGAGGTGCGGTTTCCGGATATGGAATTTATAACACCAAATTTACCGGCTGTCTTTTTGTAGATAACTACACAATGTTCGCTGGTGGCGGCGCAGTTCACACACTTGGTCTGGGCAATTCCATCTTTTTTGTCAACTGTACATTCACAGAGAATAGCGCAGTTACAGGCGATGGCGGCGCAACTTATCTCAACTACACAGATTCATATTTTGTAAATACAATTGTCTATGACAATCCAGGTATGTACAGCGATGATGTTTTTAACGGTTGGGGCAGTTCAGCAGGAGTCTATTACTGTAACCTGACTATGCCTGACGGAGGCACAGGTCACCACAACATCGATACCAATCCGTTATTTGCCGACCCAACTAATTACGATTTCACATTGAATGAAAACTCACAGTGTATTAACGCTGGAGTTGCATACCTGGAAGCTGGTGGCCATGTGTTGGTTGATCTTGAGCCAGGTCAGTATGGTGGCTCCGCTCCAGATATGGGTGCATTTGAGTACTTGGATATAACCGATGTCTTTGATCCGCAGATGACAACCTGCAAACTTTACCAGAACTATCCAAACCCATTCAGCGCGAGTACTTCAATCAGTTATCGATTGTCAGAGGACAGTTTTGTTTCATTGAAAGTATTCAACGTGAAGGGCCAGGAAATAAACACTCTTGTCAATTCAACACAAGGTGCAGGAGTTTACAACTTGAGCTGGAATGGTAATGACAAAGCAGGACAGCCGGTAAGCTCAGGAACCTACTTCGTAAAATTGCGAGCCGGTAATCAGGTTGATGCAGTGCGGATGGTGTTGTCGGAATAAGTATAATTCCCTGATAAATCAATAAGATATGGCTAATCATGCCCATCGGCATGGGAGTGTAGAAGTCTATTAAAAAGCATACGATAAAAAAATAACAATTATTACCTTGACTTATCTATACTATGTTAATTAATTAACGTAGGAATAGGCAAGAGCACACGTTTCACCCACTTTTGAACATAGTTGAGGAGATGGTTATGAGGGATTTGGTCGTTTGTGTCGGGGAGACCTGCCATTTGAGTGGAGCTGAACTTGTTATCAAGAATTTCATGGAATTAGTCAAGAAATATGGTCTGGAGAATGAAATAGCCATAAAAGCCAGTTTCTGTATCGGAAGCTGCTGTGAATGCGATGAAGTGAGTGTCAAACTGGGCGATCGTATTTTTCAGGTTAATCCTGAACAGTCATTTGCTGCTTTCAATCAGGAAGTTTTGCAGTCTTTAACTTCACAAAGTGAGGTCTGATTATGGCAAAAATCGTAATTGGAGCATGGAACGAACTTAAGGTTGATAACCGGGGTAAGCAGTTCTTTGAAATAGAAGATTTTAATGAGCTTGTAAATTTCAATGAGTTTGATCAGGGTAACAGGATAAAAGCGTTTTTCGGAGGCAGAGGATTTTTTGTTTTCGATAAGGATATTTCTGTACTTGGTGCAATCAGTGATTATCTGAAGAAATCTGCGTGTGAGAGTTGTGGTAAATGTACCCCATGTCGATCCGGCTTGCGCATTCTGACAGAAAAACTGGACACTATTTGTGATGAAAACAACTACGAACAGAAAATTGCGCAGATACGCGAGCTGGCTGAACATATCAGCTTAAGCAGCCTTTGTGGTCTTGGTCAGACAGCCACAGTACCGTTGTTGCAGTTGCTCGATAATTTTCCCGATGTAGTTGAAAAAGAAGTCAAGTCCTGTGCTGTAGTTTCAAATCAGCCGGGGCATTCGTATTTAACCGCTCCTTGTATAGAGGAATGCCCAAGTAAAGTCGATGTTCCTCGCTACATCGATTACATAAAAGATGGCAAACACACTCATTCGGTTGGGGTGGTTCTCCAGAAATATCCGATGGCTGCTACTTGTGGACGAGTATGTGTTCGTTTCTGTGAAATGGCATGTCGCCGAACTCAAGTTGACGATGCGGTCGGTATTAAAGTACTCAAACGCTTTGTAGCGGATCAGGAAAAATATGCCACTGAGCATTGGTTCAGCAAAGACCTGATAACAGATCCGAAACAGGATGATTTGAAGGTAGCTGTAATAGGAGCAGGTCCATCCGGAATCTCGGCTGCTTATCACCTGCTGCTCAAAGGTTATCGTGTTGAGATTTTTGAAGCGATGACAGAACCTGGTGGTATGGCAGCTGTGGGAATCCCTGAATATCGATTGCCAAAAGAAGAAATACTGAGAAAAGAAATATCTATCATTGAAGACCTTGGCGGGAAAATTCATTACGACCAGCGTATGGGTAGGGACTTCGCTCTTGATATACTAATTGATAAAGGTTTCAAGTCAGTATTTCTGGGTGTTGGTGCTCACAAGGGTAAGGAAATGGGTGTTCCTGGTGAAGAAAATTCAATTCAGGGATATATTTCCGGAGTTAAATTCCTGCTTTTCATCAATCACTACCACATAAACATAGGTGTCGACATGGACCTGGGCGACAAGATGATTGTCGTCGGAGGCGGAAATGTTGCGATGGACTGTGTTCGTTCCGCTTTGCGTATGGGAGTTAAGGAAGTGCACCTGGTTTATCGTCGCAGTCGCAATGAAATGCCGGCAGATATCGAGGAAATTGAGGCAGCCGAGCATGAGGGCGTCATTTTCCATTATTTGACTCATCCAACCAAGGTTATCAGTGAAGATGGCAAGGTTGTCGGTTTAGAACTCATCAAAATGGAGTTGGGTAAGCCGGATCAGAATGGCCGGGCAAAAGTGACACCTGTTGATGGCAGTGAATTTACTCTTGAAACAGATTTTGTAGTTCCCGCTATCGGACAAAAAGTTGATCACAGTTTCATAAGTCCTGACGAAGGTATCGAATTTAACAGTTGGGGATTGATTGATGCCGATGAACAGACCTTGCAAACCAGTCGTCGAGGTGTTTTTGCTGGTGGAGATGCAGTAACCGGACCTGCAACGCTGATTGAAGCTATGGCTCAGGGACATCAGGCCGCTGAAAGCATTGATGACTATCTGACTTATGGCAGACCTAGATTTCATCCTGAACGACGTTTCCAGAAGTTGCTCAAAGAAATGCGCGAGCTGCAAAGTGAGGACGTTGATAAGCCAATCCGTCACCTGTACAGAGTAAAGGTAGATGAATTGGATCCGGAAATTCGCAAAAGAAAATTCGAAGAAGTAGAGAAGCCAATTTCTTTGGAAGCTGCTTATCATGAAGCTGGCCGCTGTATGCGCTGCTACCGAGTGTACTCAGTTGTCACTGAAAAATAGGAGTTAATTTTGAAAGCAACGATTAATGGAAGACATGTGGAGTTTTCTTCTGAGCAGACAATTCTTGAAGTGGCTCGCGATAACGGTCACTTCATTCCGACTTTGTGCGAAATGGCTGACATAGATCATACTCCAGGTACTTGTCGGATGTGCATAGTTGATGTGAATCGTGCCGAGCAGGATAAATCTCAATTATTGACAGCGTGTGATACGCCGCTTGAAGATGGAATGACTGTCCGTACGCGAACAACAGAAGTACGGCATCATCAGCGTTTACAGATGGAATTGTTGTTAGCTGATCACAATCAGGATTGTGCTTCCTGTTCAAGACATGGTGATTGTGAGCTACAGGATACAGCCCAGTTTGTCGGGTTGGAAGGCACACGATTTGGAAATAAAGATTTCTTTGTAAATCGTAGTGTTGATAACAGCTCTCCATCAATTCAACGTGACATGACCAAGTGTGTACGATGCCAACGTTGCCTGGCAGTTTGCAGAGATGTTCAGGGAACAGACGTTTTGGTTTATTCAGGCAAAGGCGTGGATGCTGAAATCGGAGTCAGAAATAATACAGTTCTTGGTAACAGTGATTGCATCAGTTGTGGTCAATGTACTCTAGTTTGCCCAGTCGGTGCACTGGCTGAAAAAAACGATATAGAACAGGTGATAGATTATTTCTACGACCCTGAAATTTTCACAGTAATTCAAATTGCTCCTGCTACCAGAGTTGCATTGGGCGAAGAATTCCAGATGGCCCCTGGAAGCAATGTTGAGGGAAAATTAATCAGCGCGTTTCGTCAATTAGGTGCTGATGAGGTTCTTGATACAAACTTCTGTGCCGATGTTGTAATCATGGAAGAGGGCAACGAGCTGTTACAGAGAATCCAGAATCAGTCTGTGTTGCCAATGTTTACCAGTTGTTCACCTGGCTGGGTAAACTGGCTTGAAAAAAACCATCCAGAACTGCTGGAAAATTTATCCACAGTAAAATCTCCACAACAATGCTTTGGTGCTCTTGCTAAAACTTATCTGGCAGATCGTATGCAGATCAATCCTGCTACCATGCGAGTTGTCAGCATCATGCCTTGTACCGCTAAAAAAGAAGAAGCTGCAAGACCTGAATTCAGTGTCGATGGCAGACCTGATGTGGATGTAGTTTTGACAACAAGAGAGTGTGCTCGATTACTGAAGCGTGAAGGTATCTGGTTACAGGGAATGCCTGAGGGCAAATATGACAATAAATGGATGGGGCTCTATTCAGGTGCTGCCGAAATTTTTGGAACAACAGGAGGAGTTACCGAAGCTGCCGTACGAACTGTTCATTATGCAGTGACAGGTCAGGAGTTACCGACCATCGAATTTAAAGCAATTCGTGGTATGGAATATATGCGCCAGGCCGACATCGATCTTGGAGAAAAAGGCAATATTAAAGTTGGCGTGGCTCACGGACTTGCTGCAGCCAAAACTATGATAGAACAAGTCAAAAGTGGACAGGCAGATTATACGTTAATCGAATTTATGGGATGTCCAGGTGGCTGTATGGGCGGTGGGGGACAGCCCAGGACAAAGAAAAAATACCAGAGCTTAAAGAATCAAAGGCGCGAGGCGATTTTCCAGATCGATGATGGAGCTTCTGTCCGTCAGTCTCACAACAATCCATGTGTTCAGGCACTGTACGATGATTATTTGGGAGAGCCTCTGGGCCAAAAGTCACATGAACTTCTGCACACCACCTATCGGGATAAAAAGGTAAAAGTTCATCACAACATCAAGACAATCTGGGAGGATATTCGTGGATAACATCTTGTTAGCTGAAATCTTGCTGGATCATGGTCATTTGTACGGGCTGAACAGGTGAGATGAAAGTATGAATGCATCTGAAGTAAGACTGGTTTCAACAATTGGAGAACGATGCCGTACTTGTTTTACCTGTGTGCGGGAATGCCCAGCAAAAGCAATTCGGATTGAAGATGGTCAGGCTATGGTTCTGCACGAGCGATGCATCGGTTGCGGAAACTGTATTCAGGTCTGCAGCCAGGGTGCAAAGCGTGCGGTAGATTCTATTTCAGATGCTGAGACTATTCTGTCAGGGCCAGGCAAGGTAGCTGCAGCGATAGCTCCTTCATTTGCTGCAGAATTTACTGAGTACGATGAAAGAACTTTAGCTGGAGTATTGCATTCTATGGGATTTGATATCGTGCATGAAGTTGGCTTTGGAGCTGACTTGATCGCTGATCGAACCCGTAAGATAATGAAAGAGAATTTGTCTAAACGCTGGATTGCTACTTCTTGCCCGGCAATCGTTACTTTTGTTCAACGATATCACCCAAGCTTATGTGATTCCCTGTTGCCTCTGGTCTCTCCGATGGTAGCCAGTGCCAGGGCATTGCGTGAACTGCATGGTGATGATCTAAAAATTATCTTCATCGGGCCATGCCTGGCTAAAAAAGGAGAAGCTGAGCTGACAACAGGCAACAGCCGCGTGGACTGTGTGCTTACTTTTGCTGAACTGGATGAATTGATACAGACCCGTCAGATCGATTTGGAAAATATTGAACCTGTAGATATTGATGAACCACGTGCAAATCTGGGAGCAGTTTTTGCGCTCAGCAGAGGTATGGTTCAAGCTGCAGGAATGAGTGAAGATTTAACTACTGGAACAGTTGTCACTGCCGATGGTCGTGAAGATTTTCCGGAAGCTTTGCGTGAATTTGAATCTGGTGATCTTAATGCCGAGCTGCTGGATATACTCTGCTGCAAGGGTTGTATCATGGGCTTCGGGATGACTACGAACGAACCCTTATTCCGTCGCAGAGCACGTGTGAGCAGATACGTCAGAAGTTGTCAGCAACAAAACAGTCTTGAAGTATGGCAACAGAATCTTGAAAAGTTTGAAAGTGTCGATCTGTGCCGTGGTTTTAAGCCTGATCATTTTCAGATGAATGAGCCGAGTGAAGAAGAAATTAAAGCAATTCTGAAGCAGCTTGGCAAAGCAAATAAAAGCGATGAGCTGAACTGCAGAGCTTGCGGTTATGACGCATGCCGTCAACATGCTATCGCAATTTATAAAGGGATGGCTGAAAGTGAAATGTGTTTGCCGTTTGTCATCGATGAACTGCGCGATACAGTGGGTGAGCTTCACGAATCAAATGCAAATCTGGCAAAAACCCAGGAACAGTTGATGCACTCGGAAAGGCTTGCCAGTATGGGCCAGCTTTCTGCGGGGATTGCTCATGAAGTTAACAACCCTCTGGGCGTTGTACTTCTTTATACGAACTTGTTGCAAGAGGAATATTCCAAAGATACAAGCCTGGGTAATGACCTTTCATTGATTGCTGAGCAGGCAAATCGATGTAAAAACATTGTGTCCGGACTACTCGATTTTGCACGCGAAAACAAGACTGACCTGCACCCGGTTCAGATTAATTTGTTCCTTGAAGACACTATGCGTGGAATCGTCTTGAACGATGGTTACAATGTCAAAATTAATTCAAGTGCAGATGATGTTGTCGTTAATCTTGATGCATCGCAGATGGGACAGGTAATCATCAACCTGGTCAACAACGCTTTTGCAGCAATGCCTGATGGTGGGACAGTTAACATCGATGTTTCAATCCCGGAAGACAGCTCTGTCAGCATCAAGGTTATTGACACCGGTTGCGGTATTGCAGAACAGAATATCAGTCGTATTTTCGAGCCATTTTTTACAACTAAAGCACAGGGCAAAGGCACAGGTCTTGGCCTGGCTGTAAGCTACGGCATAGTGAAAATGCATCGTGGAAAGCTGACTGTTTCCTCAAACGATAATGTTGATTCAGGACAAACTGGAACAGTCTTTACAATTACAATGCCTCGTTATGTGGAAAACACATAGAGGGAGGTCGATGATGTCTTATTCAAACACTTTAAAAGTTCTAATCGCCGACGACGAGCCCGGAATGCGTAGTGGTATTGCCCGCGCACTTGAAGGTTTGACAGTCACAGATGATCACAGCAATCAGGTCTATTCGCTGGACGTTACTTTTGCTACAGATGGTCTTGAGGCTCGCAATCTTCTGACCAGTAAAAACTACGATCTTCTGTTGCTTGACCACGGAATGCCGGAGATTACTGGCATGGAAATTCTGGAACAACTCCAGGCATCTGAAGCAAAAACAATTGTCATTATGATTACTGCTTATGCTTCTCTGGACATGGCAGTCAAAGCTACAAAGCAAGGTGCATTTGATTTTCTGGCAAAGCCATTCACTCCACAGGAACTGAAAAAAGTAGTCGTAAAAGCAGCTCGCCATCTCCTGGTAAGCAGAACAGCTGAAAAACTGGCTCTGGAAAAACGCAAAGTTCGCTTTGAGTTCATATCGATTCTGGCTCACGAATTGAAAGCTCCGCTAGGTGCTGTTGAAGGATATCTGAGATTACTTGAAGAGGGAATTACTGATAACAACAAGGAAGCAACCGACAGGATTGTCAGACGCAGTCTGGTTCGTATTGAAGGCATGCGCAAACTTATTCTCGATTTACTTGATCTGACACGTATTGAATCGGGAGAAAAAAAACGGGTGCTGGAAAAAGTGAATCCTGCCGATGTCGCTCAGATTGTAGTCGAAACTTTCACTCCCCAAGCAGACAGCAGGCAGATTTCTGTCAGCCTGAGTTGTGATGGCGATACAACTATGATGGGTGATAACTCGGAACTTGAAATCATTCTCAATAACATGATTTCAAATGCTGTGAAATACAATCGTGATGGCGGACAAGTTCAGGTCAATATTCAGGGCGACACGGATATAATTAAAATCTCTGTTATTGATACAGGAATCGGAATGTCAGAATCAGAAGTGTCCAGACTGTTTGGAGAATTTGTAAGAATCAAGAACGATAAAACTCGTCTGATAGAAGGTAGTGGATTAGGTCTCAGCATACTGCGTCGTCTGGTGATATTGAATGGCGGCGATGTCAACGTTCAAAGTCAGCCGGATGAAGGTACAAATTTTACCGTAACATTATCTCGAACCGGAATGGTTGCGGATGATTCAAGCCAAGGAAAACTGTCATGAAAACCGGAACATCTCTAATCATCGATCAACAGGCTATCAGCAACTCCTTGAACAGGGGCTGTCAATACAGTGAAGTGGAGATACTTGAAATTTTGCAACGCGCACGTCAGCTCAAGGGGCTTGAGATGGACGATGTGGCAGCTCTCTGTTCAATAAGTAACCCGGATTTGTTGAGTGAACTGTTCAAGACTGCAAAAGATGTTAAAGAGAAAATATATGGTCGT
>JAAESD010000523.1 GCA_024229695.1 bacterium
AATGATATCAAATATTCCGAGCAGGAAAAACCAGAGCAGGAGGGCTTTGGTGGATTGTCTGGGATTCATTTATTTGAACCTTTCAAAATTGCTTATACTTGGCATACAACCTGCCAAAGGTTATGATGCTGTCAACAAGATTGAACTATAAATCCGTTGGAGGAGCCGTGTCTACAAACAATCGCAAAATCAAAGCCGTCATCTTTGACCTTGATAACACTCTGACTGATTTTATGCTTGCCAAACGCAATGCTATTCTTGCTGCTGCCGATGCCATGATCGATACCGGTTTGCAGATGGATCAGAAAACTGTCTATGACACTATTTTTAAGCTTTATGATGAGATTGGGATTGAGCATCAACGGGTTTTTAACAAGTTTCTGGAACAGGAAGTTGGGGCTGTTGAGGACAAGGTTTTAGCTAGTGCTGTATGTGCATATCGACGTGCGCGTGAGGCGGCACTTGTACCGTATCCACATGTTTTGTTGACCATTCATCGACTTGTAAAAGACGGTTACAAGCTGGCAGTTGTCAGCGATGCGCCCAGGTTTGAGGCGTGGCTGAGATTAAGCTACCTGCGGTTGAATCACTTCTTTGATGTAGTGCTGGCTCACGATGATACAAAGCACCACAAGCCAAGCCCGGTTCCGTTTGAAATGGCACTTGAAAGACTTGGAGTTGCTGCAGATGAAGCAGTGATGATTGGTGACTGGCCTGAACGTGACATCGTTGGTGCCGGAGGCGTTGGACTACACACTGTTTATGCTCGTTATGGTGACACTTATGACACTTCAATTCGCAAGTCAGATGGTGATTCTGGTGCGGACTTTGAAGTCGATGATATTATGCAACTGCTGGATGTGATTGCCACACTCAACGGGGAGTAAGTTATGAGAGTAGTAACCGCAAAACAGATGGCTGAAATTGACAAGCTGACTATTGATGGCGGATTCCCCTCAATTGATTTGATGGAAAATGCCGGCGGTGAAGTTGTATCGGAACTCTTTGAACTCTATCCGGATCTCAATCAAACAGAACCGATAGCTATCTGTTGTGGCAAAGGCAACAACGGAGGCGATGGTCTTGTTGTAGCTCGGCTTTTGTACGTCCTCGGTTTTACAGTCACAGTTTTTCTTCCCTTTGGAAAAGATGATTTCAGTGAAGATGCAGCAGCAAATTTTGCGCGGTTGCCTGAAGGCGTGACAGTTGTTCTGGGTACCGATGACCCTGCAATGGACTGGTACGAAATTGCAGTCGGAAGCCAACTATGTATCGATGCCATTCTTGGTACCGGAATAAAGCTCCCACTCAGAGATACGATGGCCGAAATCTGCGAAGCGTTTAATCATCTTGAAGTAGACGTAGTAAGCATCGATATCCCAAGTGGTGTTGATGGTAACAATGGTAACGTAGATCCTGTTGCTGTACGCGCCGATGTGACTATTACAATCGGCTTGCCAAAACTTGGATTGTTAACCGGTTCAGGTAGACATTTTGCTGGTCATATTGAAGTTGTCGATATCGGATTTGATGACTCTTTGACAGAGCTTAAACCGGGACATCTGGAGTATCTGGACGAACTTGATTATGCCGAGATGTTGCCTATCAGATATAAACAAAATCACAAGTACGATTGTGGCTCACTACTGATAATTGCAGGCTCCACGCAGTATACAGGTGCAGCAATGTTGACTACCGGAGCGGCACTTCGTTCCGGAGCTGGGATGATAACCGCTGCAGTACCAGGTAGTTGCACTAGACCGGTATTGATTCACAACCCAGAGGCAGTTGTTTCTGCACTTGCTGAAACTGATGCTGGCACAGTAGCAGCAATTGACTCTGTAACTTTGCAATCGCTTCTGGAAAAGAAAAATGCGCTGGCAATTGGCCCGGGAATGGGAACCGATAAAGA
>JAAESD010000524.1 GCA_024229695.1 bacterium
TCAGACCAACGTAAAATTGAGAGCACGATTTTTGACGATGATCACATGAACAAGGATATGATTGGCAAGGATGCTAACTATATTCTATCGGCCAGCGGCGTAAACGGTCCCGATTGTAAATTGATTATTCTGGATGTCCCTGCAGACCATCCACTCGTTGCTGCGGAACAGATGATGCCGGTCCTGCCAATTGTCCGTGTCCCGAATTGCGACAAAGCAATTGAACTGGCCCTTGATGCTGAACACGGCTTTGGTCATTCAGCCGGAATGTACTCACGCAACATTGATGCGTTGAGTAAAATGGCGCGCGCAATCAACGCATCGATCTTTGTTAAAAACGGTTGTCACATTGCAGGTCTTGGTGCAGGTGGCGAAGGTTTTTCCAGTTTCACTATTGCCAGTC
The DNA here is from genome assembly GCA_024229695.1 of bacterium. GTDB lineage: Bacteria > Krumholzibacteriota > Krumholzibacteriia > LZORAL124-64-63 > LZORAL124-64-63 > JABIBH01. The sequence continues at coordinate 404 of JAAESD010000524.1, forward strand.
CAACCGGCGAAGGTTTGACCGGCCCAATCAGCTTTTCCCGTGAACGCCGTTGCATAATGGTTGATCACTTCAGGATTGTATAATGGATTACCCTGCTCTGGCACTTCTGGAATTCGATGGCATTGCATCAGGCTTGAAAACAGCTGACGCCATGCTGAAAAAATCACCAATTGCAGTTCTGAAATGCGGCACAGTTCACCCTGGAAATTATCTGGTTCTGATTGGTGGAACTGTTGGCAGTTGCCAGGAAGCGTACCATCATGGTCTGAATATCTGTCCTGTTGTTGATTCAGTTTTTCTGCCAGACATAGACAAAACAGCTCACGGTGCAGCGCTTGGTAATACTATGAAACCAAAACACGATGCACTTGGAATTCTGGAAACTTCGACCTCCCCTGCAATTCTTCATGCTTGCGACATCGCAATAAAATCTGCTCCTGTAGATGTATGTGAGATTCGTTACGCTGACGATCTTGGCGGTAAGGCTTTTGCACTATTCTCCGGCACTTTGACCGATGTTGAAGCTGCCCTGCAATACGGATCGGCTGTAATTGAAAACCAGCTGCTGCGCTGTGAACTGATTCCTCTGCTCGATGAAAATCTGAGCA
>JAAESD010000525.1 GCA_024229695.1 bacterium
CTGCTTGGTATCCAACAATCAATCTCTCGGCGAATGGATTGCCTCAATCTTTGAGTGGTGAGACTTATTCTTTTGTTCCTCCTGCATTTGAAGGTGCTGATCCAACGATTACCCGTACTATTGCTCGGCAACAGTCAGCAACATTTCAAGCAACAGCTCAGTGGAAACTTATTGATCCCGCTAGAGTTCCACAGATTGCAGCTGCTCGAGATACTTTCGAGAAGGCAAGAAATGCTTATTTGATTGCATTGCGTGATGCTCGCTTAAATTCAGCCATTCAGTATTTTTCTCTCCAGAAAGCTGATGAAGGTGTGCGGATTGGTAAGCAGTCTGTTGGGCAATCGATCGTCAGCCTCCGCGATGCAATGGCTCGCTTTCAGGCTGGTGTTGCGACCAAACTTGAAGTGCTCGAAGCAGAAACACAGTTGGCGAGAGATAAGCAGACACTGACTAAATATTTGGCAGATCAGAGCAAAGGTCGTCGTGAATTGGCTTCGAGTTTGAATTTGCCTCAGGATATAACCCCTACAGCAGCATCTCCTGCTCGTGTATTGGGTGTTTGGCAGCCTTCTCTTGAAGAGAGCATTATTGCTGCTTACACATTTAGAGAAGAGTTGGATCTCTTGATCCTTGACATCTCGATTAATAACAGCAATGCCAATTCTTCCCTTGCCGCAATTCAGCCGGTTTTGTCATTGTTCGATTCGTTCACAACAACGAAAACCCAAGGACAATCTGGTGTGGATGCATCCTCAAGCAATGTTGACTGGGGAAATTATTCCTGGTCTCAGCAAAATGCAGTTGGATTAAATGTGACTTGGAACTTTTTTGATGGTGGTAGAGCTAGGGCTAGCTATCGTTACAATAAACAG
>JAAESD010000526.1 GCA_024229695.1 bacterium
GATGATCCAGATCAATTTCCACAACCTTTAAACCATCTGAGTTGTGAAGAGTTATTGCATCATAATCAGAAACTGAACCAAACAGATAATGCTCTGTTCCAGTTAAAATCTTCTCTGCCGATTCAAAATCTTCTTCACGAACTTCAACAATGAATCCCCCGCGTTCACTGAACAGAAATTCACGTTCAGTCAGGTGAGAAAGTTCTTCAGGAACTGCAATATCAGCTCCCAGATGTTCATGAGTTGTCTGACCGATGCACATTTCAGTAATTGCAACTGCGATTCCACCATCGCTGATATCATGCGCCGATTGAACAAGCCCTGCTTCAACCAGGCTACATACTGCATTTATCTCAGCTCGGAATGCTGGCAAGTCAGGTTGAGGAACTCCCGCAGTTCCAGCCAGACCACCATTACTTTGATAGAGAGTTGCACCCAATTCAGCAGTTGGTGCACCGATTAGAATCAGCCTATTGCCTGGATCCTTCAAATGCATGGATCGACAATTTGAAATATCTTTTACATTGGCAACACAGGCACAGATTGGTGATGGAGCAACGCTTTTACCGCTTTTGCTCTGGTTATAGAGAGAAACATTACCACTAACTACTGGCAGTGGGACTTCGCTGTTCGCGTGAAGAGTTAAGCCTTTACACGCCTCGCCAACTCCACGAACTGCTTCACGGAACTGCCACATAACTTCTGGCACTTCAGGATTTCCAAAGTTCAGGCAATCGGTAATTGCAGCGGGCCGTCCACCAACGCAAGCAACATTTCTGGCAGCTTCAACAACTGCCATTACGCCGCCAATGTATGGATCGGCAAGACCAAGAAGTGGATTTCCATCTGCAGCCATCGCCACGCCAATTTCAGAACCTGCAACTGGTGCTACTACACCTGCGTCAGCTTCACCTGGTCGTAAGACTGTACTGCCCCTGACCTCAGGATCATAATGTCGATACAGATGTTCACGTGAAGCTACATTTGGATGAGCTACAAGCGATGACCATTCATCGTGAAGTAAATCAATTTTCTCTTCAGCCTGTTTTTCCGATGAAACTTCAGGTTTTGCTGGAGCTTCATAAGGTCTTTCATAATTGACACCACATGTAATTGTCTCAATTGGTGCTTCACATAGTATTTTGTCACCGTAACGCAGCCTGTAAGTCTGCTCAGTAGTTACTTGACCGATGTGTCTTGCACAGGCTCCTTCATAAAGAGAAGGCATTGCAAATTCTTCATTGTAGATTTTCAAGACTGTATCAACAAAGTGAGTTGGTACTGCCAGGCCATATCGCTCTTGAGTCTCACTACATGCAACAACACGTGCCGGGACATCGTCACCAGAGACATGAACTTTTGCTATGTCCACATCGCAACCAAAACCACCAGCATCACAAAGTTCACTTGTCACACAACTGACTCCACCAGCACCCAAATCCTTGAAGCCGATTGGAATGTTCATTTCGCGCGCAGTTTCCAGAACTTTTTTATTTGCTACAGTCAATACTCTCTTCAAAAATGGGTCTGGAACCTGGACTGAGCCTTTGTTTTCCTTGGCAGCATCTGCATCCAGAGTTGCCGATGCAAAAGCAGCCCCTCCCATACCACTCCAGTCAGTTGGCTTACCAACCAGAATCAATTCATACTGTTCGTCTTTTGCTTCTGCCGGGACTCGTGAGTGAGTAATTCCGTCAACTGGAACAAGTCCAACAGCAACTACGTTAACCAGACAGTTCTCATCAAATGAATCATGGAAGTAGACATCGCCGCCTACATTTGGAACACCAAGTGCATTGCCATATTCCCAGATACCGTTAACAACTTTACGGGCTATATCAATCCTGTGTGCAGAACCATCACCAGCAGGCCAGCCAAAACGCAACGGATCAAGAGTTGCGATCACTTCACCGCCCATGCAGTAAACATCACGTACAATCC
>JAAESD010000527.1 GCA_024229695.1 bacterium
AACTCAGAGAAAGAAGATAAAAGCCAATGCCCTCAAAACAAATACCGCCAAAACAGAGCAAAAGGGACCACCCATCTCAAGTCAATTCCGACTGAGAAGGTCAGCTTCAATTAAACAAAAAGCCTTTTAAGAAAAGTCCTCTAGAGACTCTTCGAAAGGATTGCAAAACCTTTCTCACGAAAACGTAAGGCCATATTCAATTCTTTGGCGAGGCAAATCCATTCAGCAAGAACTTTCAATCCACGCAATCAAGCCACTAAATGATTCAGATCAGCTAGGTCATCCAACGCAAGTTGGTCAAGGATTCACAAGCTGCTCATCCAACAACTCGGTCTCATCCTGCGTTGATTCAACAGAACTCCCGGGCCATGAATCACGATAAACATAGAGATGCCCAAGAGTTTTTTCTCCATACTGACGACGCATTAATTGCCACCCAGGCTCCATCTGCAACTGCAGATAACCACTTCCACTGCCACCGGTTGTGGCCACAACCAACATTGGACCGCTGTGGTTGCCTGAAGGTGCA
>JAAESD010000528.1 GCA_024229695.1 bacterium
ATTCTGGTTTATTTGCCTATCAGATTGGACAGCAGGTGTGTTTGGCCTTGCGAGACTTACATGCTCAGAACATTGTGCATGGGGATATTAAACTGGAGAATGTGTTTTATGACCCGAATAACAGGGCGGCAAAAATAGGTGATGCTGGATTAATACAATAAGTGCAACAGGCTGAAATTTGATCTGAGAGTCAGCTGTCGGTAGATTTCAAAGCTCTCACACCATGAAATGGATGCCTAGAATGAACACTCAAACCAAACACTACAAACAGCTAACTCTGGGGCAAAGATACCAGCTTTATGCGCTACTGCAACACCATCTGTCGCAACAAGCCATGGCAGATACTCTCGGTGTGGACAAGAGCACCATTTCTCGAGAGCTCAGTAAAAACGGCGGAAGGAGTGGCTATTGCCCAGAGGCTGCACAACAGAATGCTTTTCAGCGAAAAAGAGCAGCCTGTAAATCCAGTAAAGTCGATGAGCAACACAGGCAAATCATCGAGCGTGGGCTACGGTTAGGCTGGTCACCAGAAAACATCAGTTGTCGTATGAAATTGGAGTTACCTGAAAAGGCCATAAGCCACACCTCGATTTACCGCATGGTGAAGGATGATAAAACCGGTGGCGGCCGCCTTCACCAGTTGCTTCCCCGGTTTGGTAAAACACGTTGGAAAGGTGGAAAACGTAAGGCAGGGCGGTCTCTGATTCCTGACCGAAGGGACATTACAGAACGTCCTGAGGTTGTTGGGCAGCGCGCTCGCCTAGGAGACTGGGAAGGCGATACTGTTTATGGGCAGGACGCCCACCTGGTCACTCTTGTTGACCGAAAAAGCCGGTTAACTCTGATCGGTAAAGTCAAGGACAAACAGGCAGAAACAGTTGCCAAAAAAATGGTAGAGCTGATGAAACGAGTACCAGGTGCCAAAACAATCACTCTAGACAATGGTGGAGAATTCGCGATGCATAAGGCTGTTACTAAAGCCTCTAACGCCGACATATTTTTTGCAAAGCCGTATGCCAGCTATCAGCGTGGAACTAATGAAAACACGAATGGGATCATCCGTCGTACATGGCCGAAAAAGATGGCGATGGGAGCACTTACGAAGCAGGAGATCAGCGACATGGAGTTAATCATTAATACCATGCCAAGAAAGGTTCTCGGTGGGCTAACCCCGCTTGAGGTCTACACAGGGATATCTGTTGCACTTATTGCTTGAATCCAGCTATACCCAAAGAAAGGCAGCTGTATGATGAAGAATATTGAAGGAAATTCCAATCGCTGCTTTTCCATTTACATAAGTACCCAACCATATGAAATCAACTATTCTGATTCATTGCTCAGGCACCCTGACTGCGTTGCAACTCTGGTC
>JAAESD010000529.1 GCA_024229695.1 bacterium
GGAGAATCACAATGAGTGACGGTAGTGAAAAAAGAAGAAATCAAAGAATTGTTGCAAATCTGAAGGTGGCAGTAACGCTTCCGCAGGCAGATGGCACCAGCAAGATAACCAATCTGGAATCTTTGAACATAAGTACTTCAGGTATTTACTTTAAGTCGGATCACTTTATTGAGCCGATGACCAAGCTGGGCATGTCTTTAGAGCTTCCTATTGCTGGCAATGATTCTGCAGAATTACCTGAAGCAAAATGTGAAGGCATAGTTGTCAGAGTCCTTCCTGAGTTTGAAGCTGAGGGTGTCAACGATTATGAAGTTGCTGTATTTTTTACTCATATCGATGACAAGGGTCTCGACTATCTTGAGGACCACATTGCTTCAATAATGGCTGCCAGCTAACCATCGATATTGATCTGTTTTGGATCAATTCAGGTGAAGGTAATATTTATTGATAATGGTCGTATCCTTACCAATCGTGGTTTATTTTCTGTCATAGTCAGTTTGCTATTGTTTTAATATTTGTTTTAAATGTTTCAAAAGACCCTCGAAACTACCCTTAATACCCCAAAGTAACCACTTCAGACGAATTCTGATTTGCCTGGCACATCAATTGCGAACTACGCGTGTCTGTAATTGTGTCCAATGGTGAAAGGTGCTGAAATGCTTAAAGGGTTAAGAACAGCAGAAAAAGCAATGAATATACAGCTTACGCGTACAAATATGCTCGCCAATAACTTGGCGAATGCCAATTCTGTCGGGTTTAAGCAGTTGATGATGAATGTTGCAGAGGAAGAGCAAGACAACCAGAAGGCAATTACCCCGGAAAATTTAAGATTAACTCGAGATATGGTGTTGAATGTTCAATCGCCTATTGATTTAAGACAAGGCGCGTTACGCGAAACTGGAAATGTGACTGATGTAGCAATTCGTGGCGAAGGATTTTTCAAGATCAGTCGCGATGATACTGAGTTCTACACCAGGAATGGTTCCTTCACTGTAAATTCTCAGCGACAACTAATAACGATGAATGGTGACACGGTACAAGGTACTTCTGGGCCGCTGACTGTTCCTGATGGTGTATTAGTGATTAGTGAGAATGGAACTATGACTGTTGGCGAGCAAACCGTTGGAAAACTGGAGTTGTACGCTTTTGAAAACAGTGCTGACCTTGAGCTCGTGGGTGAATCCAGATACAAGGTCTCTGAAGATGTTGAGGCCAGGAAATTGAAAGGTGCAGAAGTTGATATTGCACAGGGAATGCTTGAACAGAGCAATGTAAATACAATCGATACCATGGTAGCAATGATTGCTGCCCAACGCGCATTTGAACTTGAATCTAAAGTTTTGGAATCAGCTGACAGGACACTGGATAAAGCAGTAAATGAATTGGCTCGCAAAGCTTAAAGCTGGAAGGATAAATTAACATGTTAAGAGCAATGACAACCGCAGCCTCCGGAATGAAGGCACAGCAGATGAATATCGACACGATTGCGAATAACCTGGCAAACGTCAATACTGCGGGTTACAAGAAAAGTCATGTCGAATTTCAGGATCTTCTTTATGAATCAGTGGTGCCAACTGGCAGAGGTTCAGGCGAAGCTGATCCCACTCGTGTTGAAATTGGTCACGGCGTCAAAATGGTTGCCACCAATAAAATATATTCCCAGGGCCTTATAAGACAGACTGGTAATCCTCTTGATTTGATGATTGAGGGCGATGGTTTTTTCCAGGTTCGATTACCTGATGGTTCAGTTGGCTACACAAGAGATGGTAGTTTCAAACTGGATGCAGAGCGCAATATTGTCACATCGTCAGGGTATCGTATGGAACCAGCTATGCAGGTCCCAAATGATGCAACAGATATTTCGATTGCCCGTGACGGTACGGTTTCTGTACTGCTTGCAGGTGATACGGCAACAGTTCAGGACTTAGGTAAAATTGAACTGGCAAAATTCCCAAATTCTGCCGGCCTGATAGCCAGGGGCGGTAATCTGTTTCTGGAGTCACCATCAAGTGGTAGACCTCAGGTTGGTAGATCGGGAGAAGAGGGAATTGGTGAAATTGCCTCTGGTTTTCTTGAGATGAGTAATGTGGAAACTGTCGAGGAATTGGTAAGTATGATTTCTGCACAGAGAGCTTATGAACTGAATTCCAAAACAATAAGTATTGCAGATGAAATGTTGCAAACAGTTAACCGGATGAAGAGGTAATCAGTGAAATTGCTTGCTACAATTTTGTCGATTTTGATACTTAACGCCAGTAGCGCTTTTGGTTGGACAGTTGAACTCCAACAGAGTGCTACTGTCAGTTCTTTGAATATTAAATTGGCAGATGTATGCAGCAACGACATCCCTGAAGAATATGCTGATATTATTCTTGCAGGAAACGGAGCCCCAGGTAATAAGACTTGTATTTCCCGACAACAGATATTGCGGAAACTGGTTTTTGCCAATGCATCTGCAAAAGTCAGATTCACCGGAAATGACTATTGTACTGTAACCAGTGCTGGTAGCCAGATTTCCGAAAACAAATTGCAAAAAGTGCTCATTAAGGAACTCTCGAAATTATTACCTGGCAAAAAACCTGGAGCACCAGAATCGTCAATCGAATTGGTTGGGAAATTGCCAGAAGTGACAATTAGCTCAGGTTGGAATTTAACACTTGATACTTCCCGAACTTTAACTCCTGGTAGAAATCTAGTCCGTGTTCGACTGAATTCAGGCCAGCAAAATACACGCTTTACAGTAACTGTTACTTGCCATATATGGGGTGAAACTGCCTCAATTAATTCTTTAACTCACGAGGGCCAACTGATAGAACCACATATGGTTAGCTGGTCGTGGAGTGATCTTTCAGAAACTGATAAGGCAATAGCAATCGGCAGGGAATCAGTAATTGGCATGGTTGCTGCCAAGAGACTAACCGAAGGATTGACAATTCGCGAGCCGGATCTTAATGCAGTTCCGTTGGTTCGTCAGGGCGAACCAGTTGAAATGAAAATTGAAAGATCTGGCATCGCAGTCAGCGCAACTGGAGTAGCAAGACGAGATGGAGCCCTTAACCAGATAGTTCCAGTGAGAAGTGACATAGATGGTCGAATTGTTTCAGGGCGGGTAATTGGTCCGGGCCTGGTAGCATGGAGAAGATAATGAATAAAGAACTAAAAGTAATAATCTGTTTTCTCGTGATGTTGGGCTCAATAGCACCAGCATTTGCCGTTGTTCCATTAATCGATTTGGAAGCCGGTACTTCTTTAGTGACCAACATGAAGGCACATAAAGTTGGTGATATAATCACCGTACTTATCACTGAGAGTACTACCGCAAATGCATCTTCAAAAGTTGATGCCAATAACAAGTCTGAAGTTTCTGGTGGTCCTGGGCTGGGAATTCTGGATGTTGTTACCGATTGGGGTTTGAACCTCGAAAATAAATATTCCGGTGATGGCAGGACTCAAAGATCAGGGAATTTACAAGCTGAAATCACAGTTCGCATCGTTGAACAGTTGCATAATGGCGATTTTAGAATCAATGGTAATCGTATGGTTGAAATCAATGGCGAACGCCAACTCATCGAAATTTCAGGAATTTGCAGGGCAAGAGACATAATGCCCGACAATACTATTTATTCCACTTACATAGCTGATGCAAGAATTGCTTACAACGGTACTGGTGTAGTTAACTCAACGAGTGAACCAGGTGTTGTAACTAAACTTGTAAACTGGTTGTTCTAGGAAGGATGATCTGATGCTGGGAACAATAAAAAAACGATTTGTATTTGGGCTATCACTGGCTGCTTTGTTGACAGTAGCACTAGCAAGTAATGCTTTTGCTTCTCGTGTGAAAGACTTGGCAATCCTTGAAGGCATTGAGAAAGAAGCCTTGCTTGGATATGGTCTGGTAGTGGGTCTAAGTGGTACTGGTGATGGACAAAGCACTGAATACACAGTCTCTTCTTTGACTGCAATGCTGGAACGTCTGGGTGTTACCGTGGACCCAAGCTCTATCAAGTTGAAAAATGTAGCCGCTGTGATGGTCACTGGTAACCAGGATGGTTTTGCAGCCCCAGGTAGCAGGCTTGATGTAACTGTATCATCTCTGGGTGATGCTTCAAGTCTTGAAGGTGGTATTTTGATAATGACACCAATGAAGGGTGTCGATGGTAAAGTCTATGCACTTGCCCAGGGTAGTATTTCCATTGGTGGATTTAATATTCGTAGTGGCGCAGGTAATTCATTCCGAAAAAACCATTCAACTGTAGGTATGATTCCAAACGGTGCAAAAGTTGAGAACAGGATGCAAAGCGAGTTTATGACCAGTGGTCAAATGGCCTGGTTACTGCACAGTCCTGATTTTTCTACAGCTCAAAGTGTAACAAATGCCATTAATAAAGTTTTTGGTGGGAAAGTTGCCAAAGCTCAGGATGCACAGCGAATCGTTGTGAATGTTCCAGAGACTTTTATTGAATATCCAGTCGATTTTATTTCACGAATGGGGTCAATTTCTGCTGAAAGCGATCAGGCAGCTCGTGTGATTATTAACGAACGTACTGGGACAATCATTGTTGGTGAGGGAGTAGTGCTGCGTGCAGCTGCTGTTGCTCATGGTAATCTGAAAGTTGTAGTGAATAC
>JAAESD010000530.1 GCA_024229695.1 bacterium
CTTCCCCATCAGGTTTAACAAGGAATATTCCATGAGATGCAACCTTATCACCCGACAGTTTTTCTCTCTCTGACTCAAGTCGATCCAGCATTTTTTGGAGATTCGGCTCATCCCATTGAAATGTTTTCCTTGGAGAAAATGGAGATTCAGGTGAAGGGCGCAGAACCAATGCTGCCCCTTTCGCCTCGACAAACCCTGCCAGATTCTCAAGCATATTTTCAAGGGTCTTGTCCCAGTTGCTGGCACTACTTAATTCGCGCCCAAATTTATAAAGCAACGACAGCTGCGCCATCTGATCATTAAGCTCAGTTAAAGTCCGTTCAAGTTTATTATGGGAAGAAACAAGCCCATCATCTGCTTTCTCAATCCTCTTCCTCAACGAATCTCTATGTTCGAGCATCATTTTGCTTGTGGACTTGTGTTGCTGATTAAGAAGTATTGCTGCAACCCTTGCCTCTGCAGTGGCAATAGCCCGTGCAAATACAGATTTCTGGTGTTCAGAGTCCGATTTTGTTGACACTGCCTCAAACAAACCACTACGAATCATACTCATCAAAGATGAGGCATCGATTTGGTCATACAATAAAACAGGGACACAGTGAGATATGGTGGTTTCAAAGTAAGTAATCAAATCCAGCAGTTTGGATTCCGGATAATCATCTTTGGGGCATATAATTACAACAAGTGGTACACAATCATATTGACTGGCAGTAACAGTTTTCGCTTTACTTAAAGTTACCTGGGAAGTATCAACATCGACGGCAATATCCACAGAATTATCAGATAAAATCAGAACTGTTGTCGATGGTATAACCTTGTCTACTGAATCATGCAAACCACAAACCTCCATTGTTCAGTGGTAGTCACGAAGCACGATTTCTGTAACTGTAAGATTATTTACCGTGTGATGCAACAAGTTTGTGGTAAAAAAACAGCCTACCCTATAAAGAGCAGGCTGTAATTCTAATGTCTTCAGACTACTTTAGCAGCTTATCCATTCTACTCATCAGACTACTAAGCTCTGCAGCAACCTCTGCTTTAACGTCTGCAGACTGATAAAAACCATCAGCCAGCTTCTGCCTCACTTCTGCTACTTTATCTTCTCTGATGGGTGGCTCTTCCGCAAGTGCAGCTCTGCCAGATTCCATTATCTCTTTTAGTTTCTGCAGGTTATGCGCCTTAGAAGAAATATCAAGCTTTTCCGAAGCAATTCTGGCTTGATCGATTCCAGATTTGACTGAACTATCATTACCAGTCTTTGTACTTTTATCTGAATCAACTTTTTTGAAATTATTCAACTGCTGGTTAGCGTTGATATTTGCTTGGTTAATCTTATTTGTCGACATCTTAACCTTCCCGTGGATATCTCTCAATAACTCTGTTTCCCTATTCTAGCAATAGATGGACCACTTTTCAAGGCTGCCTCATATATTGTGACTATATATATCGTCAGCAATTTTTCATACTTTAGCTTATTAATATATAATTTTGCATTTAATAATGTCTCGTCTAACAACCTAAATATTAAGCCAAAATTTTTTTAAAATAAAACTAAAGTTCTCACAGAAGCATGTCGATATCACATTCAGTCATGGTCTCAATCCGGAACGGTTCCGAGATTTGAGGCTGAAGAAGGCGGTAGTCATAATGACACCTGACCTTCAAACCAATGCTCAGTTTCGGAGCAAATCAGGCAAGGATGCCTGAAGCATTCAAGGAGGAACAGAATGCGAATAAACACAAACATAGCGTCAATCAACGCTCAGCGTCACTTGTGGAATACAGGTAACACTGTGAGCAAATCAATGGAGCGTCTCAGCTCTGGTCTCAGAATTAACCGTGCAGCTGACGATGCAGCTGGCCTTGCTATTAGTGAGGGTATGAAATCCGACATCCGTGCACTCGGACAAGCATCAAAAAATGCTGCTGATGGTATTTCCATGGTTCAAATTGCTGAGGGTTCAATGGATGAAGTCAACTCCATACTAATTCGTATGCGTGAGCTTGCTCAACAGGCTTCCAATGAAACTTTGGGAGCAACCGAGCGTGGCTACATTGATGATGAATTCCAGGCACTGTCTGCTGAAATCGATCGAATTAGTACTTCGACAGATTTTAATGGTATCGCATTGCTTGATGGTACCGCTGGAAGTCTTGACATACAAGTTGGTATTGGTACAACAGCCGCGGATGCAATTGCTGTTGATCTAACAACAGCAACTAATGCTACTACACTAGGTGTTGTTGCTTCCGATTTGACTGGTGCAGACAATACTAATGCTCAGCTGGCAGTGACTGCTCTTGATGGAGCTCTTGACATTGTGCTTTCATCTCGAGCTGGTTTTGGTGCAGCCCAAAACAGATTCGAATCTGCAATGCGTTCAATTGCAAACTCAATTGAAAACATCGCAGCAGCAAACTCTCGAATTCGAGATACCGATCTCGCTTATGAGACTTCAGTGATGACAAACAATCAAATCCTGCAACAGGCAGGCGTTTCGGTTCTGGCACAGGCAAACCAGTCACAAGCACTGGCTCTCTCCTTGTTCCAATAGGACCATGACATTTTGTAGTGGGGATTAATTTCCCCACTGCAAATTATTGCTCAATCTGGGAGGATATCATGAGCGTCATTTCATTTGGTGGTTTAGCTTCTGGTCTTGATACCGGATCAATTATAGCCCAGCTACTTGCGGTCAGAAGTCAACCAATGTACCGGCTTCAGGCACAGAACGACTTATATGAATCGCAACAAAAGGCAGTGGATATCCTCAAAGGATATTGTTCTGAATTAATGGCCACAGTCCAGGACCTGGACTCTGGATCCGATTTTGGAGCTTTCACAGCTACTTCTGCGAATGAAAGTATCTTCACAGCAACTGCATCAAGTTTCGCATCCCCAGGATCCTACGATATTACAGTCAACGCTTTAGCAAATGCTCAGAAAAGTATTTCACAAGGTTTTGACAGCTTAAGCACTCCAGTTGGTACTGGAGCTGTTGGTATTGTAATAGACGGTGTGTCAACCGATATCACCATTGACTCTGAAAATAACACTTTAGATGGTCTGAGAACTGCCATCAACAATTCTGGTCTCGCGGTTAATGCCTCTATTATTTATGATGGCAATGAAACCGGTGGCTATCATTTAGTTCTCACCTCTTCTGAAACCGGTACTGACAATGCTTTTACAGTATTGCCAAATCTTTCAGGCGGGACTGCTCCTGTGTTCTCAGAAATTGAGACAGCAAGCAATGCGGAAGTTATTATTGATACTGTAACGGTTTCCTCCCAGACCAACAGTGTTACTAGTGCCCTGACAGGCATTTCTCTTAACCTCCTCTCTGCTGACGTGGGGCAGTCCACAGAATTGATTATTTCTACCGATGGTGAAGCAATCGAAGGAAAGATTCAAAGTTTCGTTGATGCCTACAATGCTTTGTATAACTATATGGAAGACCAAAAGCTTGAAGGCGCAGATTTACGCGGAAACTCAATTCTTCGCTCAGTATCCAGTCGAATCAATATGATAATGACAAACTCACTAGAGGGTATGGATATATCAATGTTGTATCAGATTGGAATAAAGCAGAGCGAAAATAATTTGCTTGAATTTGACAGCACTACATTTAATGAAATGCTGGCTGATGATTACAACGGCGTACAGAACCTGTTTGTCAGTAATGAAGTAAGTTCAGGGCCAGTGTATTTACTGGGAATTGCCCTTGACGACATGACAGATTCTGTTGATGGCATTTTTAAATATTCAAACGATTCATTTAATAATCGAATCGAACAAAATGAGACCTCAATTGAGAGGTACCAGGAAAGTCTTGATAGCTACGAACAAATGCTTGCAGCAAAATTTCATGCAATGGAACAGTTAATTGCCGGCTTTAATGCTCAAGGCAACTATCTGTCTGCATTTTCTAGCTAGGAATGGAGTAATAACATGATGTATGAAAGAGGAATTCAACATTATAAAAAAACCGCTGCCACAAGTGCTGGTCCGGTGAAAATTATTGTTATGATCTATGACCATTTAGTTCTGTCTATTAATGAGGCACGTACAGCTATTGAGGATAATGATATAGTCAGACGAAACAATTGCATAAACAAGGCACAGTCAATCATAACTGAATTGCGTAATAATCTCGATTTTGAAGTGGGTGGAGAAATAGCAACAAACCTGGATTCTCTGTATAGCTTTATGTTCAGAGAAAATCTTGCTTTGTTGATAGATAATGATGTCAGTCACATCAAAACTGTTCTGACAACAATTGAACCAATTCATGAAGCGTGGAAAAAACTATCCGACCCGAATCAGGCAGACAAGTTACAACAAAGCATAGACTCTGGCGCAATTCCTGCTACTAATGTACCGGAACCGGTAACCAGTTAATAAATGAGGCAGTAAATGCAAAACCTGGCAATAGAGTTAAAAACAATAAACGACAAGCTATATACTAACGTAGAAGATGGTAATTATAAAGAATGCATAGAGTTATTACATTCTCGTGAACCGATTTTAAAAAACATTACCGACAAATATTCGCAATTCAATACCATAAATATTCCAGCCAGTATTTTATCTGAAATTTCAAGAATGAAAACTGAAGATCCTGTACTTATGATTAAACTGGAATTAGAGATGACATCTGTTGGTCAAGAGATTGCTAAAAACAAAATAAGAACTGTAGAAAAACATAACAGTGGATATTGTATCAATAAACAAGCATAATTATTTGTCGTTGTATTTACGTATTTGTTTTTTCAAAGCTTCATCATCGCAAGTAGAATTACCCGCTTCAACATTAGCCTTTTTAATATCTTCATAAATTTCATATCTATGTACTGGCACAGATCTAGGCGCATCAATGCCTATCTGGACCTGATCGCCACGTATATCGACAATCATAATCGATATGTCATCACCGATCATGATTTTTTCATTTCGTTTTCTACTCAATATTAGCACGTGACCTCCATGTCTCGGCTGTTAGCAATGCCTCAGACGTAGACTACAACTTCATCAGTTTGCTCTGAACCAAGAGATTCTGCAACCTTTATTTTGTCTTCTGAAGCAGCCTGCGATTTGTTCCACGATGAAATATCAATCGGTTGGCGCATGGAATATTTGCTGTCTTCTTGAATTATTTGTGCCCCAGTTTTACTCGAAGCGCTGATTAATAATGGAGCAGCCAGGTTACCAGTAATGATTCCACCATCTGCAGGTATAGTTGTGACTATCAGTACAACAATATCTGATTCTCCAGTAAAATGTTTTAATGCATTTCCAGGAATATTCGGCTTGAATGAATCACTAAAAAGGTCAGGATCAGATACAGGGAGCTTAAATCCCTCATTATCAAGGGACTGTAGCCACATTATCGGTAATTCAGTATCTGATTCCAATAAGGTCCAACGTTTCAATGCTGGAAGACCAATTAGCCCCGATTCTAAAATAATCTCATTTTTACTCATTCTTTTTTCCTCCTAAAGGTAGTCAAAGAGTCTTGTTTGCAGGAGTCTTCCTGAAATCATCAGACTCGATTGATATGCGGTCTCTGCGCGAGCAAGATCCGATGCAACACTAACCATGTCCGCATCAGATATGCTGGAAAGATTTGTCCGCAAATTAATGTTGCGTTGCATCGCTGCATCTTCCATTCCATCTAAAATACTGCCGCGATTACCGACAGAAACTTCCATTTGTAAAATATGCTTCTCAATAGCATCAAGTTCGTCCAAACAGTCTTTAATTCTATCTGTGTCATACGAATTGCAGGCAAGAACAAACTCGTTCAAAGTATTGAAAAGTCTAGCTGGGCTTCCTGTTCCTTCAAGACCCAGAGCAGTGGCGGTTGTAAATCCGGGCGGGTTACTAATTGTAAATATGGTTCCGTTATCAACACTTATGGAAATGCCGTCGCCATCAATGAACATCTCCAGTGCTGGAATCCCGGCAGCAGAAAGAGCATCGTCAAAAATTGTTTTTATATCAGCAAGAGTTGTGGCACCAGAAAAATCCATGCTAATTGTAGTGCTATCAATAGTTATTTCCATCTCGGAAATTTCAGCAACATTTAGCGAAGAAATATCAACCAGAGGCGTGTCCCAGGTCACCTGAGTCCTGATGTCGGACCCGGTTATGACACCATCATCGCTGCTACCAAGGATACCAAGTGATGCAGCTGTAGAGCCAGATTCAAATTCTGCAATTACAAGTGGGCCACCATCCGGATCAGTTATTTTAAGTCCGGTATAATCACTTCTTATTTCTGCCTCGAGACCTGCATCTTGTAATAATGCTATAATATCCTCAATAGTATCAGCTCCGGAAAGATCAACCTCAAACGGTTCTCCCCTTGCAGCAGTAATAGTGATTATTCCGCTGCTCCATCCTTGACCAAGAGATAAATCTGTTAATTGTGTATCGAGCTCCAGATCTAGTGCCATGTCCATTGAACCGGTCAAAAGCGATAGATCAGAACCGAGTATTTCGGACCCAGGAATGTTAATAACAACTTCTGAATTTGGTCCAACCTGAGCAATCATTTCACCTAAATCACCCTGATAATAAACTTCACCATTATTATTCACAAATGGATTTGATCCGGTCTGATAACCAGCAAAAAGCGAACTGCCTTCAACTGAGCGATTCATAATTGATAGAGCTTCATTGATAAGAGAACTATATTCAGTGCCAATGATATTAAGATTTGCATGGCTAAGGGTTTCAGAAGTTGCTTGAATCCCCAGCTCTCTAGCATCCTGGAGTACCGTCAGCAAATCTTGAAGGGCCATATCAGTTTCATTGTTAAACACTCTGGCTCTGCCAACATTTCGCTGATAGCCATCATTTTGACTAATCAAAGTATTATATCTTTGAATTGTTCCTACCCCGGAAGGGCTGTCGGAATAACTATTAATTCTACTGCCAGTTGTACCCTCTCGCTGCAGTCTTGCCAGTGTTGCAAGATTCCTCTGACTTCCGCGAAGGACCATATTTGATAGTAAATTATCTGTAACCCTCATTGCTTATCTCCTGCCTAAACCATTTGGAACAAAGTGTCGAACATTTCCTGCACCACAGAAACCATTCTGGCAGATGCGTCATATGCGTTCTGGTATCGAGACATATTAGCAGCCTCTTCATCCATACTGACACCCCGTAAACTTTCAATCCTGTTTTCCAGAGAACTAACAACCTGCATTTGGCTCTCGACCATAAATTGACTACTGCCACTTCTAGATGCGAAATCGACAATCATTCCGGTGAAAATGTTACCCAAAGTATTGCCGTTCTCATCAAAAGCAGTATTGGACATTGCAGCAATTTCTTTTGCCAGATCTGTATCACCTTCAAAACCATCACGAGATGTTGCAATTAAATTCGGATCATTTTCAACTGCAGTGTTGATTTGCATGTTTGAAGCATTTGTACCTGTGAAGAACATCACTCCATGACCGTTGTGAGTTTCACCTTGAACATGCAATTCATTAATTTTATCAATAAATGTGGCAGCGACTTCATTAAGACTATCCAAAGCGCCAAGTACATTTTCATCTCGAGATTCCAGTAATGCAGAAATATGTCCCTGACCTACTGAAATTTCCTGTCCTCGATTCCCTGCTGTAATTATGAATCTGCCAGGCTCTCCATTAGAGCCTTCATCACGACGAACGGTTAGCAGCTCTGCTTCGTTGCGTACAACAACTGCTCTACCATTGATAATAACGTCTACTGTACCATCGTTACGACTTTGGACATCAATATCCGTCAAAGCAGCAACTTCACCTAATAGCAGTTCGCGCTGATCTCGTAAGTCATTGGCAATCGATGAACCAGCTTCAGCTGTCAATATTTGTTGATTCAGAATTGCAACAGCTTCCAGACGAGCATTAAGTTCCCCTACGCCAGACTCTATTTGTGAATCCAGATCATCCGCAAGGTTATTCAGATTAGTTGCAAGATTATTAAATTCTTCGGCAAGACGTTGACTGCTATGCAGAACAGATTGTCTTAAAACATCATTTGCTGGAGGAGTTGCCAAATCGTTCCATGATGAGAAAAAATCGTTTATCGCACTGCTGACACCGCCGCCATCAACCGACCCCATAACAGTTTCTATGTCATAAAGAGTTGTATCCATTTGTGAATAATAAGTCAGGCGTGCACCCTGGCTTCGCATTCTGCCAACAAGAAAGAAATCTGTCATTCGGCGTACACCAGTTGCCTCTGCACCATCACCAAGGTATCCATATGAAGTGCTGGCACCGAGACGGCTGCCAACCATTAGTTCCTGCCTGGAAAACCCTGCAGTTCCTGCATTGGATATATTGTGACTCGTAGTCTGTAGTCCGGCTCTGGCAAGATACATCCCGCTTAAGCTTGAATTCATTATACTATTGAGACTCATTTTAACTCCACTAGGCTCTGCGCGTAATTACGCTATTAATTCTGCCTCCAGGGATTTCACCCTGGGTATCATAACAATCCTGTTCGTCGGAACAATCTTCTCTAATTGCGCCAAGCTCATCTGAAACTAGTTCGAGACAAAAATGAGCTAGAACTCCATTCAAGCTGTTCTGACGTTCAAGATCTGCAATCGATGACTTCCATTTATCCCATGTTTCACAGAAACTACCTGGCAAACTCCCTGCCAGTTTCTTCAAATCGTCGATATTTATGCTATTAAGGTGTTTTTCACTGAAACCAATTTCATCTCTGAGCATTGATTCTCTGCCCATTTTGGCATTTTCAGCAAGCGGAAGGTACTTGGCCCATTCCTGAGCATTATGTTCAATTCGTTTCACGTCACGTCTGCGTAAATAACTATTTTGCTTTATCGCAATTCTGTGTAATCTGCAATACTCAAACGTTTCCGCACTGAGTAAGCCCTCTAATTTGCTTATTTGATCTGCAGTTATGCGTTTTTGTTTAATAATTACATTCATTACATAACCTTCTTTTTCACCGGAGACAATTCTACATCGTTACATAATTTCTTATATGTAGACTGGACTCGTTGGACATAATTTTCAGTTTCCGGGAATTTTGGCACTGCGTTACCAGCTCTTTCAACATTACCAGGTCCAGCATTATAGCCGGCCAGTGCAAGCTCCAGATTTCCATCAAATCTATCAAGCATTTTCGAAAGATATTTGGCCCCACCGGTAATATTCTGGGCAGGATCCAAAAGATCGATAACGCCAACTTCTTTGGCTGTTCCCGGCATTAATTGCATTAATCCCGATGCACCTTTGCTTGATAACGCATCTGCTTTCCCAGCCGACTCTTTATCTATCACAGCAAGGATTAGCTCTGGTCTTAAACCGGTTGTTTTTGCAGCTGCATCAATTTCTACAGAATATTTGTCCAGAGTATCTGCAAGAGCAGAATTTGTATCCAGTGCGATCTGACGAAGCGGCTTCCCGGATTCATCGTGATATGCAGAAATTGCTTTTTCAAGCGGAATCCGTTGTTCTGGTATTGGCAACATTTCAGTGCCCGAGCCAGCAGTTGAAACAGGAGGTTTTGCATATTGCTCGATTATCATATCGGCAATACCTAAACCATTTCCGTTACCAGCCAATGCATTTGAATATTCAGTATCGAGCATTTCACGGTAATGCTTGATTTCACCTTCATTATCAATTAATCCAGAAGATTGTATTGTCGAGCGCATTGTCTTGAGCATTGTGTTCATCAACAGCGATTCAAATTGAACAGCAATTTTCTTAATCTTTTGCTGATCGATTTGCGTCGTATCGACTTTATTAACTGCAGGTTGAATGCCGTTCTGAATCTTCAATTGCTCACCTTACATAATTACCAGTTCAGCCTGCATTGAACCGGATAGTTTAAGTGCTTGTAAAATTGCAATTATATCTCGAGGGCTTGCGCCAACTTCATTGAGGACCCTGACAACATCTGAGACTGTTCCAGTATATGGAATGTGAATAACTGATGCATTGTTCTCTTCAACATCTGTTGTAACTTCCGGAGTTACGACTGTTTGACCACTCTCGTTAAATGAATTTGGTTGAGATACATCATAAGAGGTATTCACTACAACTTTCAGATTACCATGAGCAACAGCTGCTGCACGCAGTACCACTCCCTCACCAACAATGATTGTCCCGGTACGCTCATTTATAATTACACGAGCTGCCTGATCACTTTCAGCAGAAATTGATCCCATACGCGAAATAAAATCGACTGGATATTCAATAAATGATTCTGGAACATTCACAACGATTCGCTGTGCATCCTGAGCTTTGGCAACTTTCCCACCAAAGACTTTATTAATGGCATTTGTTACACTTTGAGCTGTCGAAAAATCTGGGCTGTGCAGTAACCAGGCCATTTGACCACTGGTCATAAACTCGCTTTGCATCCTGTTCTCAACTTTTGCACCGTTTGGAATCATACCTACAGTTGAATGGTTTTTTCGGAATGAATTACCTGCGCCACTACGAATATTAAA
>JAAESD010000531.1 GCA_024229695.1 bacterium
GTCTTCGCCATTTTCATCGGCAAAAAACAGGACCTGATTGCCATTACTTTCTGAATAAATCGCAAACCTGCCATCGTAGTCCTGTTGCCCACCATTGTGTATTAACTGTCCATCCAGATAATAATCATAGTGATTACCAAGAGCAGCAGAAATTGCCAACCGATACCACTGCCCCGGTTGAATCACAGGATCAGAATAGCCTGTTGCGCTAACTCCAACTGCTGCATTTGGGTTTATCCACCAATCACCATCGTTGCTGTTATTGTAGTTGGTTTGATAGAGAGCGTAGTATTGCCCAGTTGATGGAATTTTTACATCCATCACAATAGTAAAATTGTTTACCCAGTCAGGATTACCGGAGATATCGTGGTAGCATCGATAAAAACTGCCTACACCAATCTGTGAAGCGCCATCCCCAACTTCAGGACCACTCACAACTTGATGGGAACCACTCAGGACAAGATCGTTGCCAACTGTTGCCACTGTTAAATCATCTGGGTTATCAAAAGTCCAATGCCCCACTAGTCCCGCTGGATATTCGGTGGCAAACAAAGTAGTTGAGAGCAACAAAAACAACATGACAAACTTATTCATAAGATGGCCTTTCGTGGTCAAATAATTTGAACTTATTATAACAGATATTGAAGTGAGTTTGGAGCTTTTCCATTTGTGGGAAACTTATCTCCTGCTAATAAAGTGTCTGTACAAATCTTCTGGGCTCCGCAGATCGCTGCTTTCAGTTCCAAAACTTGTCGGTAAAATTATAAACGGTTCATTTTGGGAGCCACCAAGTCCTCCATGACTTCCAATCTGTTCTTCAAAAGCGACGATATGCCCTTTCTTACCTACTGCTCCGTTTATAATCAGGTCA
>JAAESD010000532.1 GCA_024229695.1 bacterium
AGGCAACGGCAATTCTGCATCAGGTTCCCAAGTAACATTTACTACACACCAAGCGGCTGATGTAGATAAAAACCCATACTATTGGGGAACAGAATTACAACCTGGGCAAGAATTGATTTGGACTGTGGGAACCGGCCCGAAAGATATGTGTCTTGGTATCTGGGCAGGTGCTACTACATATGTACCTACTCCGAACGCCAGTGCATCAGGTAGCGATACTTCTTTCCATGCCGATAATTGGACAAAGAAGTTAAGGTTTAATGGTAATTCGGATAATATTTATAATATTGGTTCTGGGTTGCATACAACAGGATTTAATGTAGGTCCTACTAATGCTTCTGATTGGTGGTACACACCAAACAGTTCAGTATTTGCTTTGAGATATGATTCTGGTGACCACAAACTCAGACTGTTTGAGATAAGCTCTGGTATGGACTATCTGGTTGCTGAAGCGATTTCGGCTGAAGATGGAAGTAATAAGACAATCTCTGCTGCGTTTGGCATAGACTCTGGTGCTCAGGGTACTGTACTAATACCTCAGTTTGTCCAACGAGACTATGTGTACACATTCGCTCATCGTACAAGTTCATCAACTAATCAGTTATGGAGAGATGGACTAATAGAGGGTGATGTACTAAAAACAAATGTTACTTTGCGGCCAGGACACAAACTGAAATTTACAACACCAACTGATACTGGTAACGATGCTGTTCAATGGCATATGTTTGACTACACCGGTACAGCAACCGGACAGGCAAACTGGCAAGATGCTACTTCAGCATCTTTGAAATGGACATCAACTGCTCAGTGGACACATTCAGATAATGTTGGTAGTTGGACGGTCAATACAGGCGCTACAAGATATTCTGCGTCAACTACTACATCTGCTATGGCAGGTGTTCTTGTGTCGTGGAGATATCACCCAACAACAAACATAATAGACCTCTATGATGAGGGTAACGAAGAAGTGTTGTTTACCAAAGATGTTGCCGCAGATGGTAACCCAGTAAGTCTATTCATTGCATCTAATCCAACTGCTCCAATACCAGCAGCGAATGTGCCTCAGTCGTTTACATTAGACCGACACGATGAGTTTAAAAATAGAAGTTATGGTTTCGGGTCACTTTCAGAGGGTTATAATGATTGGTTTGTTGATGTTGGACCGAGGTCTGGTCTACACGCTTGGAGCAGAGCGAATGCTCAGGCTAGTCATACACCCCAATGGAAGGACCAACCATTTAGGTGGGAAAGACTATTACGGCCAGGTGAGTCGTTTACGTTTAATCCCGGTGTATCAGTTACAGATGCAATGCTTTATGTAGGTGTAGGAACACATACAGAAACCTATCAAGACAGAAATGATAATTCCTTATGGACTTGGAATATAAAGTTTGACCAGAATGATATCAATAATCAAGATGGTTGGGAGTATGCAACAGAATCCTTTGAGCCTGGATATGGCAGTCATACAGCATCACCGTTTGTTAAGATTGAT
>JAAESD010000533.1 GCA_024229695.1 bacterium
CAAGACGCAGAAATCACAGTTGAATTCCCTGAGGGTGCACCACAGGAAAAAGTCTTGAACTTTTGTTCCAACAACTACCTTGGGTTGAGCAGTCATCCCGATGTAGTAGCTGCTGCACACGCAGGACTTGATGCTCGTGGTTATGGCATGAGCTCAGTGAGATTTATCTGTGGAACTCAAGATATCCATAGAGAACTTCAGGATAAAATGTCTGCATTTCTTGGCATGGAAAGCACTCTGCTTTTCCCGTCTTGTATGGATGCAAACGCTGGTGTTTTTGAAGCTGTTCTTGGGTCGGAAGATGTAATCATTGCCGACAGACTGATTCACGCATCGTTGGTTGATGGTATCAGGCTTTGCTCCGCGGAGTACGACACTTTCAAACACATGAATATGAAGCACCTGCGCAAAAAACTTGAACTGCACCAGGATAAACGTACCAGGTTGATTGTAACTGACGGCGTTTTTTCTATGGACGGCGATTTGATTCAGCTGGATGAGCTGTGTGCTCTTGCCGATGAGTATGACGCGATGGTTCTCCTGGATGACTCACACGCCTCAGGGTTCATTGGTAAAACTGGTCGTGGTACTCATGAGCATTTCAATGTGATGGACAAGATTGACTTGATTACCACCACATTTGGAAAAGGTCTTGGTGGTGCAAGCGGCGGTTGTGTGAGCGGTCGCAAGGAGTTAATTGAATTATGTAGACAGAAGGCCAGACCTTATCTGTTCTCAAATTCAATGGCACCAAGCATTGTTGCAGGTTCAATCAAGGTGATTGACTTGCTGACTGAAAATACAGAACGACGAGATACTCTGGAATGGAATGCAAAATATTTCCGCGAGGAAATTCTTAAAGCGGGGCTTTGTATCCGTGAAGGCAATACTCCTGTTGTTCCTGTTATGTTATTCAATGCAAAGCTTGCAAACGACATGGCTCGCGATATGTATGCCGAAGGAATCTACGTTGTCGGTTTCTTTTTCCCGGTTGTTTCTGCTGGAGCTGCCAGGATAAGAGTTCAGCTTTCTGCTGCACATACAAAGGAACACATCGACAAAGCTGTAAAAGCTTTTGCCAAAGTTGGGCAAAAGTATGGTATAATAGGTCTGGACAAGAAGGGTATTATCGAGAAATACGGCATGTAGGAGGTAAGAGTGGATCTGGTTCTAATACTACTCGGAATATTTGTGGCACTATATATAACTGCGTTGCCAGTTAAAATTGCTGCTGCTGCAATGGGTGCTAAGCGAACTGGGTTATTTTCTTGCCTGTTGGCACTGGTTGTTGCCTCATTCTTACATGGAGTAGGGCTATCAGCTCATGTTGCCGGATCACTGGTTGCACTGTTACTTTCGGCTGTTGGTTTTGCCTGGATACTTGGCACAACCTTCTGGCGGGGGGTTGGGATTGCAATTTTGTATAGTATTATTGCAGCAATATTAGCTGGGATTGCAGTGGCTCTATTTGGCGTAACTCTGTTTACTTTATAAAGATACCATCGGTTGTGAGGGCCGATGGTATTTTTTTATCCTAAATTATTTTTCAAAAACAAAAATAATTTTCATAATGACCCAGCTTTTTTTGTTCCCTAGGTGGCGATAAGAAAGTATCGACAAAATTATTACCCTAAGTGTATTAGGGGTGAGGTGAATCGTGGGAATTAAAAATTATTTAAATTTTGAATGTATCGAGCCAGAACTGGGTCAAGAGTTGTGGCAGTACGATTGTCCGGAAGTTGATCCGGACTTAAAAACTAAACTCGGGAATCACCTCACCCTGTGCCAAAAGTGTAATCAAATCAGAGAACTTGATTCAGTTCTCGCAAGTGGTTTAAGTAATGGAACCCTTCAGATTAAGAAGCCTGTTTATGCTTCTCCTGTAAAAAGGTATGCTACAAGATTTGTAGCAAGTATGGGAACAATGGCAATTGCTGCCGGCCTTGTTTTAATGTTTATGCTACCAATTCAGGAAAATGCTAATCAAGTAGATCGCGGGCTGGATAAATCAGGATTTTTTATGCCTGTTGATTCTGAGGTCATTACTGGAGGCAAGGTAAATCTTGCTTGGGCTCCTGTTAAAAGAGCAACTGGATATCTGTTGAGATTGGAGTCTGCTGAAGGCGATTGGCAGCATAGTGTGAAAACTGATAAAAACAGAATAATGATTCCCCATTTACCAGCAGAGAGCAACATAACTGCTTACTTGAAATCTATTCCTGGTGACTTGTCTCCAATAGGCGGATGGAGCATTTCGTTCCGCCATGGTAGTTTCTCTGAATTTGCTCAATTCAGGGTAAAGAACTCAGCTGTTTTTGCAAGAATACTCATTGTGTTTGGGCTTTTTTCGGCTGGAAGTTTGTTTCTACTGAGATGGAAAAAAGCCAACAGCTAATTATTTGACACCATTGACTTGCACGAAAGCTGAGGACACCATGAGAAAAGTAGTATTATTACTGCTGACTGCTGCGCTGTTGTTTACTATGTCATGCTAGGAACAAACAACTGCGCCCACACCAATCGAAGCTCAAAGGTATGACGCTTCAATTCTTTTCCAATCAAATCTGACGTTGGATGACACGGAAGTTCAGGAATTTCTTGCCCATGTCTGGGAGTCAGCCTCTCATGACGATTGGGACATAATCACCGGCGTTGTTAATTTGTCAGAAGGCGGAATCGTTGCTGGTACTCCAGATTCTTGGCCAGCTGGTTATGAATTCAGTATTGTGATTCCGGCAAATTGTTCTGCTGAATATGAAAGCAATTCTGAGCCTGCGCCAGAGGCCATAGAGTTGCAAATTCATGTTCCAAAATATATTGAAGGAACACCACTGGCTTCTGTTTACAAACTTTACCCAGATCTTCAGTTCAACAAACCTGTAACTGTTACTTTTTGCTATCCTCCCTGGTTGGATGAAAGTAGTGAGTATATCAAGTTCTGCCTGGATGTTGATCAGAACGATCCAGATTATTATATGTTTTTTGATCTGGAGATGTTGCAGCCTTCAGAGCATGGCGTCAGCTTTTACACCAATCACTTTTCAAATTGGGATCTTGATGGACAAGGTGATGGTACTGGTGGTGGTGGCTAGTTGAAGCGTCCATAAATTTTAAGAAACCCCCAAAATCTGGTATCAGCCCAGTTGCGGTTGTTGCGTTGCGTTAACAAAGCTTTTCGCAACGCTTCGGGTTTTGTGTATCCATCAGTCCAAAATTGATAAAACAGCTCAGCTGTTTGTTTTCCAAATTGGTCGTCAATCCTTGTTGATGATGCTATTACATTGTTCACTCCTGCTTCCAGAAAAGCAGAGGTAAAACTTGTCATAGTTCCATTCGATGAAATAACACGGCTCGATTCACAAGACGACAAGTAAACAAGTTCAGCGTCAAGCGACATATTTGAAATACTTGTAATTGTAAGTGGTGAGGATTTATGTGCGTCAGCGAGACGAATAGTTGAGTGGGATGACATTCCCTGGTGAACTGTTACATGGCTGGCAATATGAATTACTTGATATTTTGATAGTAATGATTCCGGGCTGTTTCCAAGATTGGCATCTTCGCCAGTAAGCAACAATGCTGATTCTGCTGGCCAGAAGTCAAAGATTGCTCTTGCTTCTGTTTCAGCTTCATTAAGTTCAGGTAAATCTGCTGCTGTATTGACCCCGATTGCCAGAAGTTTTGGGTTTTCAATATCGCAATAGTCATTATCAAGGTGTGTCCATAAAGGCAATTCAACCAATGTGAGTTTGTCAATAATGAGCTCAGTATCCGATACAGGAAGAGCATACCACGGTATAGCACTTAGCATCTGGTCTGGAATGATACACAATTTGTCAGTTTCCATATTGTCTGGAAGCACCAGAGAAGCTCCAAGTATTGAGGATTCAGGGTTTGCAACAATGGATTCCACAATTAGTGAGAGTTCTTTATTTCCAGGAAGAAGCTTTAATGTTACAAATCCATTATTAATATACCAACAGTACGATTGATCTTCACCAGCAAGGTAGAAGATAGTTGAAATAGCTGGCAGATCAGCAAGTTCTACTTGATGCAATATGTTAAGAACTGATTTGAGTGAATTCAGACCAGACATTTTGTTATTCAGCTTCATGTCCGCTTTTGCTGTAAGCCCAGCTATCTGTTTTAATATTTCATAGTTGTATCCATGGCGCTGGTTGTTGCTGGTTTCATGCATTGTTTTTGTTGCTGAAAAAAGGTATTCCTTTGCCAACTTCTGATTGGAATCAATAACACAGTTAGCTTTGGCAATATACAGACTTGCTTTGATATCGGCAGGCGACAGGTTGTCGCAGAGGTCCAGCCCAGTATCAAGTATTGCTATTGCTTCATTATAATTTTCCAGAGCCAGATAAGATAAACCAGTATTTAATAAAATATCCAGCCTTGTTTTGAAGCTGATCAGTTTGTTGTCTGAATCATGCCCCAGGAATAAATCAAGAGCCTTTTGAGATTCCCCTTTTTTGAGCATGGTTTTGCCAAGTGCCAGTATAGAGGAGGCAAGCAACTCTGGTGCGCTTGAAGTTTTTGCCAGAGTACAGCTCTCTGAAAAATGTTTATTTGCAGAATCAATATCATTTCTCGAAAGAGAAAGTATTCCTCTGCAGTTTGACAAACGATATAACATTTGCTCTGCATTAATTCCATTTAAAGCAGTTTCAGCTCTGTCTAGGGCATCCTGGGCAAGTTGCCATTCTCCCTGTTGCATTGAGAATATAGCAGAAGCAAGCTCATATTTCGCAATCAGATTCTGGTCAGGTAAATTGTTGTACAGGTCTGGTTTCAATTCCTTGAATCTATTTATTGATCTATAAACTGCATCAGGAGAATTGGTTTCAAGACCTTGTTCAATAATGTTTAGATAAATCAGAGCCTTATCAACTGCAGTAGTACCAGATTTATTGGATCTTGAGTTGGCGACATTGATTAGAGAGTCAGCTTTTGCATAATCGCCAATAAAATAATAAAACTCTGCCATATGCATTGGTAACAGGAGCTTATTTCCAGCATTATTATATTTGTTTACGTACAGTTCAGCCTGCTTGAGATAATAAAGAGAAGAATCTATATCGCCATTATTTCTGTGAAAATATGAAAGATTAACCATAACTCTGGGAATGTTGACATAATCTTTGAGCTCAATCACATTTCGTAATGAAATATGATTATAATTCAGAGAAAGATTTTTTTGTGACATGTTATCGCAGATGGAACTTGCTTTAACAGCCGCAGAGGCAGACAGGAAAAGATTACCAACATTGTTAGCATCTGCAATTGCCGTATCAAGTAATCTGATGGAGGCCTCATACTCCATTCTGGAAGCAACAATCTTTGCCAAATGAATTGTCGCACTAATTTGATTTTCGGGATATGGCGCCAGAAGTTTCCAGCACCTTAATCCTGCATGGATCGCATTATCATCATCCATTTTATATAAGAAATCACTCAATCTGTACCAGTAAAATGCCTCCAGCAGTCTGCTACTGGCAGAACTGGCATTTGTAATATTATCTTTCAATAATTGTATTGCTTTATCTTGTTGACCATTTCTGAACAATATTTTGGCGTAGTATCTTGTAAAAAATAATCTTTGTTCAGGTGGCAACTCCATTCTTCTATTCCATATTTTATCAGAAGATTGTTTTGAAAGTTTAGTATTTACATTAAGTTGTGCAATTTTGAAAAGGCCAGCCAGGCTTTCTGTGTCATTTGGTAACAATTGCAGGAGATTGTTATAAGCTTCATCTTGCAGAACCTTCAGAAAGTCACATCCACAGCAAATCCAAATTAAATTTGTTGGATCAGTTTCCAGTAAGTTATGTAATTGTGGTAACATAGCTGGGATATTATCAGCACGATTTTTCACAAGTAACATTTTTAAATATATCTCATAGTCAGAATCAGGATTGACTTCAGCTGGTGGCTGATTAATGAGTTTTGCAATATCGTCACTCATTGGAATATCTGTGGCATCATATGGCAGCTGGCTAGGTATTGTGTTGTCGCAGCCGCAAACAGCTACAACACAACAGCATAGCAGTAATAATGACAATTTGGTCATGAGTTTCTTCTTGTATCTGGACAACTTGCTGCATCTTACTTACTATATAAGTGTACATAATTTCAGTGCATTGATACAGAGGAGTTTTTGGTGCCAGGTTCTCCAGCAAACAAAAAAGAACCGATTGCATCTTCAATAGCTGATTATGCAGCTGGGAATAACAGCGCTGGGGATTTGATATACAAGTATTTGGCTTCTCATATAAGAACATCCGTCGAATTGTTTTTTGGTGAGGATAATATAAATATCGACGATATTATTCACGAGACAATAATTTCCGTTCTTGAATACATAAGACTAAATAATGGTTTTGAAGGTGACCTTATTGGGTTCTCAATTGCAGTTGCCAGAAATGACTGTCGTAATATCTATAAACTGAATAATAAGAATCCGAGCCAATCAATCGATAGCGTGCATGAATGGCTTGCAGCAGCAGGAGACAACCAGCTTGAAGCAATTATTACAGAGGAAACAAATACTGTTCTTCAAAAAGCATTGAACAGGATTGGCAGAATCTGCAAAAAAATTCTTTCCGGATTTTATACAGACAATAAAACTGTAGAGCAACTGAAAACTGAGCTCGAATTCAAAGACACACAAAGTGTTTATTATAAGAAGCAAGTTTGTCTAGGAAAGATATTGTCGGAGCTACAAAAAAAATAAACCACCGGCCAAACTTGACCGGTGGTTTTCTCTATTCAGAATTATTTTCCTAGAAGAGCAGCTTTCAAGCTTTTGCTCGCAGGTTTTTCTGCAAACCAGACAGACCACAGAGCTTTGACAAATTCAAAGTTGTCGATAGTTCCCATCTCTTCACCGTTTACAGTTGTAACCAGTTTTTCCTGGGGGCAGTACATGAATTCGATTACGTCGCCCTTTTCAGCATCGCGTGTGAAGTAAGCAAAGAATGTTGCCATGTCTTCTGCAAATGCTGACTGATCTTCAAAGTTCTCATCAATTACATC
>JAAESD010000534.1 GCA_024229695.1 bacterium
GGGGGGGGGGGGGGGGGTGTAACACCCCCCCAATAGAAATTCTGGAAAAATTTCAGGTAAAATCACGACTTCAGAAAAAAAAGTTAAAGTGAATGAGACTACTTCCGTACACTGTAAATGTTGCATATTCTATTGTCCATTTGTTGTGTGATGACTGATACAACACCGGATATCAGTAACCAAGATGAGTTATCAGTTGCTGTAAGATTCATCAACACAAAAACTTGCAAGCCAGAAGAACGTTTGGTAAAAGTGGCTGAAACAAAAGACAAAACAGGAGCTGGACAAGCAACTGATATACTTGATTGGCTGAAATCAAGTGGAATTCCACTCTCCACAGTTCAGTTCCAGACGTACGATTCAACGGCAAGCATGTCTGGATGCAACAAAGGTGCCCAACAAAAAGTCAGCGAAGCCCTTGGGCGACGAATCCCCTACACTAAGCGCTTACCACATGGCACGAATTTAGTGATAGAGCATGCATGTGAAGCATCGCCATTGATGTCAAAAATCTTTGACTGCGTACAACAGCTTTATACATTCTTCTCGAAGAGTACGAAACGGCATTCTAAGCTAAAGGAAGCGATGCAAGAAGTGGAGAATGCACTGAAGCTTCGTACTCTATCGCGAACAAGATGGTCAGCTAGACCAGAATCGATAGAGGCAGTCTGGAGAAGCCTGGATGCCATCATCCAAGTGCTGCATTTCAATGAAGAAGAAGGAGATTCAGAAGCAAAGATAAAAGTTACTGGTCTCA
>JAAESD010000535.1 GCA_024229695.1 bacterium
ACTCATCAAGGCAGCTAGTAGTCCAGCCACCACCAAGCCACGCAGACCGGCTGGAAGAAGTGTGCTGATCAAAACCGGCAAAGCCTGGTCGGGAGAGTCCAGCTGGATGCGCCCTGATTGGGCTAAACCGTGGGCCACGATACCCGGAATAACGAACAGAAACAGAGGTAGAATTTTCAGGAAACCGGCAAAAATTGTTCCCCCACGAGCCTGGTCAAGGTTGCGGGCTGATAAAACTCGTTGGACAATATACTGATCAGTGCACCAGTACCAAACACCAAGAATAGGAGCTCCCAGCAAAATTCCAGTCCAGGGAAAGTCAGGATGGGAAGCGGGTTGCCACATATCCATGAATCCTTCACCGGCTGTCGCGGTCATGGTTTTCCATCCTCCCAATTCGCTCAATCCGATGATGGTGACAACCGAAGCGCCAACCACCAGAACCACAGTCTGCAGGACGTCGGTATAGAGCACCGCACGAAGACCACCCAGTACCGTATAGATTCCCGTGGCCACAACAACTAACAGTGCTCCGACCCAGAAATCCAGCCCCATCAGGGCTTGGAAAACGATTCCTCCAGCAGCCACTGTCACTGAAATTTTTGTCAGCACATAACCGATAATCGAGATGATGGCAAGGTACCAACGGGCAGCGGAGCAATAACGTTGTTCCAGGAATTCAGGCATGGTGGTCACGCCGCTACGCAGATAGAAAGGGACAAAGAACCAACCCAAAAGCAGGAGAATGAGCGAAGCCAGGATTTCGAATTGCCCCACGGCAACACCGGAAGAGGCGCCTGCCCCAGCCAACCCCACCAGGTGTTCACTGCCAATGTTGGATGCAAAAAGGGAGGTTCCAATCACCAGCCAACCGACGTTGCGGCCAGCCAGGAAATATCCTGCCGACGATTCCCGGACCTTTTGCCCCCTGGATGCCCACCAGGCCACAAAAAAAACAATTGCAAAGTAGGCAATGATGAAAAGCCAGTCCCAGATTTCCAGATGGTTCATGAAGGCTCCTTGTCATGTATTATGAATACCGAGTATTATGAAAATCCTTTACTTAACCAACTGCACCAACGTCTCAACATGCCCGGTTTGCGGGAACATATCTAATACTTCAGCACGTTTGACACTGTAACCATCAAGAGCCAGCTCTTTGCAGTCTCTTGCCAGAGTTGCAGGGTCACAGCTCATGTAGAAAATATTTTTTGGAGCCAGAGCGCGAAGGTCATTGGTAACATGTTTGCCAAGACCAGAGCGCGGGGGATCTACAACTGCACAGCCGTTAGCCAGGATACCCGGAGTTTCAAACTTCCACTGTTTGGTAACCTTTTCAACATCGCCACGGATGACTTTGCTTTTATCTTTCATGCCGGCTTTGCGTGAGAGGTTGTTCTTCAAATCTGCGATTGCAAACTTGTCATCTTCAACAGCGATAACTTTTCCAAAGTTGTCACCAAGAGCTAATGCAAACAGACCAACGCCAGAGTAGAGATCGGCAAGGGTAGCTTCCTCACCACCGATTTCATCCTGCTGCATCCAGTCTTTGATAGTATCAACGGCATGGTTCGCAACGGCATAATTAATCTGGAAAAAACTGCCGGCATGAACTCGCCAGGTGCAGCCTGCAAGCTTGACCAGAATGTGATCTCTGCCCCAAACAGGTCTGTTGTTGAAAGTGATTCCAACACAACCTTCATAAGGTGGCTCGCCTTTATAATCTTTGATTACGGCTTTAAGTGTGCGGATTTTTGAAGGGGCAGCATAAAACGCAACAGTAGAGCCGCCTTGTCCGTCAAGTCTGACGGTAGCCTGTTCAGCAGGTGGAGCAGTTACCAGCCATGGCAAGATTGTTTTATTAAACAACTCAGGCATCAGTCCATGCTCTTCAATTGGAATTACATCGTGTGTGCCTTGGCGGATTACACCCCAGAATCCAGTATCATCGCGGGTGATTCTGACTTTATTGCGATAGCCAAGTTCCTGCCCAATTGCTTGAGGTCCGACAAGAATTTTGTCGATTTCCATACCGGCTTGACGCTTGAAACAGTCCAGTACAATTTCTCTTTTTGCACGACGCTGTGCATCGATGTTCATATGTTGCAAACCGCAACCACTTGCTGTTCCGATGTCGCCAAGTGGTGGCTCTATACGGTCTTCGGAAGGCTCAAGAATTTCCACAACTTCTGCTCTGGCAAATCCTTTCTTCCGTAATGTAGTTTTTGCCCATACAGTTTCACCGGGGATGACTCCAGGCACAAAGATTGCTTTGCCTTCATGGCGGGCAAGCCCATCGCCTCCGGTAATCAGTTTTTCAATTTTAAGCTGGAGAATTTCTTTGTCGGCCGTCATAATATTTCCTTTGGGTTGAGAGGAACGACTTCTCACGAGCAGCTAATTTAGTACAGTTTCTGTTGTTTGACAAATCGGGTTGGTTATTTTGCGGAAATTGACAGGCATCTTAATTATTTTATTACTGATGTCCGGGTGTGCAACGCAGCGTCGCGGTCCACTGCCGCCAGTAAATCAAAAACAAGCCAAATCACAATCACAACCTGAAAAACAAGTTAAGAAAGGTGACACAGATCTTGTTTGCGATCTGGCACAAAGTTTTATTGGACTGGATTATGTCTGGGGAGGATCAACGCCAAGGGGATTTGACTGCAGTGGATTAACTCAATATTGCTACAAACAGGTTGGCGTAAAATTACCCCGCAAAGCAGTTGCCCAATCTTTGACAGGTAAAAAAATCCCTCTGAGTAAACTGGAAAAAGGGGACCTGCTGTTTTTCAAAATCGATAGCAGGGTAATCACCCATGTTGGAATGCATATAGGCAACAACAGGTTTGTTCATGCACCAGGCAGGGGCAAAAAAATAAAAATCAGCTCACTCGATAACAGCTGGTGGAAATCCAGGTTGTCTCACGCCCGAAGAGTTATCTAAGTACTACAGCGTTGCTGATTCTCACACCTTCAGGGTCCATAAAATGAGCCCACGAAATTACGCTTCCATCAGGCATTACCGTAATTACAGCAAACTGATTTGCTTCTTCGGGGCCAGTCATCACCTGGTGTTGTTTTACGGAGTAGCCGGTCATATCCCATCCACGTTCTGAAAACCACTGGTCTTCCTGACCGCGAACATCAATTCCACGTCGACGCATTCCACGCATGCTTCCAGGGCTACCGCTTGGTTTACCTGAAATATTTATAATCGACATTGACGCCTGGTCACCGTTACGGATTAGTTCCAGGATTTCAAAAGTGTGAGTGTGGCCCGTCATAAAAACGTCAACACCAGCATTGAGTAGAATATCCGGGAAGGTTACGCCGTTGTATTTATAATCCCAAAGTGTCCGAGCTTCATCGCGGTGTACACTGGATGTTTGCAGGAAAGGAAAATGCTCCATAACAAAAGTAATTTCATAACTTTCATCGGCAAGTTCGTTGACCAGCCACTCCATCTGTTTTTCTCCACGACTTCCTGGTACCGGACCGTCAGGATATTCCAGTTCGCAGTTATCGCCAACAACCAGATCGGTGCCGTCCAGAAACAGGTAGCGCACATCACCAATCACTTTTTTATAATACAATTTTTCAGCAGACAGCGATGGGTCAAGATACGACAAAAATTTGGCGCAATTTTCTCTGGCTACCGGATGCTGATTGTAACTGATTTCGTGATTGCCAACTCCAACCAGGTACGGTAAATCATTCAGCGGTGATAGAATTTCATGTAATCGATGAAATTGATCTGAATATCTTCCCTGGTCGTTGATGTCTCCCGAATCCAACATAAACAGGTAATCAGCTTCTTTGTTAAGCTCGGCAATTTCACTAATCATTGCCTGCCAGCTGCCATCTGCCTGGGCTCTCTGGTC
>JAAESD010000536.1 GCA_024229695.1 bacterium
GAGTAATACGAGCATCACGATAGAATCGTTCAACTGGATACTCCTTGATATATCCGTAACCACCATGAATCTGCAAAGCTTCATCAGCTGTATAGCATGCTGCTTCCGATGCTGCCAATTTTGCCATTGCAGCTTCTCTGCTGTGTGGCTCACCGTTGTCTTTTAACCATGCTGCTTTCAGTGCCATTAACCTGGCAGTTTCAAGCCTGGTTCCCATGTCAGCAATTTTGTTCTGAATTACAGGTTGTTTGGAAAGTGGCTTTCCAAACTGTTCTCTTTCAGACGCGTACTTGCATGCAGATTCCAAACAAGCCTGACCAATTCCAAGGGACTGGAATGCTATTCCAATTCTACCGCCATCAAGAGCTTTCATTGCGATTGGAAATCCGCTTCCCTCATTACCAAGCAGGTTGGCTTTAGGAACAGCAACATCTTCCAGATCGATTACCACAGTGTCAGATGCACGCAGCCCCAGCTTGTCTTCTTTTTTACCGACAGTCAGACCCGGAGTACCCGCTTCAACAATAAATGCGTGAATTGTTTTATGGTCAGTTGTTCCTGGAGTCCTGGCCAGAACAACAAAGAAACTTGCACGAGAACCGTTGGTAACAAAAACTTTGCTACCATTTAGAATGTAGTTGTCGCCATCTTCTTTTGCTGTAGTTGAAAGAGCTGCTGCATCAGAGCCAGCACCAGGTTCAGTTACACAAAATGCAGCAATTTCGCCAGCTGCCATCCGAGGCAGATAGTTGGATTTCACTTCTTCACTGCCAAACATTGCAAGTGGATAAGATCCAACAGAGTTGTGAACCGTTATCATCACTGCAACACCAGCTGATACTTTTGACAATTCTTCTATAACAAGACCATAGGTTGTTGTATCTACACCCAACCCACCGTACTGCTCGGGAAATGTCAGACCGAAAAATCCGTTGGCACGCATTTTATCGATCAATTCATCTGGCATTGTTCCTTCACGGTCCATCTGTTCTGCAATCGGAGCAATTTCCTTGGCTGCAAAATCTTTAACCATGTCGCGAAACATTGTCTGTTGTTCAGAAAAACTAAAATCCATTTTTTATCTTCCTATCGCAGGTGGTAACCTGAAATTACAAGTCTTTGTGCTTCCGATGTACCTTCATAGATACTGGTAATACGGGCATCACGGAAATATCGTTCAACAGGGAATTCCTTGCTGTAACCATTTCCACCGTGAATTTGAATAGCTTCATCAGCAATGTAGTTCGCAGCTTCACTGGCGTACAACTTTGCCATCGCAGATTCCTTGCCATAGTTCTCCCCTGCATCTTTCATTGATGCAGCACGAAGAGTAAGCAGACGAGCAGCTTCATAACGAGTGCTCATTTCTGAAATCTTCCACTGAATAGCCTGGAACTTTGCTATCGGTCTGCCAAACTGTTCACGTTGCTTGGCATATTCAACCGAGGCTTCCAAAGCTGCTTTCGCAATACCCAGAGCCTGACTTGCAATACCGATACGACCGCCATCAAGTGTACTCATTGCAACTTTGAAACCTTTGCCGTCTGGACCCAGTTGCTGGTCAGCAGGAATTCGCACATTATCAAATGCAAGTTGTGCTGTATCAGAAGCGCGAATGCCGAGCTTCTTTTCTTTGGCAATTATTGAGAAGCCTTCTGCCTTGGCATCGACGATAAAAGCGTAAATACCTTTGTGTCTGAGTTCAGGATCTGTCTGGGCAAATACAATATGAGTGTCAGCTGATGCACCGTTGGTAATGAAATTTTTCATTCCGTTGATCACCCAGAAATCACCATCGCGCTTGGCAGTAGTCATCTGGTTTGCAGCATCGGTTCCAGCATTAGGTTCACTCAGACAATAAGCACCCAGTTTTTCACCACGAGCAAGTGGAGCAAGCCATTTCTGTTTTTGTTCTTCAGTACCATATTCCTCAAGAGGCCAGCAAACCAAAGAATTGTTAACTGACATAATCACGCCAGTTGATGCGCAGGCAGCAGATATTTCTTCCATTGCCAATACATAGCTTACCATGTCCATGCCAGCTCCACCGTATTGCTCAGGAACATTCATACCAAGCAACCCAAGAGAGCCCATTTCTGCAACTATATCTGCAGGGAAGGTTTCATTGACATCACGCTCAGCAGCACCAGGGGCAACTTTTTTAGCAGCAAAGTCTGCAGCCATATCTCGAATCATTCTCTGATTTTCAGTTAATTGAAAATTCACTGTAGCCTCCGTTATGAGTAATCGTAAAAACCTTTGCCACTCTTGCGTCCAAGGTGCCCAGCATCAACCATTCTTCTGAGCAATGGACATGGTCTGTATTTACTGTCGCCAAAGCCATCGTAAAGTACTTCCATGATATCGAGACAGATATCAAGACCGATAAAGTCAGCCAACTGTAGTGGACCCATAGGATGAGCCATACCGAGTTTCATGACAGTATCGATGTCATCACGAGTTGCAATACCTTCCATCAGGCAGTAAACAGCCTCATTAATCATCGGCAGTAAAACTCTATTGGAAATAAATCCAGGGTAATCTTCAACTGTTACAGGAACTTTGTTCAGAGCTTTGGACATTTCCAAGACTGTGTTCAAGGTTGCATCGTCAGTTGCCTGACCTTTAATAACCTCAACCAATTTCATGATTGGTACCGGGTTCATAAAGTGCATACCGATTACTTTTTCCGGCCTGTTTGTGCAAGCTGCAATTTTTGTAATCGAGATACTTGAAGTATTTGAAGCAAGGATTGTGTCTTCTTTACAAACCGAATCCAGCTCAGAAAATATCTGTTTCTTGACATCAAAGTTCTCAAAAACAGCTTCAACAACCAGATCAGCATCAGCTGCAGAAGAAAGCTCGGTTGCAGTTGAGATGCGCCCCAGAGTATCGTCCATTTCCTGTTGGCTGATTTTTTCTTTCTTGACCATGCGACCAAGATTTTTCTCGATAAATCCTACTCCGCGTTGCAAAGCATCTTCAGAAACATCGATCAGAGTAACTTCGTTACCGAACTGTGCGAACGTGTGAACAATTCCATTGCCCATTGTACCGCCACCAACTACTGCTACTTTCATTTTATTTCTCCTTAACGGCTGATAGCCATTGCAACTGCGTCACCGCCACCCAGACATAGGGCAACGATTCCATTATTTTCATCTCTATCTTCCATAGCGTGAAGCAAGGTTACCAGACATCTGGTTCCCGATGCACCGATAGGGTGACCAAGAGCAACAGCTCCACCATGGACATTAACTTTATCAGTATCCAGACCAAGCTCACCAACCACACCAAGTGACTGAGCAGCAAAAGCCTCATTCAGTTCAAAAATACCGTAGTCATCCAGTGACTTTCCGGTTTTTCCGATCAGATTGTTGACCGCACCAACAGGAGCCATCATCACCCATTCAGGATCAAGAGCACCTGTTGCATATGCATCGATGTAGCAGCGAATTGTCAGGCCATGTTCTTTTGCAAATTCTTCACTGCAAACCATAACTGCTGCTGCACCATCGTTGATTGTTGATGCGTTACCAGCTGTTACTGTACCGCCATCACGTTTGAAAGCAGCGCGTAATTTACCGAGGCCCTCTGCGGTTGTTCCATCTCTTGGACCTTCGTCCTTACTGACTACAACCGGATCACCTTTGCGCTGTGGAATCTCCACAGGAACAATTTCTTTATCAAACTTTCCAGAGTTCATTGCAGCAACTGCTTTGATATGACTATTTGCCGCAAACTCATCCTGAGCTTCCCGACTGATTTCATATTTATCGACAACCAGTTCAGCAGTCATTCCCATATGGAAATCGTTATAAACATCCCACAGACCATCATGAACCATCAGGTCTGTTACCTGCCTGTGTCCCAACCGCATTCCATCACGGGCATCAAACATTGCGTATGGGATTTTGCTCATATTTTCCATACCACCAGCAACGATGCAATTAGCGTCGCCAGCTTTGATGGCCTGAGCTGCAAGCATCACAGTTTTCAAACCGGAGCCACAAACTTTGTTAATTGTAACTGCGCTGACACTAGAAGGAATGCCAGCAAAAATTGCTGCCTGACGAGCAGGGTTCTGACCAAGTCCGGCCTGAACAACTGAACCCATCATCACTTCATCAATCAATGCCGGATCAAGATCAACTCGACTCAACAAACCCTTGATTGCTTCTGCCCCAATTTTTGGAGCTATCATTGAGCTCAACCCACCATTAAATCGACCAATTGGAGTTCTGACCGCTTCAACAATTACTGCCTTGTTCATGATTGTCCCCTTAGTCTATTAAAATATTTCGGCCAATTACCATGCGTTGAATTTCGCTGGTTCCTTCACCGATAGTACACAATTTAGCATCGCGATACATCCGCTCTACAGGATATTCACGACAGAATCCATAGCCACCCAGAACCTGGATAGCATCATAAGTAACTTTCATTGCAGTTTCGCTGGCAAACAGTTTGGCCTTGGCGGCCATGTCTGCAAACGGCTTGCCTTCATCTTTCAGGCGGCATGCTTCACGCAACAACATCCTTGAGGCATCGATGCCAACAGACATATCAGCCAACATAAATTGAATTGCCTGTAAGTGAGCAATCGGTTTACCAAACTGCACGCGTTCTTTGGCATAATCACGAGCAACAACAAATGCGCCTCTGGCAATTCCCAAAGCAACAGCAGCAATCGATATCCGGCCACTATCCAAAGTTTCCATAAAAATTTTGAACCCGGTTCCCTCTTCACCAAGCAGAGCTGACAACGGGATACGAACATCTTCAAGAGTCAATGGAGCAGTATCGCTTGCCCGCATACCGAGCTTGTCTTCTTTTTTCTCAATAGTAAAACCGGGAGTATCAATTGGAACCAGAAATGCAGAGATACCCTGACCAACTGGAACATCGGGAGTTGTAACTGCAGTAATAATTACAGCGCCTGCATAATGAGCATTGGTAATCCACATCTTGCTGCCATTCAATACCCAATGGTCGCCATCTTTGACAGCAGTTGTAGCAGTACCGCCAGCATCACTACCAGCACCAGCTTCAGTCAAACCAAAGCTTAACAAAAAGTCACCACGAGCAGCTGGCTCAAGGTATTGTTTTTTCTGCTCCGGAGTCCCTACAGAAACCAACGGCCCACAACCCAAGCTGTTATGAGCTGCAACGGTTAATCCATGACTTCCACAGACACGTGAAAGTTCCTCAACAACAAGAGCATAGCTAGTGATGTCAGCACCGATGCCACCATCTTCCGCTGGCACAACCAGGC
>JAAESD010000537.1 GCA_024229695.1 bacterium
CCCCCGACGAATCAGCAAAAGTTCATCACCGCACACAACATAACCATCGACAGTTAATGCAGGGTTGCGGAATCCCATTTAGGAATATGATTCCAGCGCTTCTGCC
Organism: bacterium; assembly: GCA_024229695.1. Lineage (GTDB taxonomy): Bacteria > Krumholzibacteriota > Krumholzibacteriia > LZORAL124-64-63 > LZORAL124-64-63 > JABIBH01. Next base: position 107 of record JAAESD010000537.1, read on the forward strand.
TCTGAGTCATAGGTATCAAAAACCAGCTTTAGCTGAGTGATATTAAGAATGCTATCAATCCGATCGCTGACTTCACAGATCTTCATAGAGCCTTCGTTTTTCTTAACTGTATGATACCCGGAAACAAGCACGCCCAGACCGGTGGAGTTGATCCAGTTGACTTTATGCATATTCAGCACAACATCAACTATGCCATCGGCAACAAGGCCTTTGATTTCGTCGTGGAAAAGATCGTGATCGGAGCCACCCATAATTTTGCCCGAAAGTTTCAGAACCATTATCGAATCATGTGCACTTTTACTAATTTTCATTTTTCTCCCTGACTTCTTGAAAAATCGACTACTTACACCCCACAGAATGTACCACATTCCCTTAAGACGCAAGCTCTCTCTGGAAGTTTCCTTATTTTTCTGATACTTTGTCAGTATGAACATACGTAAATCGATTCTTGCTGGCACCTGGTACCCGGATAATCCGGACCAATTAGCTGGTATTGTAGACGGTTTCCTTGTTGGAGAGTCTGCCAAACCGTCGGCTATTGTTGTGCCTCATGCTGGCTACAAATACAGCGGAGCAACTGCTGGGTTTGGCTACGGCAGCCTGGTTGGTCATTCCTGGAAACGGATTGTAATCCTTGCTCCCAATCATAGGCACTGGCTTGATGCCGCATCAGTTCCCTTGAACTTTTCAGCTTATGAAACTCCTCTGGGCAGTGTTGCACTTGATGTAGATGCAATGAATGAACTCGATGATTGTGGTGCAGTTGTCCCGGTTGCTGCAGCTCATGCTGAAGAACATTCCATCGAGATTCAGCTTCCATTCCTGCAAAGGGTTTTTTCTGAAGTCCCTCCTGTTGTGCCGATTCTCATCCCACGCCTGGCTCAAAAGCAGCGAGATACACTGGTGCAGGTTATGAGCTGCTGGACTGATACGCTTTATATAGTCTCAACCGATTTTACTCACTATGGCAAAGACTTTGGATTTGCTCCATTCAACGGTGACCTCAAACAGCAGATCAGAGATCTGGATTACGGTGCTATTGATGCAATTCTGAATATCGACAGTGCTGCACTTCTGGACTACGAAGAAGAAACCGGAATTACAATGTGTGGTTTACAGGCAACTGCATTGATGTTGCAACTCAAAGTTGGACAGGCAAAACTTTTGGACTATTCCAGAAGCGGTGACAGCGACAACAACTACAGCTTTTCTGTCAGTTACGCTTCAATTGTGTTAGGTGAATTATGAATAAAACTGAACAGGATTTCCTGCTGAACCTGGCAATAGAGACCATCGTGGCTGGCTGCAACGGGGAGTCACCACCTGAAGTAAGTGATCCACCTGAACAACTCCTTGAAACTTGTGGTGTGTTTGTAACTCTTCATCGACATGGAAATTTGCGTGGATGTATTGGTTACATTGAAGGGTTTAAACCATTGGTAAATGGAGTTATCGACAACGCTTTATCCTGCGCCTTCCGCGATCCCCGCTTCATGCCCCTGACCTCCGAGGATTTTGAAGGACTGGAAATTGAAATCTCTGTGCTTACCCCTCCTGTTCAGGGAACACTTGAAGAAATCGAGCTCGGCAAACACGGCATCATACTTACACAGCAAAAC
>JAAESD010000538.1 GCA_024229695.1 bacterium
CTGTTCAAATAGCTATCTGGGAAATTCTTCCAGAACTATTTTCCCGGTTACTATTTTATCTTTTCTAACCACTGTGTAGCGCAGTTCCCTGCCTACCTTTGCCTCATAAACCAATCTGTCGACGGTGTCTTTGTCAGTCAATGGGACACCATCAATTGCAGTAATAACATCGTAAACCTTGAGACCTGCTTTTTCAGCTGGTGAACCCGCTTCAATTTCACGCACAATAAACCCAGCAATATTTTCATCAAGTTCCAAAGCAGTAATCAACTTAGGTGACAGAAGTTGCATCATAACTCCAGTCCATGCCTGTCGATATCTGCCAAACTGCCGAACCTCATCAACAATCCATTTTGCTCGAGTTGCAGGCACAGCAAAACCGATTCCAATGCTGCCGCCACTCCCGGTAAAAATAAAAGTATTTATACCAATGATTTCACCGTCACTGTTGATTAAAGGTCCACCACTGTTGCCCGGGTTGATTGATGCATCGGTCTGAATCATACCCAGAAAAGTCTGGCCATTTTGCTGCTGTTTAATATCGCGATTAAGGGCGCTGATCACTCCGACAGTGACTGTCGGTTGAGTATCGGCAAGCAGATATCCAAATGGTGATCCGATAGCAATAGCCCACTGCCCTATCTGAAGCTCACTCTCACTGTTGGCAAATTTTGCAACTGGAAGATTGTCAGCTTCTATCTTCAGTAAAGCCAGGTCCCAACCCTTGACTTGCTCCAACAGAGTTGCCTCAAACTGACGACCATCGTTCAAGGTGACCATTATTTCATCTGCATTTTCAATGACATGAACATTGGTAATCACGTAACCATCGGTGGAAACTATTACACCAGAGCCCATGCTCTGAATATCTTGCTGAAATTCCCTGCGTGGGAACATACCGGGAAAGAAACGCTCCCAATATTCCATCCCACGAGGCGCAGAGGACCGAACAACTGTTCTGTGATCGATGACATTTATACTCACAACTGCCGGTGCAACAGCTTTTGTTGCTGTAACAATCGCACTTTGTCGTTCTTCTTCAACAGAAGCAACAACCTGCTCAACGACAACCGTTTTGTTGTTATAAAGTACGCCAATCAAAAAAGAAGCTACCAGTAAAAACCCTGACAGTATCCCTATCACAGCTATTTGCCATCTCGGTCCATGATTCATTTTATTATCCTTGCAGTTTATTCCAGTCTGCCATAAAAGCATCTAGCCCTTTATCTGTCAGCGGATGGTTTACCAGTTGCTTTATTACATTATGAGGAATAGTCCCAACATGAGCGCCAAGCAGTGCCGATTGGTGAACATGTTCAGTGCTTCTGATACTTGCAACAATCACTTCAGTCTCGAAGTCATAGTTTTCATACATAAGGCAAATATCGGCAATCAGTTCCATACCATCCTGACCGATGTCATCCAGTCTCCCCACAAAAGGTGAGATATAGGCAGCTCCAGCTTTCGCAGCTAGCAGTGCCTGGTTAGCTGAAAAGCAGAGAGTCATATTGACAGCAATACCTTCATCGCTCAGAGCGCGAGTGGCTTTCAAGCCAGCAAGAGTTGTCGGAATTTTCACCACTATGTGCTTGCTCAATGCAGCAAGTGTTTTGCCTTCGGCAATCATTCCTTCAGCATCCAGAGCAGTAACTTCACCACTTACTGGACCTTCAACAATATCGCAAATTTCCTTGAGCAAAGCATCAGTATCTTTTCTACCTTCGCGAGCCATCAAGCTGGGGTTGGTTGTTACACCATCAAGAACACCCATCGCTTTTGCATCGCGAATTTCGTCAAGGTTTGCTGTGTCGATAAAAAACTTCATCATTCCTCCGTTGCTGGTTTCAGCAGTTCTTCGGGATATCCCACATCGGCCATATATAGTCCCGATGCAGATGCCATTGTGCCTGCCAGCGATCTATCCTTGGATTCAAGGATTTCAGCAATCGACAACAGACTTCTTTCAATTCCTATTTCATAAAGTGCACCAACCAGATTCCTGACCATATGGTGCAAAAATCGATTGGATTTGATGTGCATTATACCGCCAAATTCTGTCCAGTCAAAGTAACATTCCTGCACATCACATCGATTGTCTTCTTTAAGCGAACTTCCCTTGCAAAAACTTGTAAAATCGTGAACACCAATAATGGACTTTATTTCCTGATCGATTCTATCTGTATCAGGCTTATGTCTGACATTCCACTGATACTGATGTCTGAAAATATCATTCTTGAAGCTGATTCTGTACTCATACTTACGCCAGATTGCAGAAAACCGGGCGTTGAACTCAGGAGCAACTTCTGTAATGGAATGTATTTTTATGTCTGCAGGCATTTTTCCAGGCAGAACCATTTTCACTCGTTCAACTTCGTCTTTTGAAAGCTGGTCAAGACTACAGACTTGTCCCAGAGCATGCACGCCAGTATCAGTTCTTCCGGCACCAGTTGGTTTTGCTTCTCTGTCCAGCAGTGTTGAACAATGATGTTTCAAAACACCCTGTACTGATCGCAAGCTGGTCTGGATTTGAAATCCGTGAAACTGTGTCCCATTGTAGGAAAGGTCGATGCGAACTGTGTGGCTCAACTTCCACTCTCCACAATCTGACCAGCAATCTGCACTGCATTTAATGCAGCCCCTTTTAGCAGGTTATCAGCAACTACCCACATCAATAACGCATTTTTGTTTGTTGAATCCAAGCGTAGTCTGCCAACAGCGACCTCACCTTTGCTGGTAACTTCAGTGGCAGTCTTGAAATCATGTTCACTTTTTGCAACTCCAACACCTGGGAACATTGCCAGTGCCTTAACAGCTTTTTCCCTGTCAACTTCGTTTGCAAAAACAGCACGAATTGCTGCCGAGTGGCCATTCCAGACAGGCACTCTTGTCGCAAGACATGTCACACCCAGCTCTGGCAGAGACATGATTTTCCGCAACTCATTTACAACTTTATCCTCTTCTGTAAATGAACCATCTGACAGTGGGGCCCCTATTTTGGGTATAATATCGAGTTCAGTTACAGACTTGTTTTCCAGCTCCTGTTGAGCAGCCAGACCTGCACCTGAAACAGACTGCATTGTTGTAATATGAGCTTCAAGCAATCCAAACTCTTTATGTAACGGCATAAGAGCCATTGCTATCTGAATTGTTGAACAGTTCGGATTGGCAATAATGCCTTTTGATGCTGTGGGATTGATTTCTGGAATTACCAAAGGGACAGTTGAGTCCATTCTGAATGCCGAGGAATTATCGATTACAACAGCTCCAGCATTCACGGCAATTGGGGCATATTTTTTACTTACATCCCCGCCTGCACTGAACAGGGCAATATCTATATCGTCAAAACTGTCTTCATTTACCGCATGGCAAACCAACTCCTGATTATTGAAGTCGATTTTGGTCCCGGCAGATCTATTGCTGGTTAAAAGCAAAGGTAATTCATCAACCCAGCAACACTGCTCCAGTTGAGAAAGCATTGCCCTGCCTACAAGTCCACTAGCACCAAGTACTGCGATTTTCATAAAACTCCTGTGTTGCAATTTACTGCATAGTAGCAAGTTCATCTCTCTTGCGCAACAATCACAATCAATGTAAAGTTCAGCATAACCTGGAGGAAATCATGCGTCGATTCATAGTTTTGCTTTTACTGGTACTTGCTGGCTGTTCAACACCAGAGAGCAGAGACACAGCTACAGAAGCTTTGCTGCGCTGGGAAGACCAGCGAATTGCCCCCACAGACTCACTTGTGACATTTCTGCATGACAACGACGCGCATATTCGCAGAGCTGCGTCAAAGTGTGCTGGTCGCATTGGTCGTAACGATGTTACCGCACAACTGATTCAACTCCTTGAAGACCCAAGCGACTCAGTTCAAGAACAAGCTGCTATAGCTCTGGGGTTTATCGATAACTTCCAATCTGCAAATAAACTGTCTGCCAGGTTGGAAAGTTCCCACACTTCTGTCCGGGAAGCGATTCTGTTTTCGCTTGGCAATGTCAAAGGTGGCGGACAGGAATTATTGCCTCTGCTCGGCTCGCTTAAAGGCAATGAAGCTCTGACAGCATGGAACAGTATGCGCAAAAGAGTTGAAGATGTTGATCAGGACAAACTTGATGAAGCAATTGTTGTTGGATTAATTACTCACGCTTCCAGGCCCAATATATTATGGCGAGTTCTACGCTGTGCGGAAAAGCTGGACAGCATCTCTTTTGAAAACGAAGTAATTGAGCTGTTGCAAAACAGGGATATCACTGTACGTGCCCATGCTTGTCGTCTGCTTGGCAAAAGTGATTCACCAGCTGCTCTGGTTGAATTTGCAGAAAATAATTTACGCAACAGTCCGGACCATGATCTTGTTGAGGCTCTGCGTTCGATCGGCAGAATTGGTGTTATCGACAATCAGGTTGAACAACTGTTAAGCAATGCTATTCGCAATAAAGAACCTCACATAGCACGCACTGCCTTGGACGCTGTAGTAGCAATCAGTTCAAGCTTGCCGCCGTTACCTGGAGCTGAAGAGCGAATAAGCTTGTTGCCTGCATGGAGAATCAAATTACTCAACTGTGCCAGTGACCAGTTACTACCACTTTCAGATCAAAAGAACGAATCCAGGCATCCTGTAGTCAGAGCTGCAGCAGTTGAAGCTTGTTGTGCTTTGCGTGGTCCTGGGCTTTTGAATGAAACAATCTGGAACAGGATTGTGCGTGATGATGACCCACTGATCAAACAAGCAATCTTGCGTGGTACTCTTTTATATTGTGTAAACATCGATGATTTGGGAATCTTTGCATCGTTTATTGGATCGAACCTGCCAGAAGCAGAGCTACTCACGGCAATTGAGAGTCTAGGCACAACATCGGACAGACTTGATAACTCCGAGCAAGTTATAACTGAGACATTGCTGCGAGCCCTGCAAAGCTCAAGATTTGCCGTGGTTTCTGCAGCTGCAGATCAACTTGGTAACTTTCCCACTGAAACAAACGTAAACGCATTGTGCAAAGTGTGGGATCAGGCTCAAAACAGAGGTTCCGAAGATATCCGATGGTCAGTCCTGTCTGCAGTTCAGAAGATGTCGGAAAAAGGAATATCGTTATCTGATTCAACTCTCACAAGAGTAACTGCAATGATTGAGTCAGGTTTTGATTCTGCAAGTCCAAGAATTCGCAAAAAGGCACGATCGGTTGCAGTCAGTAGTGAACTGATTTCTGACCAGCGAATTCCAGCACTTGAATCATTATTGCTTACTCTGCCCGCCTACAAGAGATCGCCAAAGCAACCTCAGCTGACCGGTCAGTTCGATGCTCCTGAAATTGTTTGTGAAACTGAATACGGAAATTTTAAAATTAAATTAAATAGTGAAATTGCACCAAATACATGTGCAGCAATTTTATCACAACTTGGCAAAAAACTTACTTTCCACCGAGTTGTTCCAGGTTTTGTAATTCAAGGCGGCGACCCTGATGGCACTGGCTGGGGTGGCCCTGGGTATAACATCAGAAGTGAGTGGAGTAATCTGCCTTATCTGCGTGGGACTGTAGGGATAGCCCACAGTGGAAAAGATACTGGAGGAAGTCAGTTCTTTGTTGCACTGACTGAGCAGCCGCATCTTGAAGGTCGATATACTGTGTTTGGGAAAGTAACTTCCGGGCTGAAAGTAATTGACAAAATTCAACCCGGAGATTCATACAGACTGGTTAATCCGACTGACGTAAAACCTTAACCAAAGTCTTCCAGCTTGGTGCTGCGCCATGCATCAGAATACCAACACGGAACAGTTTACCAGCTGTTTTCAAAGCCAACCAAATTGATGCCAACATCAAAATCCAGGAAGCACCTATCTGCCACAACGGCGGGGTCTCCATGCAAATTCTGATAAACATCAATACTGGAGAAAACAGCGGTATAAGACTTAAAATAATAGCTATCGATGAGTTTGGCTCCATAATCACCAGGCTCAAAAGCATCATCGGGATAACATTGCAAAGCATCAATGGTATTGCAAATTGCTGTGCTTCCTGAGGTGTATTACACATAGCTCCAACCCCGGCATACAGAGTTGCAAACAACAAGAATCCAAGTACAAAAAATACAAGGAATGATGCCAGAATTGTTGGAGTCAGGAAAGAGCCATCAAGTGTGAATCCTGATATCTCTACACCACTTTTTGATCCCCAAACCAGAACCAGTGACCAGATTGAGAACTGGGTCAGACCGGCCAGCCCAATTCCTGCAATTTTGCCTATCATCAATTGAGTAGACGAGACTGAAGAAAGGACTACCTCAACAATGCGACTGCTTTTTTCTTCAATCACACCCATCATTGTGTGTTGGCCATACATCAGAATCATCATGTATAAAATCATTATCAACGTAATTGCAATACCAAATGTAGACTCCTCGTTGGCAGATGAAGTCTCTCCCGTTTCGTTTACACTTACATGTTCCCATACAGGTCTTGCCAACAGATAAGTTTGCAGACTGTCTGAAACACCAGCATTGGACTGACGCTGAACACTAAGAATCCTGGACATAACTGGGCCCAGTGTTTCCATATTTACCATCGATGAGACAGTGCCACTGTAAAATTTAAGTTTCTTGCTTTCGATATAATCAGGGGAAATAGAAACAGCTACATCAAAAGCTCCATCGGTAATTCCCTTTGTCAGGCCCTCATCTGCATCAGTTTCAACCAGGATATAATTATCTTTTTTGAGTAGCTCCAATACATCGCGCATCTGGTAGACAAATTCACCTGAAGGATCAAAAACACCCACAGTTCTGACATCGTTTCCGCCCATATCGTCAACCAACATCGGAATAATAAACATCAGTGACATCAGCATCGGAATCAGCAGAGTACTAAGTACAAACCCTTTGGTTCGAACTTTTTCTATATATTCGCGACGAATAATTGCCCAGACTTTCATGCTGTGACCTCCTGTCGCAGCTGATGAACCTCATTCAGGAAAATTTCCTCAAGTGATGGCCTGTTGGCAGAGAAAAGATCCACGCTGCCTGTTTCTCGAAGTTTATCCAGTAGCAGATCTGTGTCTGTACCACTGTCAATAGCCAGTTTCCAGATACCATCTTTCAATTCCATATTTTCCACCCCCGGCAATCCCTCAGCCGGTTTCTCTTCATTGTGATAAATCACTTTTACAGTTTTCAGTGGGTAATCCTTGCGAATCTTTTCCAGATTGCCATCCAATACTTTTTTGCCTGCTTCAATCAAACAAATAGAGTCACATATTTTTTCTGCTTCAGCCAGAATATGTGTTGAGAAAATTATGGTACAACCTTTGTCGCGCTCTTCCAGAATGATGTTACGTAACAGTTCAATATTGATTGGATCCAAGCCACTGAAAGGTTCATCCAGAATCACAAGCTCAGGTTCAGGGAGGAATGTTGCTGCCAGTTGGATTTTTTGTTGCATGCCTTTGGAAAGAGCATCAACCTTTTTTTCTGCCCAGTCTGAAAGCTCAAGCCTTTCGAGCCACTCTTCGGCTCTTTTTCTGGCTACTTTGCGTGGCACAGATTTTAACTCTGCCAGAAAAACAAGCTGATCAATACATTTCATTTTTCGATACAAACCACGCTCTTCAGGCAAGTATCCAACACGATCAAGTTGATCTCTGGTCAACGGCTGCCCATCGATCAGAATATTCCCGGAATCATACATGAGAATTCCCATGATGCTACGAATGGTAGTAGTTTTACCTGCACCGTTGGGACCCAGAAATCCGTAAATGGAAGCTTTGGGAATATCGAGTGAAATATCACTCACGGCTTTAATCGTGCCGTAACTTTTAGATACAGACTGCAGACTTAGAATTGGTTGACTATTCATTTTACCCTCTTGGTTAGTTGGCTATCCAGAAAAGTATATATGCATCACACTTTCAAGCAATAAAAAAACCCGGGTCGGACTTTGCGTTCCGGCCCCGGGTAGAATCATCTCTTTGATGAGTCACCCGGAATTGAGTAACGTCGTTTAGGACACAGAAGAGAGGAGTCACTGATTATAATAGGATACAAAGTTCACGCAATTATCACGGAATAAGAAATATATAACGCTATTAAACGAAAAAAGACCCGGAATACCCCCCGCCAGAGATACCGGGTCTTGAGATACTAAACCGAATTAACGATCCAGCTTCTACATTCATTTCTGAAGATACTACCTGTTTCTCACGTAAGTATCACAAACCAGAAAAAACTTTAAAATTTATTATGAACCTGGATTTGCCCCGCCGACAATTCCAGGTTCATATGGTCTGGATCAGGAAAACCTGCTCCCGACTCACAAATTGGCCCACTATATTAACCCGTATTCATCGTCGCCTTGAGTTCCGGTGCGACTACCTTAAAGCGCCGCTGGTTCTCGTCTTCAGCTAACAAATGACAAAGATTTGTGGGCACAAATTCAATGTCGATACATGAATGATACAAAACCGGAATCACAGAAGTATCACGAAGATGTAAAATCTTTGTGAAATATGTGAAAACTACTTAGATGACATTTAATGCCGGTTTGTGATAGGTTTGTGATAACTATGTACGATAATATACTAGTCTTGCAAGACGAGGTGAAATGTGACAGAAATCGGTAAAAGAGTCCTCCTTATTGAGGATGATCACGATCTTACAGAACTAATAACAACCCATCTACATCAGGAGGGGTTTGACGCGGTTGCCACACACAATGGTGAAACCGGGTTGCAAACTTTTGCCAGAGGCAGTTGGGATATCGTTATTCTGGATTGGATGATGCCGGGAATGTCTGGACTGGATGTATTACGGGAAATCCGTAACACAGACAGCCACACTCCAGTTCTGATGCTAACTGCTCGCGGTGAAGAAGCTGACAAGGTACTTGGCCTTGAACTTGGTTGCGATGATTACATGACCAAGCCATTCAGCCTTCGTGAGCTGGTTGCACGAATCAAGGTACTTTGCCGTCGCGTAGAACTTGCACGGGAGCTTGCTTCCGGTGACAAGACCAATCACGTGCTGAAGTTTGGTTCAATGGTTATTGACACAGACAAGCGTCGTGTAACAGTTGATGGCGATCAGATACAACTCACCATGAAGGAATTCGACCTGCTATACACGATGGCTAAACATCCTGGCAGAACTTATTCCCGCTCACAACTTCTGACAATGGTCTGGGATCAGGACTCGGATGTTTATGAGCACACTGTCAATTCACATGTCAACCGCTTGCGTAGCAAGGTTGAAAAGAATCCAAACAGTCCGGAATACATTCTGACTGTCTGGGGACTTGGTTATCGATTCACAGACGAGGTTTAGATTGCGAGTGACCATTCATAAAACTCTACACTTCCGCGTATCAGCGCTGTTCTTAGCGCTGCTTGCTGTGGTTGCTGTCGGGTATTTTATGTGGGTAAACTGGTCATCTCAACAACCTACCTGGAATGAAGGCGAACAGCAATGGCTCTTCAACAGTAGAGAAGCAGAAGTTGACAGTCTTGGTTCCCTGATAACAATTGATAATTCCCATTCCGTTCTTGCCGATTACGCTACTACCGTTTCTGATTACGATTTCCAACTCTCCTACTTTGATATAAATGGAACAGTTATCGCCACCACCCACCTCTTTGGCTCTGGCCAGGATCAGATGACACTTTCAACTGATCTGCTAAACTCTATGGCAGAAGAAGATTGGGATTTCAACACATATCCTGTACCAACTTTCCTTGGCGCCTTCGAAAACCGGATTCTTGATGTACTCGTTTTGCAAGACGATAGCTATCTAGTTTCCTGTGTTCTGCCAATGAGCACTCCTGACATTGACGTGCTTGAAGAGGAAAATTTTGATTTCTTCATGTGGAGTATCCCGCTGATACTTCTGTATGCAGCAATTGTTGGTATTGTAATTATGACCTGGATCAGTAGACGTATTGGCAGGGTCAAAATCGATATGGCTGCATTTGCTGATGGGGACTTGACTCACAGATCTGTAGATGGCAGTAGCGATGACATTGGTGCTTTAAGCCGTGGGTTCAACAAGATGGCAGGAGCCCTTGAAGAATCGATAGACAAGCTGAAGCAGAGTGAAGAGTACAGGTCAATGCTGACTGCAAATATTTCACACGACCTGCGAACACCAATGGCAAGTTTGCGTGGCTGGATTGAAACATTTGCAATCCGTGGTGCAACGATGGATGAAGATGAACGCCAAAAACATCTTGATACCATTACATCGAACATGGATCACCTGGAAGGTTTGATCGACAGGCTATTTGAACTTACTCAGCTGGAGTCCGGCCAGATCAAGTTCCAGATGGAAGAGTTCCCTCTTGAGGAACTTGCCCGTGAAGTGCTTGGCAGATTTGGTGACACCGCAAAACGGAAATCTGTAGCTTTGGAATTTGCCAGTGATGACAACCTGCCGTTTATCAAAGCTGACCCGATGCGTATTGCTCAAGTGTTGCAAAACCTGACTGAAAATGCTTTGAAGTTTACTGAAAAAGGCAGCATTACAATTTCATTGAAAACTGCTGATGATGGTATCCTGGTGGAAGTAACAGATACTGGAACCGGTATTCCAAGTGAAGATCTGCCACATATATTTGAACGATTCTTTACTGCCGACAGAAGCCGAACCCACAAAGGAACTGGCCTTGGGCTGGCTATTGCACATCGGATAATTGTTGAACATGGATCCGAACTGACTGTCGCAAGTACTGAAGGTAAAGGCACTACATTCGGGTTTATTCTAAAACCTGGTAAAGTTCAATAATTTCCTCGGCCCCATGCATCGGAAACTCTTCAACTAAAACATATTCATCTTGAAACTGATTCAGCTCCCATAGCATTTCGTCCGGAATTCTGTGATAATACTGATCTGCCTTTTCACCGGTCCTAACAAGAACAACAAAATCTGGCCTTTGATTCAACACATATTGAGGATCTGCTTTGAGATGTATCTTCCCTATAATTCTGGCGATATGGACATCAGTCAAACCGAACATATCAATTATTCTTCGTTCTGAAAAATAGCCGATAGCACCAATATCACTCACCGCAATTGCTATGTCATGAGGAGTGTTTTCTGCGAGCCATTTGCCAACTGTAGTATAACTCTGAGCCCAGTATCCGCCTTGTTCAATCTGTGGCCCAAAATGTTTCCAGACTGTTCTTTCATTTCTGATCGATATAAACATCGACAATGAAGTTACAAGAGCCAGCATCAGAATGAATCGTTTCTGTTGATTTGCAGTAAAAATTGCAGACAACGATGATTGCAAATCAGCTAACCCGACAGCTGAAGTTACCGCAAGCAACGGAAGAATTGGGGCAAAAAACCGATACTGACTCATCCAGTCTCCACCGGTTGTAACGATAAATCCAACGTATGCAAAAAGAATCAGATATAGATGAGTTAACAGAGGCCTGTTTTTCCAAAATACAAACGGAATTAGCACAAGTATCAAAATTGGGATCACATTGCAATCCTGGATAAACTCGAAAGAATAATGGATACCATCTTTAATTTCGGCAAAAGTTCCTGTCATTTTTGCATAATATGTGTTTGGGAAAAAGAAGCCAAAATATGACCATCGCCAGATGTGGTAAATACTCCATGGAACAGCAAATCCAACAGCTACCATCTTCTGTTTTTTCATCACTAAAGGGGCAAGGAAAAGAAATGCAAAAATAAAGCCTTCAGGGCGAGTCATTGACATCACAAGTAATGTTATAACCAGAGCAGAATTGCGCTGTTTTTGTAAAAGCCAGAACGCAATAATCATCAGGAATGAGAAAAACAGAGTTTCAAGACCAGTTGTAGAATGCCTGGTCATCGGTGCAGAAAATGCGATGATTGCTGGAGCAAGCAAGCAGCTCCAGGAATTGCTTTGCAAAATTCGCCGAGACAAATCCCAGGATATTAACAAGCATAGGAGCCCGGAAATAATTCCGATGATTTTCAAGAAAGCAACAGGGTCCTGCCCCATTTTCATAGCCAGCGCACCAAGCAGTACCCAGGAAAAATTGGAGTACCCTTCAACTCTCTCACCGATATTATAAACAAGTCCATGGCCATCTAAAAGGTTGGCTGAATAACGCAGAGTTATGAAAGTGTCATCTTCAATCCAATTCCAATAAATCAGAGAGTGGGTGAGGTAAATTGCGCATAAAGCAAAAAGAAGCAAAACCGTTTTTTTATTTATCATCGACAATTCCCAGAGTACTGAACTATTGTGAAACTACCTTTCAAAATAGTAAACACCACGTGAAATATTTTTGCCATTACTATTTGTTTCGTTTTGACCCCATCATATTAACTTCTCCTAAACTCTCTCACAACACCAGCTGCACCAACCAGAGCTACCAACAATAACCATAGCCCCTCTTTTGAATTACCAAGTACAAACTGCCCTATTCCAAAAGTCATTCCGTAAACCAGCATCACTCCAGAAATCCAGGCTAACATTGTGTTCCTATTAAGGCCATCCTGTTCAACATCTGGCAGGATTATTTTTATCGGTTTCCACATACCGCCTGGTCTGACTTTCTGGTAAAACTCTTTCAACTTTTGAGTCTCGACCGGTCTGGTGACAAACGTTACTATCAGCCAACAAACTATTGTTGCCGGCACCAGAATCAGAGCTTTGTGATGAGTCTGTAATACCAGTTCACCCACTTGCACTGGGGTGCTGAACAGTTCGTAACTGTCACCTGATTGTATTGCTGCAATAATCTCAAAACCAAAAGCAATCAAAAGCGATGACCCAAGCGCTGCAATTTCACTCCATGCACTTATTCGCCACCAGAACCATCGCAAAATCAGAACCGGCCCAACGCCAGCCCCCATTGCCCAGACAAAGAGCCACGCTTTACCTATCGATGTCATTTTCAGAGCTACAATTACAGCAAGTAACATCATGCCAGCTACACAGATCTTTGAAACCATTACCGATTGTTTTGCAGGTGAATTGGGCTTGATGAAACGGAGCCAGATATCATTTACCAGATAGCTTGCACCCCAGTTAAGGTGAGTATCGATTGTAGACATGAATGCGGCAAAAAATGAGACCATCAGCAGACCCAGTAAGCCTGGTCCAAGAAGTTCGAGCATCATCGCTGGATAAGCTGCTTCCTGATTGCCGTCGGGAACCTGTTGAATCAGAATCATTGAGCACAGAGCAACAATTATCCACGGCCAGTAGCGCAATGCATTAACGGAAATGGTGAACCAGAGAGTAGCTGCACGGGCATGCTTTTCGTTTTTAGCTGCGGCCATTCGCTGAATCAGGTAGCCACCACCATCGGCATTGTGGCTGGCCCACCACATTATAGTGATGAAAACCAGGAACTTGAAAAAATCGGACTCCAGGGACATTCCACCACCTGGAATCAAAGCAATTGTGTTTTCGGAAAACTGTGGGGAGTTTGCAAGTTTTTCACGCATTGAAGCGAGCCCGCCAACTTTATCGACAGCCAGAAACGCGAGTGTTATTGAACCTGCCATCGCCAAAACAAACTGAATCAGATCAGTAACTACCACACCCCAGAAACCAGCAAGCAGAGCATAAAAAAGAGCAATCGCTGCACCAGCAATTATTGCAACTTCTCTGGGAATCCCCAACACTGCTTCAGCAACGGTGCCAATTCCATGCAACACCCAACCCATAACAATGAAGTTGTAGACAATTGCAAAGTAGCCGGCTTTGAACAGTCGTAGTCCGGCGGCAGGTTTACCGCTGTAACGCATCTCGATAAGCTCGTTATCGGTCATTACTCCGCTTCGGCGCCAAAATCTTGAAAACAGGAATACAGCCAGGACTTGTGACAACACATAGTGCCATCCAAACCAGTTGAACCAGATGCCGTTGTTACGAATAAAACCGGTAACTGCAAGTGGCGTATCGGCGGCAAATGTTGTAGCAACCATACTTGTACCAAGCACCCACCACGGTAACGACCTGCCCGACAAAAAATACTGGTCACTATCCTCAGAGGCCTTGCGCCTGAACGCCAATCCAAGACCGACAGTTATCGCCAGATAGACTGCAAATATCAGATAGTCCTGCCACTGTAAAATCGATAGCATCAAGTTTCCTTCTCACAAATATGGGCGATATGTTTGTTGCCACTGCGATGCAACAGTACTGTCAACTCGGCGGTTCCTGCCAGTGATAATCGCTTTCTGATTTCTTCCGGTTCTTCGGGATAACCACGTTTCCTAATTATCACTGAACCTGCATCCAGATTATTGAGTGCAGTTTGTAATTTTGGAAGTGACATTTCTATTGAATCAAGCCTTTTGAATCGAGTCAGAAATGGACTATCCACTTTTGCATCTGAAGTTAAATATGCAATTTCTTCTGCAATAATATTCATCCCATTTTCCGATGCGAAACTGTTAAGCAAATTTGTGCGCAGAAGTGATCCATCGGGGTCATACAGATAGTCAGCCGGTTCAGTTATTGTTGGAGCGGCAGTTTCTATGCCAATAAATTTGTGAACTATATAGTCATCGATTGGTCCAGTAATCACGACAGCTGTCAGGTCGCTTTGTTTTGCTTCTCCACCAATGAACAGAGCCTCACGAACCTGCCCATTCCAGGAAACTACCTGAAGTTCGTATTCGTCTCTGGACATTCCTTCCAGCAAGGCACCTTCTGCGCTCAGCGTCTGATGATCAAGATCAAGACCTGGCCCCCACTTTATTGCCCACGCTTTACAGCTCAGAAGAGGTCGCAAGTCCTTTGGACGGGGTGAAAACTCGGCAGGATCCCATCGACGTTTAGACCCGGATGGACCTCTGCCTTTTTCACGTCGTTGAGGATCAGCAAAAAGGACATCGAATTCAGGCAATTCACATGGAAACTCTGCGTTTAAGACTTCTCCACTTAGACCAAGCTGAGCAAGATTGTGCTGTGCAAGAGCTGCAGGTAATTCATCACGCTCCAGGCCGACAACTTGAGAGCCAACCATTGCGAATCGTGTCAGATCGCCACCTGCGGCACAGCCAAGGTCCAGAATTGTTCCAAAACCTGAGAGGAGTTCGGCTCTGTGCATCGCAACCGGATGTGCTGATGCCTGCTCTAAAAGTTCGGGAGTAAAACAAAGTTTTTCCGAATCAGGGAACTTGCGATTGGCTCGATTTCGTGATTCAGCAATATGTAAAGCCAGCGACACAAATTCAGCAGAATGCCTTTTTCGCAGTCGCTGAATCGCTTTAATGCTGTAATTTGCTGGATCACAAGCAGTTAGCTCGTCAATAATTGAGCTGGAAGCTATTTGGGCAACTAGTTGTTGGTAATTAATAATCATTGCCTAATTCTATACTACAATGTAGGATGGTCAACATGTTGATTTGAATATCCTAGTTCCTCGATAGCTGTTGACAAATGTAACAATTCTGTTAATACTATGAGAGAAACTGTTAATATATTAGCAACTCAACTACCTCCAGGCAAAGGAGATTGCCATGGGAAAGGACCTACCAGAACACAAAAACCCATTTTACTTCGTATCGAAAACAGATCGCCGAGATTTTCTTAAAATATGCCTTACAGCAGCTGCCAGCATTGGGCTGTCAGCAACTGCAGGTGTTAGGATTGCAGAAGCTGCCGCGGCAGGTGTACTGCGACCATCGGTAATCTGGCTCCACTTCCAGGAGTGCACAGGATGTACTGAAACACTACTGCGTAGCTCCCACCCCGACGTCGGCAAACTCATTCTGGAAATGATCTCACTGGACTACCATGAAACTCTGCTTGCTGCCTCAGGCTATCAGGCTGAAGCTGCTTTGCATGAGACCATGGAAGCACGTAAGGGTGAGTATATCCTGGTAGTTGAAGGTTCAATTCCAACTAAAGATGGTGGCGTTTACTGCAAAATTGCAGGGAAAACCGCAATGGACTCATTGGCTGAAGTATCCAAAAATGCAGCCGCAGTAATTGCGATAGGTTCATGTGCATCCTTTGGTGGTCTTGCTGCTGCAGAGCCTAACCCTACCGGTGCAGTTGGTGTATCAGAGCTGGTCAAGGACAAAGCGATAGTCAATATTCCAGGCTGTCCACCAAATCCATATAACTTCCTTGGCACAGTTCTGCAGTATGTTGTACTTGGCACTCTGCCCGAACTTGATGCTGAACTTAGACCAACGTTTGCTTACGGCCGAACAATTCATGAACACTGTCCCCGTCGAGCTCATTTTGATGCAGGCAGATTTGCTGAGAAATATGGTGATGACAATCACAAGCAAGGATACTGCCTCTACAAAATTGGTTGCAAGGGACCAGCAACCGGTGCGAACTGTTCCACCAGAAACTTTGGTGACACAGACAGTTGGCCAATCGGAGTTGGACATCCCTGCATTGGCTGTACAGAGAAGAATTTACTCTGGCGAACTGCGTTGCATGACACTGTAGACATAGAACATCCAACAGGACCTGCTACATACCCACCAATAGTTCCTGAACGCGAAGGAATCAGTCCAGTAGCAACCGGAGTTGCGGGGCTGGTTGGTGGTGCTTTGATTGGCGCTGGTGTGGTGGCTGCTAAAAAACTTGAGAACAAGGACGACGATAACCAGAAGGAGGTCTGAGATGACTCTCGATAGACGCTCCTTCCTGAAGACAATTGGCACTACAGCAGCTTTGACTGCTGTTGGTACAGCCGCTTCGGCAAGGGAGCATGTAGAAGCTCCGGCTGACGCAGTTGGAATGCTTTACGACAGCACTCTTTGTGTTGGTTGCAGGGCATGTATGTCAGCTTGTCGCACAGCAAATGGTCTGGAGCCACTTAAAGAAGAAGGTGGCATATACGATGCCCCCATCGACAATAACGGCCATACAAAAACCATCATCAGACTTCTGGATGACAACGGGGCAAATGCCTGGATTAAAAACCAGTGTATGCACTGTATAGATCCTGCTTGTGTGTCTGTCTGTATGATTGGTGCCCTGAAAAAAGATGACCACGGAATAGTGACCTACGACAAGGATAGATGCATCGGGTGTAGGTATTGCCAGCTGGCATGCCCATTCAATGTACCAAAATTCGAGTGGGATTCAGCTACTCCGCTGATTGTAAAATGCGAGATGTGCAACCATCTGGTAGCCGACGGTAAACAACCAGCATGTTGTGATATCTGTCCTCGCGAAGCGATAATATTTGGCGATTACAATGATTTGCTGGCTGAAGCTAATCGCCGAATTGAAACTGAACCTGACCGCTACAACCCTGAACTGTTTGGAGACTCAGAAGGTGGTGGCACGCAAGTGCTTTACCTGGCTCCAAAAAACATATCGCATCAGGATCTTGGTCTACCAGATCTGGATGACCAATCAATTCCCGAACTATCGGAAACAATTCAACACGGCATCTACAAAGGTTTCGTAGCTCCGGTTGCACTTTACGCTGCACTTGGGGCCGTGATGATTCGTAATCGCAGGCAAGGAGGTGAGCGATGAATGAAATAGCACAAGCAGTTGGAGGCAAAATTCTTGGTTCAAAAACAAGCAAATTACTCTGGATTGCACTCATCGGTTTCACGTTCATGGCATGGCGATTTGTTTTCGGTCTCGGACCGGTAACAGGACTGAACGATGGCTACCCATGGGGCATCTGGATTGCCTGGGATGTTGTTGTTGGTACAGCTCTGGCTTGCGGTGGTTATGCGGTGGCAATCCTCTGCTACATCATGAACAAAGGGAAATATCATCCTCTTGTACGTTCAGCAATTGTTACAAGTGCCCTGGGTTATTCCATGGCAGGTTTATCGATTGTTATAGATGTGGGAAGATACTGGAACCTGTGGAAAGTTGTAGTCTTCCCCGGTAAATGGAACTTCAACTCCGCACTTCTGGAGGTTGCACTCTGTGTAATGGCCTATGTTATTGTGTTGTGGATTGAGCTATCTCCCGCTTTCCTTGAAAAATGGAAAGCAGGCTCACCATCTGCATTGCAAAAATTCGCTGCCAAAGCATCTCCTGTAGTGAACAAGTTACTACTGCCAATTATTGTACTGGGGCTGGTTTTACCAACAATGCACCAGTCATCTCTTGGCTCAGTAATGATTGTTGCGATGCAAAAGCTGAGCCCAATCTGGCACTCACCTCTGCTGCCACTACTGTTCCTGATTTCATGCATCGGCATGGGGTTTGCGATTGTTGTTTTTGAATCGACATTGAGTTGCGCGCTTCTTAAACGACCTCAGGAAACACACTTGCTTGCAGGACTTGGCAAAGCTGCAATTGCAATCATGACTATCTGGCTGATCCTCCGATTTGCGGACCTGATCTGGCGAGACCAACTGGCAACAGCATTTAACAGTGGTTGGCTGACTTTCTTCTGGTTGCTGGAGATGCTGACAATAATTCTTGGCATCTTGCTGTTACTTAAAGGTCGGACAAATCCAGCTACTCTGTTTCGTGCCGCAATGCTGCTGATGTTTGGTGGAGCGTTGTATCGATTCAACACCTACCTCATTGGATTCAATCCTGGAGAAGGATGGCACTACTTCCCGTCTGTTCCTGAATTCTTCATCACCGTGGGTATCATTGCCCTGGAGATTTTACTTTACATAATAATTATTCGGCGGCTGCCGATTCTTGTGGGTGTCCACAAACATAGGAGGCTGTAATGGGCAAAAGAATAACCATCGACCCGATTACAAGAATTGAAGGTCACCTTCGGATTGATGTTGAAGTTGACAAAGGAGAAGTGACCAAGGCGTGGTCATCGGGACAGATGTTTCGTGGCATTGAAACAATACTCCAAGGCAGAGACCCTCGTGATGCATGGCTGTTTACTCAACGGTTCTGTGGTGTCTGTACAACAGTCCATGCAATAGCATCAGTTCGAGCAGTTGAAAATGCGCTTGGTATGGAAGTTCCACTCAATGCGCAACTGATAAGAAACTTGATGGTTGGTTGTCATGCGATGCATGATCACATCGTTCACTTCTATGCATTGAGTGCATTGGACTGGGTTGATGTTGTGTCTGCATTGAAAGCTGATCCTGCTGCCACTGCAAAACTGGCAGAAAGTTTGTCGAGCTGGGGTGGCAACAGCAAACGACATTTCGAAGCAGTTAAGAAACAGCTGCAGACATTTGTCAGTTCAGGGCAACTTGGTATCTTCAACAAAGGCTACTGGGGACACTCTGCAATGAAGCTGCCACCTGAGGTGAACCTGCTTGCAGTAAGTCACTACCTTGAGGCTCTGGAACAACAGCAGAAACCAAACAAGGTTGTTGCTATACTTGGTGGTAAAACACCAAATATTCAGAACCTGGCAGTTGGTGGTGTAACCAACTCCATCAATCTGGATAATCAGGCTACGTTGAATATGGACAAACTGTATGAAATCAGAGATCTATTGGAAGAGATTACTGATTTCGTTCAAAATGTTTATCTCGTGGATGTATGCGCCGTTGGTGCGTTGTACAAAGACTGGCTCCCTTTTGGTGCTGGTGTGACAAACTATCTGGCCGTACCAGATATGCCTCTTGACTCTGCTGGAACAAAGTTTGCAATGCCGGGTGGTACAATATTTGGTGGCGACTTGTCCAGTTTTGAAGCAATCAAGAGCTTTGGAGATAAACGGTTCCATGACAATGTAACCGAAAATATCTCCCGGGCATGGTACAAAGGTGACTGGTCGAAACATCCTTACGATGAAGACACTATCCCAAATCCTGGTGAGTTTGATCACGATGGAATGTATTCATGGATCAAGGCACCACGCTGGGATGGCAAACCGATGCAGGTTGGACCACTGTCTCAGGTTTTGACTTCTTATGTTAGTGGTGACCCATTGACAGTTAAATGGGCAAACAAAGCTCTGGAGATTGCAGGCTCTGTTGCAGGTGTCAAACTGGGACCTGAAATTCTGCACTCAACTCTGGGCAGACATCTTGCCCGAGTTATCAGATGCTGTGTCATAAGTGAGTTAGCTCTGCAGCAGTGGGACGCTCTTGTTGGTAACATCGCCTCTGGTGATACTGAGATTTTCAATAAACCAGTATTTCCAAAAGGTGAACAACAAGGTTTCGGTTTCCATGAAGCACCTCGAGGTACATTAAGTCACTGGATAGTTATTCAGGATGGTAAAATCGCCAATTATCAGGCTGTGGTACCATCAACATGGAATCTCGGTCCAAGAGATGACAAAGGTCAGGCAAGTCCTGTAGAAGCGTCACTGGTTGGAAACCCGGTCGCAGATACTGAACTGCCACTGGAAGTTCTGAGAACTGTTCACTCCTTTGACCCGTGCATTGCCTGTGCTGTTCACACACTTGACCCTGATGGGAACGAGATTTCCACGGTCAAGGCAATATAAACTCAATCGGGGCAGTCATACGCTGGCTGCCCCAACCTTAAGGTTTCCGCATGCGAAAGATCAGGATAATCGGACTGGGGAATGTTTTGATGAGTGATGACGCTCTTGGGCCAACGGTAATTTTGAGCCTTGAAGCCAAATATAATTTCCCGGAAAATGTGGAGCTGCTCGAACTCGGAACTCCCGGCTTTGACCTGCTCCCTTTTGTTGCTGAATGTGACAAACTGGTTGTTGTTGATACTGTCCGCAGTGATGAAGCTCCCGGAACTGTCAAAACATGGGCACGAGATGAGATATCGACCGTCCCTAAAGACAGAGTCAGCCCACATGAACCAACTCTTTTTGATGCTTTAAGAAGATGTGATCTTACTGGAGATGGGCCTGACGATTTTATGCTTGTTGGTGTTGTTCCTGACAGTTGTGCTTCCGGAACTGAAATGAACCAGATTGTTGCAAAATCGATTCCTGCTGTTATTGATCTGATTTTGGAAGAGCTTGGGAATACAGGTTGTGTTGTCGAGGAAAAAGAGAAGCATCAGCCTGCTAATCTGTGGTGGTCAGACAGCTAGTCAGTTTTTCGTTTTTCAACTTCTTCAATTCTGTCGAATGAATCCTCTACCTCATCTACTGCCAGCTGAATTGTCAATCCAACTGCATCATTTATCAGCGATTCAAGGTCTTGCAATTCCTCCTGTTCTAGTAATGCTGCAATTACGATCTCGCCTATTCTGTTCAATGCATTTGCAACTTCAGTAGCATTGAAACCTTCCATGCTCCTGATATTTGCCAGAAAACGAGAGTAATTCACAAGCGACATACGGTCTCCGGTTCGCACCGATGTCATCAATTGATTGTAATAGATTCCAAGATACCAGCGGAGTGTTTCATCACTTTTCAAATTATAGTTCTGCAGATCATTTTTCCCTTTATCTGAGCGAACCCTCTTGAGAAGCCGTTCAATTATTTCATCCTGTCTACGCATGAGTGCTTCAGCAATTCTCAGGTTTGGACGCTCAATTTTCTCTCTTTTAAGCGATGCCTGATTCCTGGTGTGCCATTCAAGTGGGAAACTTTTGGCGTGCTCAACAAGATAAAGTAGTCGTCGTTCTATCCGATGTCTCTGCAATGGAGCCCAGTCAAGAGCTTTGCGAGTATATTCTGAATCAACTCGCAATTGAGCACTAAGATATCGAACCATCCACGGCCTCTCAAATGGTCTGTGGCCAGTGAGCCTGCCGAAAATATCAAATACTACTACTCCTAACCAGACTATTGGCAGTGGTAACAACCACGGTTTGGTTGCCTGGCCATTGTAGAGTGAGGTTGTCAGTTCAAAAAGTTCCTTGTGAGTTGTAACTCCATCAGGGCTGGCTATGTAGGTATCGTAGTCAGGGAGTTCTTCTGTTTTATCCATCAGGATACGCAACAAACGAACCAAACAGCCTATGTGCATGTAAGGGATACCAAACGACCCATCGCCACCAAGAATTTTTGATTTTGGCCCGCTGGAAAACCAGTTCTCCATCAAAACATATAGTGGGCCGTACTCGCACCAGTCGCTGAACATTGCTGCAAACCGGACAACACTGCACGGAAACTTGCTGGAGTACTCAAAGGTTATCTCTTCACCCTTTTTCTTACTCACAGCGTAAGTGTGATTAGCATCTGGTGGTGAGGATTCTGTTAGTACATCACCATCTGAGGGAAACTCGCAGGCTGCAATGCTGCTGGCAAATATGAATCGCTTCACATTGAGTTGTTCTGCATATTTGAGGATCAGTGATGTACCGCCAACATTTGTGCGTTCGTATTCTGGATTATCGTCATAACTGAAATCGTAATAACCTGCAAAATGGAAAATGAAATCTACAGTCGATTCGCTTTGGATAAAACTGATTACTCTGCCCAATTGGTCATCGTTGGCAACATCAACCAGGAGCCATTTAATATTTTTATTAGATGGGACACCTGCCTCGAATTGAGATCGACGGGCAAGAGCATAGATCGTGCAATCATTACAAACTGAAGCGAGAAAATGTCGACCAACAAAACCTGATGCACCAGTAACAATCAAAACTGGTTTATGTGAAGTCATCTTGCGTCGCTCCATATTGATCTATCATATCTGTAACCACAGAACAGAGCGCCGGCCAAAACCGCATCCCCAAAAGCAGATGCAATTATTATCCAGGCATGATCAAATAGCAGCCAGTAAGTAACCAGAAAAACAACTGCGATACTTTTTATGATACCGGAAAATAAAACAAGCAATCTGGCAGACTTCAATTTTGTTGCCCCCAGAAAATATGCAACTGCAACAGCAATATGGAATACTCCACCCTGAACTCTGAAAAAGGCACCTGCATAGAGTTCCGGGTCCAATCCGAAGAAGCATAACTGGCTGGGTTTAATGATGATAAGGGCAACACCCACTGCTACTGAGTGTAAAAAACACAGCCACAGAATATATGGCGAAATAGGTTTTGGAAAGGTCATAGATACCCCCTATGATTTAATTGTAGCGCATATTTTTTCATTGTAAACAATAATTGTTAATTATTTGTCAGGATCAGTTTGCTATATAGGGAAAAGAGATTATCATTCCTGCAAATTCTATTTAATCCTTTGTTTTTGGAGGTGATTCATGTCATCAACTGCCTTTCTAATTTTCTCTCTTTCGTCGCTTTTTGCGGTTATCGATCCGCTCGGTTGCATCCCTTTTTTCAGTGGCCAAACTTCCGGCATGGATCGTATTGCCAAGCGCAAGGTACTGATTAAATCATTGATTGTTTCCTTTGCAATTCTGTTGGCATTTACATTTACCGGTTCATATGTGATGAAACTGTTTGGTATTACAGTTGACGCATTTCGTGTAGCTGGTGGATTTATTTTCTTCGGTATTGGTCTGGACATGTTGCAAAGCAAGCCTCAAAGATGGCGTACCGGAATCAACAGAGCATTCAAGGAAGACCAGGAAGTTGATGACGAGGATAATGATCCTTCTGTCACACCACTGGCAATTCCGATGATTGCAGGCCCTGGTTCCATTACAACTGTGATGGTTCTGGAAGCTCAAACTTCAAACATTACAGGCACCATGTATCTGGTACTTGCTGTTTTTAGTATTCTTGTATTAACAGGAATTATTTTGTGGGCTGCAGATTCAGTGCTTTCCAGGATTGGTAAAACCGGTTTGAAAGTTGTTGAAAAACTGATGGGATTGCTGATTGCGGTTATCGCCGTCCAACTGATTATGGACGGCTTGAGACCTTATTTGGCATCGGTTATTAACTAGAGGCAACAACCTCAGCAGCAAATTCAAGCGCCTTCTTGACAGCATCACTGTCAGGGAGGCCAGCTTGAGCAGCATTTGGCCTTCCGCCACCCCTGCCCCCAACCTTTTCAGCAATAGCTTTAACCAGATTTCCGGCGTGATAGCGTTTTGCTTTAACCAGGTCATCGGACACAGCAACCAGAATCTTGTATTTGCCATCCCACTCTGCAACTAACACTGCGATACTACTTCCAAGCTGTTCAACAGCTTTGTCGCCAAGTTGCAAAAAGGAATCGCGGTCTTCTGCATCGACTTCAGCAGTCAGGAATTTGAAATCTTCCAGATCGATTGCATTGCCAAGCAAATCTTCCAGTCCACCGGCAGCTGATGCCTGTTTTGCCTGTTTCAATTCTTTTACAAGAGTATCTTTTTCACTCTTGAGATTGGCGATTAGATCTGCAGGATTGCCCCTCTGGTTCAGAACTGTTTTGACTGCGCGTAGAGTATCGCGCTCTTCTTCAATTATCATCAGTGCAATTTCGCCTGCCACTGCTTCAATCCTGCGGATTCCTGCAGCGCAACTGCTCTCTCCGACAATTCTGAATGGGCCTATATCACCAGATCTGCTAACATGCGTTCCGCCACAAAGCTCCAATGAAAAGACTGTTTCATTCAGGCCGGCAATCTCAATAATTCTCACCGAGTCGCCATATTTTTCACCAAACAGTGCTGTGGCTCCACGTTCTTTTGCCTCTGCAATCGGGACATCGTTATGAACCATAACTTCGCGGTTAGCCAGAATCTCTCTGTTGACTATCCGCTCTACATGAGCAAGTTCTGCTGCTGTTACTGCCTGGTCATGATGAAAATCAAAGCGCAGCTTGTCTGATGTAACTTCAGAACCGGCTTGAGTAACATGGTCGCCAAGAACTTCACGTAGCGCAGAGTGCAACAAGTGAGTTGCAGTGTGATGACGCATGATAATTGGTCGTTTGCCTGAAACTTCCAGTTGCACTTTGGCACCGGATTTACATTTGGATAAAAGTTCATCTGCATCGGCTGTAACTATTGAAGCATTACCTGCTTCGTCAGTGATTGTGGTCAGGACTTCAAGAACTGTTCCATCGGCAAAAGTTACCCTGCCAGTGTCACCAGTCTGGCCACCACTTTCAGCATAGAATGGAGTTTCACTGAAAATGATTTGTGCAGAGCCGTTGCCTGCTTCCCTGACTGCCAGAACTGTTGCATCGGTTACCAGTTTGTCATGACCAACAAAAGTAGATTTCGACATCTCGGCAACAGGCTCCCACGCCCCAACACCAGCCATAAACTTGCGTTCCTTGCCACTGCTTGCGCGTTGTTTTTCCATACAGACTTTAAAACCGTCAGAGTCAACAGTCAGTTTATCTTCTTCAGCTACAACTGCTGTCAAATCGACAGGGAAACCAAAGGTATCATGCAGCATGAATGCTTCTTCACCACTGATTTCAGTTCTATTTTCTGACTGCATTGCCTTGCGGATATCTGCATACTTCTGCAGACCGCGATCAAGAGTAAGATTGAAACGCTCTTCCTCTTTGCGGATAGTTTTCAGAACAGTTTCCTTGCGCTCAACGATTTCCGGATATGCATCACCCATTTCATCGATGACAAGTTCAGCAACTTTCCACAGAAATGGATCTTTGAGTTCAAGGTTGCGACCATGTTTTGCAGCTCGACGTAAAATTCGTCGTACTACATAGCCTCTGCCATCATTACCTGGAGCAGCACCATCTGTTACTGCGAAGCAGACTGCACGGGCATGGTCGGCAATTACCTGCATTGAAACTTTATCTTCGCCTTCAGGTTTTTTGCCTGATAGTTCAGCAACGTATTTGGTAAGTGGTGTGAACAGATCGCTTTCATAATTGCTTTTAACACCTTGAACAACTGCAACCAGTCTTTCAAGGCCCATACCTGTATCAACGCTTTTCATTGGCAGTGAATGGAGAACGCCATCTTCATCGCGATTGAACTCCATAAAAACATGGTTCCAGATTTCGAGCCATCGATCACAATCACAGACACCCAGTGCACAACCATCTGGATGGTCACAAGACATATCTTCACCCTGATCAACATGGATTTCAGCGCACGGTCCACATGGGCCTACATCACCCATCGACCAGAAATTTTCATCATCGCCATTGTCCAAATCACCAAGCCTGACAATACGTTCTTCAGGATGTTTGATATCATCGCGGAAAATATTGTATGCCTCATCATCATCTTTATATACCGATACCCACATATTATCCGGGGTCAATCCCATCTCTTTTACCAGAAATTCCCAGCCCCACTCAAGTGATTCCTTTTTGTAATAATCGCCAAAAGACCAGTTGCCCAGCATCTCAAAAAAGGTGTGGTGACGAGCGTCTCTGCCAACTTCTTCAAGGTCATTGTGTTTACCACTTACTCGCATACATTTCTGACAGGAAGCTGCTCGCACATAATCGCGTTTTTCGATGCCCAAAAATACAGATTTAAACTGATTCATTCCGGCGTTGATAAAAATCAGAGTCGGGTCATCCTGCGGAACAAGTGAGCTTGAATCAACAACCTGATGGTTGCGTTCTTCAAAAAACTTTAGAAATCGGGCGCGTATCTCGATGGCTTTCACTATTTCAAACCTTTCGGGGTTGTTAACTTGTGTTGAGAAATAGTAACGGTGATATGCAATTGCGTCAACTTACCGGTTGTAATCAATGCAGTTGTAGCATAGTATTCCCCGTAAATATTGTATCCCAGTTAACATGGAGGTTGATATGTATAAAATAGCAGTTATCGCAGGCACTCGCCCTGAAGCCATCAAGATGGCACCCATTGTTAAAGAACTTGAGAAAACCGATGGCTTTGAATGCCACCTGGTTGCCA
>JAAESD010000539.1 GCA_024229695.1 bacterium
AAAATCGGCATCCATTTCAAAAATACACTCTGCATCTGTATTTTCGAGAACCCATTTAAATCCGGCACGATAAGCAGCGCCAAGCCCGGCTTTGCCAGGTCGTTCAAGAATAAAAACCCTCTTGCCAAACTGCGGCAACTCTTTAACAAGTTTTGCAGTTCCATCTGGAGAGTTGTCATCAACAACCAGCACAGAAATATCCGGATCCCGATCAAGAACCTCAGGTATTATCCTGCTTATATTTTCAGCTTCGTTGTAAGTTGGGATTACCACATAAGCAATAATTCCAAATCCTTTTACTTCTTCCACCTTGTTCTCCATAAATTATGAACCGTTCTTTTTCCAAGGTATCAACAGTCCCAAGACAATCATCAGACCAATCAATGACAGGGTAACTCCCTGACGCAATGAAGGATCATTAAACCTGAATACAACATCATGATCTCCTGCAGGTAGAGCTACAGCTCGTACAAAATGATCGGCAACCAGCAACGTTGCTTTTTCACCGTCAACAGTTACGCTCCAGCCAGGACTCCAGATATCAGCCAGCACTAAAATAGCAGATTTCTCTGAACTTGTCTTCAACTCAACAGAGTTTGAGCCATCATACACATATTCCACTTTAGAATACGGTTGAATAGATTTCTCCGGCATGACAATTGGTGCTTCGTTTAGCCTAACCACGTCAGTAGATACACTGCCTGCTTGCAGTTTTTCAAGAAACACAGCAGGTTTGTCTTTAGCTAATTCCCATTGACCAACCAATCTGGCACGCGGTAATGCGCTGTTATTTTTGTATAGATACATCGATTTGTAAACAGTTGGATTTGGATCCAGTTCCGCACCCAATGAATTAAATGCATTTATAAACTCTATTGGCAACCTCTGATCTAATAATAGATATTCTGCACCCATCCAGCTGGCTACTCTGCCAGAAGGAAGTTCCGGGTCATTCAACATTCTTCGAATTATCTCAAAAGATGAGGTCTTTGCTGCATGGTATCCTCCCAAAGAACGAATCGATGCAAACATTGGCTCGTTCCCAGCAGACATCCTGCCCAGTGGCCAAACGCGCTGGTGCCCGATTTTATCGGCCATCTCTGTAAATTCTGGAGCAGCTTCAATGTTGCTTTCAGTAAATTCCCTTACTGGGGAGCCAGCTTTAACCAGCCTTTGATTATAATTGAATAATCCATTTTGTGGGCTGGTTATCAGTTTATTCACTCCTGAATAATCGATAACAATCAAGCATAACAATACCCATGGTAAAGCACCTGCTCTGAATCGATTATTAATGGTTGCAAACAATAGTAATCCACCAGCAACCAGAAGTAATAACCCGATGCGAAACAAGTCTGCTGAATGAGTGTGCCAGGCAATTGAAGATAGCATTGCAGGTGGAACATTCCTGCCACATGACTCAGCTATTGAATTATAGACTGATACAAACATTGGACGAGCAAAATCACTGGAAAGAACCAGCAGAACGAGTCCAGATATTAGTGTCACAATTCCGGGTATTTTCAAACTGAATTTGTTCTGGCTTATCCTCTTCAAACCTATAGCAGCCATAATCGCAGTTGCAAAACTTGCAAGAATCAAAACCATCGATGGCACTCTGAATTTATTGAAAAACGGCAGATAATTAAAAAGCAAATCATAGAGTAACGGGAAAAACTTTCCAAAAGATACCAGTATCGAGAGCATTGCAATTGCAAACAATGACCAGCTGTACTTTTCCCGCCTGTTTATAAATGCAGTTACAGCTAAAAGTAACGCAAAAATTCCAAAGTAATTTGGATAGTCGGAAAAAGGCATTCCACCCTGATAAGCAAGTTTTCCAAATCCGGCTATCGATGGAAATACAAAAGTGCCCAATTCATGTGGCGACAGGCTCCAGCCAGTTGCAAAATCGTATGCTGCTCCTCCTCCACTGTTTCCACCTCGAATAGAAATGTCTGCATATTGGTGAGAGGGCCACAACATGGATGCACCAATCAACAAGCTGGCAACAATTGCAATAAACAAAAATCCAGTTCTGGGAAGTTGCTGCTTCCACTGTTTAGTTCGGATGGTTGAGAACCAGGAACCAAGTAACAGAACTCCAACTGTCAACAATGTGTAATAGGAGATTTGTGGATGTCCACGTAGAAACTGTATACCAAGAAACAGAGCAAGCAAACCAGCTTTGCGTTTCCCCTTCCCGTCCAGCAAATCGATAGTAAAGGCAACTATCCAGGGAATAAACATCACGGCACCAAGTTTGGATCCATGACCATGCACTCCCCAGGCAATTACTTTAGGAAACAGCAGCCAGATGGTAGCTCCCAGAAGTCTTGAATAGAGAGGCAGATTCCATCGAGCAAGCAGAAACATCATGCCGATTGCACCAAACAACATATGAGCAAGCATCCAGGTCAATGGCGGGAAATGAAGTTTTGACTGGAGAAAATTAAACAGCTCAGATGGAAAATAAACAAACCTGTTGTAGGTCGATGAACCAAATGTTGGCATACCGCCAAACAGATAAGGGTTCCACTGAGGATACTCGCCATCTTTGAGTACTTCATTGCCGGCAACAGTAAACGCGTCAGCATTTCTTGCATCGCCACTTATGTAGACACTTCCCTGGAATACCGGTGCAGGATGAGTAATTGCGATAATAGTAATCAAAACTGCAATTGATATCAGGCGCTGCCTGTTAGTTGTAATCCACTGTTTCATTTAACAATAATCCTTTTGAGAAGCATTTCGTAATTCATCAATAAAACCGTAAAAAACTGCAGCAGCTGTTACAGGGTAACCCCTGAAGAGGAACCACCCAGCTTGTGCAATCGAAATTAAAACCTGAAAGGGCCAAACAGTCCACACCATACAATGTTTTCGCAAAAAACGAATAATGCTGCGGGATTTCAAGTAAGCTTTCTTGGGTGAATCACTGCCCGTTGACTGACTTACCTTGTGAAGAACTATTGACCCGGGGTCATGCCAGATTGAGCCACCTGCAGAGAGAATGCGCATGGAATAATCACAATCCTCTGCGTAAAGGAAAAATGATTCGTCGAAGAGGCCCACTTGTTGAACACATTCTCTGGACAATAATAAAGCGCACCCTGAACCGTAATCAATCTCCCTGACTTCGCTTGAACAATCTCGAACATGTTTGCGAATCCCCGAATGTCTTATCCAACCAGTCAACTTGCCAATCAGTCCACCGTCATACCAAATTTTGTGCTCGGCTTCTGCGTAACAGATGCGAGGAGTCGCAGCCCAAGCATTTTTGCTGGCAGCAGTTTCAACCAGCTTACTAAAAGCACCTGCTTTTACAATGGTATCGTTGTTCAACAATAAAACATAATCACTTAACTCAGCACCCAAATGGTTCAAGCCAAAGTTATTCCCGCCTGCCCATCGCAGGTTCTCAGAAGTAACAATCAACTCAATCTCAGGAAAATCTTTTTGCATCATTTCAACGGAATCATCAGTTGAAGCATTATCGACGCAGAGAATTCTGAGTGCTGGATAGCCACAGTTTTTCAATGATTTCATGCACTCTGACAGATCGGCAGAGCCGTTCCAGTTCAGAACGATAACTGTTAATTCAGGAGAACTGATATTATCAGATTTGTTTGCGGACAAGGTACTCCCGCTCCGGATTTCGACCTGCTACAACCAGCTCGGCCAATAAACCCAGGCTGATAAACTGAACAGCCATCAAAATGAAAACCTCAGCGAGTAAAAGTAGTGGTCGTATACGAAGACCATGACCAGTTATCCAGTAAAACAGGAAATAGAGGTTTATCAACATGCCAGGCACAAAGAAAGCTACACCAATACGGCCAAACATATGGAGCGGCGAAGTCCCTCTTGATGACAGGAATAGCATGGTCATCAAATCCAGTAAACCGTTCACAAAACGGTTTGAGCCATACTTTGTCTCACCATGAATGCGAGCACAGTGCTTCACAGGAATTTCTGTTACAAGGAAACCATTGCGATGAGCTTGTGCTGGAATATATCGATGCATTTCGCCATATAATCTGACTGACTGTGTTACTTCACGTCGATAAGCTTTCAGGCCACAATTGAAATCATGCAATCGTAACCCGACAGCTTTTGACGTGACAAAATTGAAAATCTTGGAAGTATTGTTCTTGATAAAGCTGTCTTTACGATCTTTTTTCCAACCTGATACCAAGTCATAACCAGACTCTATTTTGGCAACCAGAGCGGGGATTTCTGCTGGGTCATCCTGCAAATCGGCATCCATTGTAATAACAATTTTACCCGATACTGCATCAAAACCAGCAGCCAGTGCAGCTGCCTTCCCGAAGTTTCGCGCAAAACTGATACCATGCACAAAATTGAATTTTTGGGACAATTGCTCGACAACTTCAAATGTGCTGTCGGTACTGCCATCGTCAATTATCCACACTTCACAGGTACGGTTCATACCCTGAACTGCAGTATCAATTCTCTCTACAAGTTCAGGCAATGACTCATATTCATTGAACGCAGGAACGACAACTGAAATGTCTGGTCGTGTATCACTCAAGGTTCTTTCTCCTGTTTAATACCCATTGGACCTGCTGCGCAAGGCCATCGGGCAATTGTATTGCCGGCTTAAATCCCAGCAGTTCATCAATTTTTGTTGGATCTGACCATGTATCACGCACATCGCCTTTTTCAACAGGCAGATAGTCTATAACAGGCTCAACTCCAGGGGCGGCTTCTGCAATAAGTTTCTGTAAAATGAGCAAAACTTCTGAAAGAACAACTCGACTACCCCCACCAACATTCATCACAGCTTTTGGTTGGGCAACACTTGTGGCTAAAACATTTGCGATTACAACATCGGCAATAAAAGTAAAATCTCTGGTCTGAGAACCATCACCAAATATCGTCCATGGTTTGCCATCAAGAGCAGCCTCGATAAACTTTCGGAAAGCCATATCTGGTCTCTGTCGTGGCCCATAAACAGTGAAATAGCGAAGACTTGATGTAGGGACATCATAGTTATCACTGTACAAACAACAAAGATGTTCTGCAGCTAATTTGGTCACCCCATACGGAGAATGAGGGCCCGGCAATGCAGCTTCAGAAACAGGCAGGTCATCCCTGTCGCCGTAGATACTGCTTGAACTGGAATACACAAAGCGTTTGAACTCAGGAGCAACCTTGTCTGAGACACATGCTTCAAGAAGACGCTGTGTTGCCAAAATATTGCGTTGAAGATACTCATCAAAAAAACTGCCCCAACTTGCTCTTACTCCAGCTTGTGCTGCCAGGTGAAAACAAGCTGAACTGCCAGCCAAAAGCTCAACACAATCAATCTCACAAAGATCATCCTCAATGAAAGTGAACGAAGGATGATCAATAAAACCGGAGAGGTTTTCCCGTTTCATATTGGTATCGTAATAATCAGTAATGCAATCAACACCGGTAACTTCACACCCCAAAAGAAGAAGTGCTTCAGATAGATGGCTACCAATAAAACCTGCGCAGCCTGTTACAACTACTTTTGCTCCATCGTGTAAAGCAGATGGGACTTCCCCACCAGGAAGAGCTCTCAACAAATTATCTTTGTTTTCAAAAAGCATTATTGGCCTCTCGCTTCTTCAAGAGCTGCTCTCATTTCCAGATCTTCAGCTCCTGATATCAATTCCCACTCATCTAATACTGACTTGCACTTGTCGATTGCATTAGTTGCCATGTGAGTTCTGAATAACAGTCGATAGTTAAACGAGCTTTGAGGATCACTCTCAACTCGTCTGCGTAACCACTGCTCAGCTTTGTCAGCTTCTCTTACAGTTATCATTGCTGAAACCAGCTGATCAACAGATGTCATTTCTTGATCAAACGGTATTTTGCCTGCAATCAGTTCCATGTGACTTATTGCTTTATCAATCCGACCCTGCTCAATAAGAATCATCGGGTAGATATCTATACACATTGGGAAAGTCGGATCAAAACATGCTGCCATTTCAAAAGCAGCTTCTGCTTTAGCCATGTATGCATCATAAACTTCAGGCTGATCAGTAGGAGTTCTTTGTGTCATACCCACAAAATCATAGCCTGCCCTGATCAAGGCTGCAGGATAGTTACCAACCAAACGCTCAGCATTTATGTCAAAAAACAAATCTTTCCGAGCCGGCGCTACATACTGAATCAGTGAATCAAGTTTCACATTGGATATTCCAGTAATTTCAGCAGTCTGCCCAGTCGCAACATCACTTGAAACATTATTCAATCTAGCAAAAGCAGATCGGCGAGCATCTGTATCTCCACTGAGGATTCCATCCAGGTCATAAACACCATACAAATTGGCAAGCAGTCTATTGCTGTCAACCACAGGCATATCATCAGATGATCTGGTTCTGGTCAGCTTGTAAGCAAGTCCCTCCATCATCAGATATGGGAAATAGCGTTTCATATTCTCATGCGGAATTGTTACTGCAAAATACACTGATCGTTCAAACTTGTTTGCAGTTACAATACTGTCAATAATCCAGTCCTTAACAAAAACTACTTCTTGTTCGCCGGTATTGGGATCTTCATACCTTACAGCTCGTAGCTCCTTCACCTCAGATTTGGAATATGTCAACGGGATTGGTGGCCCTTCAACTCTTTCCATCATCTGAATGATATACCACGACAGATTTATAAGACTCAAGTTGACCACGGTTACATCAGTTCTAAACTTCTCAACTTCCTGCAAATACCAGACGGGGAAAGTATCGTTATCACCATTTGTAAAAACGATTGCATTCTGGTCAAGTCCTGCCAAAAGATTCCATGCGTACTCACGGCCTACAACGTTTTCAGTTTGATCATGCTCAAACCATTTCACATGTCCAGGTACTAAAGCAGGCATGGCAGCAATGATTATCAGAACAAGTGCAAGTATTGCTACAGGTACTTTGATTTTCACACTTTTCAGCTGATCACCAACAGATGATAATGGACCATTGGCATATCGAAGAACAGCCGATGCACCTGTACCTATAAAAATTGCAAACAACATGAAGCCAGCAAAGAAGAAATAGTCTCTCTCCCTGACTTCGTGGTTACTGAAATTCAAGTAAACATTGAGTATATCGGCGTTTATTATGTAGTTAACAAAAATCATTAGCATCCAATAGCGAGCTCGCCATATGCCATGAACCAGGCCAAGTATTCCAAGGAATATTGGTACAAGGAAAGTAGTTGCCAGCTTGATGCGTGCAGGTCCCATCCATGTAAAGTAAAACTGATCCATCAGGTAATTGTAGTAATACCCGATCTGCCAGATGAAATCAGCTTTTCTAACCATTGGATTAATTGGTGGATATTGCTCACGCCTTAAAACAGTCATCAATGTTGAAAAATTATCCGGTTGTGTCTGATTAATTGCTGGATCAAGACCAGCCCTGATCATCAAGATCAGATGAACTGATAGTCCAAGCATAAACAGTGCACTACTAATCAAAACAAAGTTGCTACCCTTTGAGCTTCGCCAGAATACCAGAACAGCGTAAATAGCCAATAGGCCTGGAATAACAAAATTGTCAGATATCATTGTCGATAACAAGAACAGGAAAAGGCCAAAACTAATTAACAGCAAATCTGCAATTTCAAGCCCTCTGTCCTTTGCCAGCCAGATAAATAGGAATATTCCCGGGTAGACCAGTAAAGAACCAAGATGAAACCCTACACCCAGACCAAGCATATAAAAAATCAGATATAGAAGCCCATTGCCACGAGAACCAACCCGGTAGTCATACCATTTGAATGCCACCCAGGTCAGAGAACTAATCATGAAAGCTGAAAGCCCGTAGACTTCAGCTTCAATTGCATTACGCCAGAAAGTATCGGAAAACATCAGAAACAAGGCGCCGACAATGCCACCTGCATGAGGTAACCAATTAGAATCAGGGTCTGCTTTTCGAGCAATGTGTTCAATAATCAGGTAGACAAACATTAGTGCAAGTGCACTGAAAAATACTGACATAAAGTTAACTGCAGCTGCTGATGTTCCTAATATTGAGGAAAACAACATGTCAAATACTCTACCAACAAGAACATAGAGCGGAGTACCAGGTTGGTGAGGTACGCCAAGAATATGACTCGTTGTGATGTATTCTCCACAATCCCAGAAGCTCATTGCCATCGGCATAGTTCTCAGATATGCAAATATGGCAGCAAAGAAAACACCTATTGCTATATAAAGTGTCATTCTGCTCTTTGAATTTTCGGCTTGCATTATTTCCTCAATCATTTGTGAATGGTTTGCCTGTGGACTTTACCACACCGACAATAAACAACAATCAGTTATTACTTTTCTTTTTTATTCCGATGAAAAATAGCACTCCACCAGAGAGACTTACCAGCACTTGAACAAACCATGTGCCAAGTTCCATTGCAACAGCATCAGAAGTTGTGGCAACAACTCCCAAGGCTACGAACAAGCTTCCGGCAGCCATTTCTCTGACTCCCAGACCGCCAATACTAATTGGTAAAGCGATAAGGATTCCGAGCATCGGTACAAGCACAAACAGCTGCAGTACTTGAACACCAGTCAGGACAAGACCTATTCCTACAGCGAAAAACACATGAGTCATGATTCTTAGAAATTGCACACCACCGGCAAGCAATAATACCCCGGAAAGCTCTGATAACCTGGTTCGATATAATCTGAACTCAATAGTAAATTGGTCCAGCTTCTCGGCAATAATACCCAGCTTAATACTCTTGAGTATATTCCTAACCAAAGCCCCTACTCGCTTTGAAAGCAAAACAACAAGCAGTGCAGCCCACACCACCAGTGCAAATAATAGTGGCTCAACAGCAGGCAGCTCAACTTCAATTACAATTGCAACAACAACTGCTAGCAGTGCCAAAAGTGTTAAAGCTAGCAAACCGATTAATCGATCCAACAATGTGCCACAAAAAACTTTTACCGGATCACCTGTGGACTTGCCGAGATCAAAAATCTTAACCGCGTCTCCACCTACATTGGCAGGCAGGAAATTATTGAAAAACAACCCTACAAAATAGAGCCGAAAAACTTCTGCTGCTGGCGTTTTAATACCAGCTAACCGGAGAATTGTCTTCCATTGCAATGCACCAGCAGCGCAACTCAACGCAAATGTAAAAACAGCAAGTGCAATCATCGATAAATTAATGGAAGCAACTGAATCGATAAGCTCATCGACAGAAATTCTATAGGTAAACAGATACCACATCAAAAGGATACTAATTGCGGCTTTCAGGAAAGTCTGGAGATACTTCTTATTCAAGATTTGGCCTCCGCGACTACCTTTTTAAACAAGGCAAGAGACTCGTCGGCACATTTTACCCAACTGAATTGTTCGGACCACTGCTTCGCAGCTGCACTATAGCTGTCGAATTTGGCGTGATCCTGAATTATCTCCATGGCTGCACCAGCCATTGCGCCAGGATTTCCATAGGGAACCAGAGTACCTGTTTTGCCATCGCAAACCGAGTCACGCAATCCAGGTCTATTGCTTGCTACTACAGGAAGGCCACAGCAGTTTGCTTCAATTACAGTAAGCCCCCACCCCTCTTTAGGGCTTGGGTTCAGAAACACCTTCGCTTTGTGAAGCAGCTGAACAAGTTCACTCCATGGTAAATGCCCGGTGAATGTCACTGCATCATCCAGTCCCATTCTCGAACACATATTTCGCAATCTTTTCTCATCGGGACCACGACCCATTACAAACATTTTTGCTTCAGGAATTTTTTTCTGAATAATTGCAAAAGCTTCAAGTGCGATATCAACACTTTTGTATCGACGTAATCTGCTCCAGCTGACAATCACTGGAGGATCAACGCGCTGAGGTGGAGTCTGGAGCTGGAACTGCTCACGATTCATGCCGCAATAGACATTTGTGATTCGACTGGAATCTACACCGCGATTATTAAGATCTTCGCCTGTTGAAGGTGAAATTACTTCAAAATGAGCTTTTTTGTATACGGTTGGGATCAATCTTTCAGCAAGATAAACGTATGACGCAACCAGTGGATTGGTTTCCCTGTACACAGTTGTTCCAAAGAGATGAGGGATGATTGCTACAACTGGTACATCACCTGAATACAACGGTGTATAAAACGGGATTTTATTAATATCTTCGATAAGTAAGTCATATTTGTTTTCCTTGAGCAATTTCTTGATCAAAGATGGAAGTACAAAGTTGGCAACTGCCCAGTGACCTTTACGATATATCCTGATCCCGTCAATAACTTCAGTCTCAGGTGCTCCTTTATATCCGGATACTACAAGATCGACTTCACAGCCATTTTTAACACAACCCTTGAGAATTTCATGCAGATGTAACTCAGCGCCACCACCAAGTGGATCATTTATATCGCGCCAGTTTACAGCCAGAATTCTCATTCAGCGCTCCCTGGTTTTCTTAAAATGACACCGATTGTCATCATACTATAAAGCGCAACTCTCTTTTCTTTCATTAACTTCCGAAGCCATCCAAGTGGTAATCCCTTTGGATACATCGGCAAACGGATTCCTAGTCTTGCTACCAGCACTTTTCGGATTGCACGATACCAGAGCCCTGGTACCATCCAGTCGCCGTAAGTTCTAACCAGTTCACCACCAGCTTCCAGGCCTACTCTCTCCAGTTGTGCTGGAGTGAATTGAGTTTCCCAACCTGCAAACCACTTACCCATTGCAATGAGGATTTTCTTGCCAACTGTGTAGTAGTGAAATGTTTGAGGAACATCAACTATGAGATGCCCACCAGGTTTCAACACTCGCAGGTCTTCAACCAGAAGTGGCAGTGGATCCCTGAAATGCTCAAGAAGGCCCTGGTGAAAAACAATATCGAAGCTGTTTTCAGCAAAAGGTTTCCCCAGAGCATCCCCTGCTACTGGTTGAACTTTAACGCCACTTTTTTCTGCAGCAGAAATAGTCAATTCCAACGAGCCGGAAACATAATCAAGAGTCCACACTTCAGCACCAGCAGTTGCCAGGTGAACAGCATCGCGGCCAGAGCCTGCTCCAACCTCCAACACCTTTTTACCTTCAAGACTTCCAAGTGCAGAAATTTCACGGACAATGCGCCCGTCATTTCCATATACATCTTCCAGAGATATACGGTCTGCTACATCCCAGAAATCCTGCCAATGCTTTTTGGTTGAAGACTTCAATCTGTTTTATCCTGGCTTATGCTTTTGAGAGCATTATCAAGAACACCATTTATGAATCGAACAGCATCATCGTCAACAAACAACCTGGCAACTTCAAGTGCTTCATTCAAAGCAACTGCAGCCGGGACTTCATCTGAAAACGATACCTCCGCAATGCACATGCGCATTATGGATCGTTCTACATTACCAATTCTGTCAGGATCCCAATTTTTAAGAGCCTGATTCAATGTCTTATCAATCGATGCAAAATTCAGCTCGATATACTCGCCCAAAGGTCTGACAAATGCAGCTGTTTCAGCCGATGCCACTCGCCTTTCCAGTTGGTCATCAATACAGTCCTGGACAGAACTTTTTGACAATCGCGAAGCATAGAGTGCTTGTACAAGGAGCTCTCGCCCCTTACGTCGTTTACCCAAGATTACCCCTTATCGATTACCTGCCACAGGTCAATCATTTCAAGAACACCCATAGCTGATTCAAACCCTTTATTGCCTGCCTTTGTTCCAGCTCTTTCAATAGCTTGTTCCAAAGTGTCAGCTGTAATTACACCAAATGCCACTGGAATATCGCTATCCATCGAGACTTGAGCAATACCTTTTGCAGCTTCACTGGCAATATAACCGAAATGTGGTGTTGCACCTTGAATCAGGCAACCTAAACAGATTACTCCAGAGTATCTTCCACTCTGAACCAGCTTTTTGGCAGCCATCGGAATCTCAAAACTCCCTGGCACCCAGGCAACATCAATGTTGTCATCGGTAACACCATGTCTCAAGAGACAATCTTTGGCTCCATCAACCAGCTCCTGAACGATGAAATCATTAAATCTGCTACCTACGATAGCGATTTTTGCATTACCAGCATTAAAGCTTCCTTCAAATTTCTTACCCATTACTTTCCCCTTCTTCTGTGTCAAAAATGTGACCCATTCTATCTTTCTTTGTTTGTAAATACTTGGCGTTTTTAACATTTGGTTTCACCACAAGTGGAATTCTGCCCACCAGAGTAAGTCCATACCCGGACAAACCAACCAATTTTCTTGGATTGTTTGTCATCAGGTCCAGTTTTTTCACACCAAGTTCTCGAAGTATTTGAGCACCAATTCCGTACTCACGAAGATCATCCTTGAATCCAAGTTTCTTATTTGCATCAACGGTATCATAGCCTTCATCCTGAAGCTCATATGCTTTTAACTTATTAATTAAACCGATACCGCGGCCTTCCTGTCGCATATACAACAGAACACCTGTTCCACGCTTCTCAATTTCAGCCATTGCTGCTTCAAGTTGTTCACCACAATCGCATCGTAATGAGTGGAACAAGTCTCCAGTCATACATTCAGAATGAACACGAACCAACACAGTCTTATCTTCTGTAATTTCACCTTTTACAAGAGCCAGGTGTTCAGCATCATCAACAGTTGTTTTGAATGCGACCATTTTGAACAATCCAAAACGAGTTGGCATATCAACTACAGCTTCCCTGGTAATCAGCTTTTCATTTTCACGTCGATAGCGAATCAGATCTGCAATTGAAATGAGTTTCATATCAAACTCATCAGCCATTTCCCTGAGCTTTGGCACGCGAGCCATTGAGCCATCGTCATCCATTATTTCACAAAGAACACCGGCAGGTTTCTTGCCGGCAAGCCTGCATAAATCAACTACCGCCTCAGTATGACCAGCTCGTTGAAGAACTCCACCGTCATGAGCTTCCAGTGGGAAGATATGACCAGGTCTTTCCAGATCAGAAGGCTGGGCATTTTCGTCAATACAGACAGCAATAGTTTTTGATCTGTCTTGTGCAGAGATTCCAGTTGTGGTGCCCTCTACTGCATCAACTGAGACTGTGAAGCTAGTTGAGAGTCTTGCCGTATTATGAAGAACCATTTGCGGCAATTCCAGTTCGCGAGCTCTTTCCTTTGTTATCGAAAGACAAAGCAACCCACGACCGTACTTGCTGATAAAGTTCACCGCTTCCGGCGTAACATCTTCAGCTGCCATAATGAAATCGCCTTCATTTTCGCGATCCTGGTCATCAACAACAATTACCATCTTGCCAGCACGCATTGCATCAAGACCTTCAACTATTGAATCAAGCCTTACTTTTTTATCGCTCATCTTCTCCCCTTACGCATAAATCCATGCGACAGAATTTTATCGACAGTTAAGCCTGGCTTTAATTCAGGCTCATCATTTTTTCTCTTAGCAAGCACATCAGCTTCCAGATTCACTGCATCGCCTACTCGCAGGTCAGCAAGCAAAGTTTCTGAAAGAGTGTGCGGAATAATATTTACACTGAACTGATTACCTTCCGGATTTGCATCAAGAGTTAAACTGACTCCATCGATAGCAATCGACCCTTTTGGTAACAGATAATTTGCAACAGAATCGGGAGCTTGAAATTTGAGTGCCAAGCCGTTACCGGATTGTTGTTTTGAAACAAGTTTTCCAACACCATCAACATGCCCAAGAACAATGTGACCACCCATTGGGTCGCCAGCTTTCAGAGCTGGTTCAAGATGTATCTTTTTACCACTGCGCCAGTTCTTGAGAGTAGTAATTTGCACAGTTTCATCGACAGCATCCACAGTGACAATATTGCCAAGTATGCTTGTTATTGTCAGACAGATACCGTTGGCAGCAAGGCTGTCACCAAGAGTCAGTTCACCGACAGATTCAGGTGCATTGATACTTAATTGAGCGCCTTTGCTTTGTTTTTTTATTGAAACAATTGAGCCGATTTCACGGACTAGTCCTGTGAACATAATGCTCCTCTTGTTACTTCTTCCAAAACCGAGTTGAAAGACAGTTTATCAAACACTTCCCAGGTATCTTCACCAACCGGGAATTGCGTAGTTAACTGAAGGACTGAATCCATGTTCTTTGTTGGCCAACCTATGCCATCACCCAGTTCAACTGGGGCTGTGATTCTGATCCAGCGGTCTACTAATCCAGCTTTCAGAAATGATTCAGCCAGATGAGGCCCACCCTCTATCATTAAAACATTAAAATTATTTTCAGCCGCTTGAACCAGGAGTGAAGTCGGATCAATTTGTCCATCTTTTGATTCGCAATAGATTGGTTTTGCTCCAGCAGGAACCTCACTATCTGCATTGCTACAAAAAACAATTCTTGAATCATCCCGCCAGTGTCTATTCAGAGTCAAATTGGTATCAAC
>JAAESD010000540.1 GCA_024229695.1 bacterium
CAGTAAGTTATGTAATTGTGGTAACATAGCTGGGATATTATCAGCACGATTTTTCACAAGTAACATTTTTAAATATATCTCATAGTCAGAATCAGGATTGACTTCAGCTGGTGGCTGATCAAGGAGTTTTGCAATATCATCACTCATCGGGATATTGGTTGCATCATATGGTAATTGATTTTGGGGTACATTTTCACAGCCGCAAGCGACTACAATACAGCAACATAGCAGTAGTGAAAACAATTTGGTCATGAGTTTCTTCTTGTATCTGGACAACTTGTTGTACCTAACATACCTTATAAGGTACGTTATCACAGTGTATTGATACAGAGGAGATTTTGGTGCCTGGTTCTCCAGCAGATAAAAAAGAACCGATTGCATGTTCAATTGCTGAGTATGCTGCTGGAAATAACAGTGCTGGAGATTTGATTTACAAGCATCTTACTTCTCATATAAGAACATCTGTTGAATTGTTTTTTGGTGAGGAAAATGTGAATATTGATGACATTATTCACGAGACAATAATTTCCGTTCTCGAATACATAAAATTAAATAATGGTTTTGAAGGTGACCTTGTCAGGTTCTCAATAGTGGTTGCAAGAAATAAATGTAAAAATATTGCTAACTTAAATAACAGGTACCCAAGCAAACCAATTGATAGCGTACATGAGTGGCTTGCAGCAGCAGGAGACAACCAACTTGAAGCTATTATTACAGAGGAAACAAATACTGTTCTTCAGAAAGCGTTGAATAGGATTGGCAGAATCTGCAAAAAAATTCTTTCCGGTTTTTATACAGACAATAAAACTGCAGAACAATTGAAAACAGAGCTCGAATTCAAAGACACGCAAAGTGTTTATTATAAGAAGCAAGTGTGTTTGGAAAAGATATTGTCAGAGTTACCTAAAAGATAAACCACCAGCCAATTTGACTGGTGGTTTTCTATACTCAAAATTATTTTCCGAGAAGTGCATCTTTCAAGCTATTGCTTGCAGGTTTTTCTGCAAACCAGACAGACCACAGAGCTTTAACAAATTCAAAGTTGTCGATAGTTCCCATCTCTTCGCCGTTTACAGTTGTAACCAGTTTTTCCTGTGGGCAGTACATGAATTCGATTACGTCGCCCTTTTCAGCATCGCGTGTGAAGTAAGCAAAGAATGTTGCCATGTCTTCTGCAAATGCTGACTGATCTTCAAAGTTCTCATCAATTACATCAGAAAAAGCACCAATCAGTTTTGCCTTGCTGAATCCACGGCGCAGGTCCATCTGTAGTTTTTTTCCACTATCAAGGTTAATCAGAGCTTCACCAGGGTTGTCGCCCAGGTCAGTGCCGTCCATTACATAAGAAACTATTGTATAGACATCTACTTTCAGGAATGTTTTTTCTCGGAGCCCAACACCTGTTGCATTCAGAGTTGCTGTCTCGTGAACAATAATCTGGTCAGGGTATTCAACGCCGGACTTTGGTTCAACCACTGCACCGGCAACCAGCGGCAGCGCCAGAACTACGAGTAACATCAATGCGCTTAGCTTTTTCATATTGATCTCCTTATTGGGGTTTTCTGTCTTTCAGCAAGCTATCACAGAATACCCATATCTGCCTAGTTAATCAACTATGAATATGTTCTTTAAACAGCTGCGCATTTTGTCCATAGAATAACCAATTTGACCCGGTTTTGTTGCGCCTGACAGCGATTATTGTTATCTATTCTGGAACAAATCAGTTTTTTACCTGACAGGAGTAGCAATGAGCGACAAAAGATGGAACAGTGCGCCA
The DNA here is from genome assembly GCA_024229695.1 of bacterium. Taxonomy (GTDB): domain Bacteria; phylum Krumholzibacteriota; class Krumholzibacteriia; order LZORAL124-64-63; family LZORAL124-64-63; genus JABIBH01. Next base: position 1,778 of record JAAESD010000540.1, read on the forward strand.
GAAATGACAATCGATACAGAAAAGACCTACAAAGCAACAATTACAACAGATAAAGGTGTTATTGAGCTGGAACTTGCACCAAAAGCTGCTCCGGTAACAGTTAACAACTTTGTGTTTCTGGCACGTGAGAACTTTTACGATGGTGTTATTTTTCATCGTGTAATTCCAAATTTCATGATCCAGGGTGGCGACCCAACTGGAACTGGCCGCGGCGATGCTGGTTACAAGTTTGATGATGAATTGAATGCAGATTCCTTGCGTCATGAAACTCATGTAATATCGATGGCAAATGCGGGTCCAAACACCAATGGTTCGCAGTTCTTTATTACTCACGCACCGCAACCTCATCTCAATGGCATGCATACTGTTTTTGGCAAGGTCATAAGTGGTGGCGATGTTGTTGATACAATTACCGGTGGCGATGTAATGAACAAAGTAGAAATCGAGGAGCTCTAGTGAATTATCCTGAATTTTTTGATACTGTTCCAGCAGTCACAGTTTACGATCCTCTTGCTGACAAACTTGGCGCAGCAGAAGATGGTATTATCACAATCAGCTACCTCGAAGTTGTTAAACTTGCCGGTCATTCCTGCCCAACAGTTGCAGGAGCTTACTTGATGACTTTGCGTGGCCTGGAAGCTTTATACGGCGATGAAATGCCTGTTCGAGGTAACATCAAAATAGAAATGCGACAAAGTCAGGAAGAAGGAGTTTGTGGTGTTACTGCAAACGTGATGTCTTTTATTACCGGCGCATCGGACGATAGCGGATTTAAAGGTGTTGGCGGTTTTTCTGCTCGCTGCAACTTGCTTTCTTTTGCTAACTACATTGACAGTGAAGTAAAATTGAGCCGTATTGATACAGGAAAATCGGTTAACCTTTCATATGATCCAACATCGATTCCCGGAAATCCCCTGATGCAGGAGATGATGCAAAAAACTTTTAGTGGTACCGCTACAAAAGAGGAAAAAAATGACTTCCATGCAATGTGGCAGGGCAGAGTTGAAATGGTTCTAAACAATCCAACAGTTGTTGTTGTGAAGTAGGAGAAAATAATGCACGATGGATGTAATGGCGCTGTTGGTGACGGCATCGCAGTAGTCGATAAAGTAAGAATGATGGGTTTCAACAAGCAGATGATGCCAGCACCGTTGGACATGGTTTGCAGTAACTGTGAAACTGAATTTAAAATGACTCACTTTGAGGGCAAGTGCCCAGAGTGCAGTATGGTTTATGGTGTGACTCCATGTCACGCTTTTGATGCATCGCATGTGAAAGCTGCAGGCATCGATTACTAAAGGATTTTCAATGAGTGAAGAATTGAAATCGACAGATTTTATTCGTGACATTATTGCCGAGGATGAAAAAACAGGCAAGCACGACGGCCGC
>JAAESD010000541.1 GCA_024229695.1 bacterium
AACCAGAAGTTTGTATCCCAATATAATGCGAACCAGGTTGCTGTTGACATTATTCCAAGTAGAACAGAGTTGGGTAATAACTATCCGAACCCATTCAATCCTATGACAACAATCAGTTTCACTTTGCCTGAACGCCAGCAGGTTACTGTGGCAGTTTATGCAATCGATGGCTCACTTGTTCGCACATTGGTTGATGGTGTTATGGATGGTGGTCCACACCTTGTACAGTTCGATGGTCGCGATAATCGTGGTGCTAAAATTGCCAGTGGAGCATATCTGTATCGGATGAAAACTGCTGAAAAGACTACTGTCCGACGAATGATGCTTGTCAGATAGCTTGACCATACTGTTGCCTCTGCTCATCTTTACTGAAGATCAAATTGATTTTCAATAAAGGGGCAGAGGTTGCTAATTAAAGAACTTTCAAAATCCGATAGAAAATGGGTAAGTGAACGGACAGAACTGTTATTTGGCGGCGACTTTGTTGTCAGCAGAGAATCTGTACATAATCCGGCAACTTTGCCCGGATTTGTTGTGTCAGAAGGCCCAGATCGTATCGGTATTACTACATATAATATTGTTGAAGACTCCTGTGAACTTGTTACAATAGACTCTCTCTGCCAATGGCAGGGCGTTGGGACGGCTTTGCTGGAAGCAGTTGAAGCTGTAGCCAAGGAAGCCGGTTGTAAAACTATCTGGTCGATAACTTCCAATGACAATCTTGATGCGCTTCGCTTCCTGCAGAGACGCGGGTTTCATATCAAGGAAGTCAGAGTTGGTATTGCTGCTCAGATTAGAATGATGAAGCCAGGTATGCAGGAAATTGGTCATTATGATATTCCTGTACGTGATGAAATTGAGCTTTCAAAGTCTTTGTAATAATCAGGAGATAAAATGAGTTTGTTGAAAAAGCTTCAGGTACCACACGTTTTTGTTTTGCTTGCAGGCGTAGTGCTGGTTTGTTCACTTCTGACCTTTGTTGTGCCTAGCGGTGTTTATGACAGTGAAACAAAAATTATCGATGGCCACGAGCGCACCCTTCTGAAGCCTGGAACCTTCACTCATCTTGATAAACAGTTTGATGTTGGCAACCTTCTGCTTGGAAAAGAAATCGAAACTGAAACTGATAAAGCAACACCTGTTGGGCTCCATGGGTTTTTGACTGCCATTCCGCGGGGGATGGAACGTGCTGGCGACATCATTTTCTTCATCTTTGTTGTTGGTGGAGTGTTTTCTATTCTAACTCGAACCGGAGTTATAACTGCAGGGCTTGCAAGGTTGCTGGACAAGTTTGGAAACTCTGGTCCTGCACTTACAATGGTGTTGATGACTGTACTTGCAGTTGGTGGTTCAACTCTTGGAATGGGCGAGGAGTTTATTCCGCTGGTTCCAATATTCCTGCTTGTTTCCAAGAAGCTGGGTTACGATAGAATTTATGGTATGGCACTTGTGATGCTGGCTGCCGATGTCGGTTTTGCAGCTTCCACAACCAACCCATTCACAGTTTGTGTTGCTCAAGGTATTGCAGAGCTTCCTCTTTATAGTGGCCTGCCACTGCGATTAGTTTTCTTTGTCTGTGCTTTGACTTTGGCAGTTGGCTATACGCTCAGGTATGGTGCGAAAATAAAAGCCGATCCATCTGCATCGTTTATGCCAGATGATAAATTTGAAATTGAAGCTTCTGAGGCTCAAGAGAAATTCAATAACAGACATTTAGCAATCCTGATTTCCAGTACTGCAATTTTTGCTTTCATTTTGTTTGCCACTCAACAGTTTGGCTGGTGGATGGCTGACATGGCAGGTGGCTTCCTGTTGATGGGTATTGTTGCTGCGATAATTGGAAAGCTATCTATTGAAGATTCTGTCGATGCGTTTGTTGTCGGAATGCGTGACATGGTTGTTGCTGCACTTGTGGTTGGTTTTGCTCGAGGGATCTCTGTTGTTCTGGAAGACGGTCAGATTATGCATACCATTGTTTATGGTGCTGCAAGTGTATTGACTCACGTTCCTAAATATGTTGCTGCAGTTGGAATGTTATTTTTTGAATCTTCGTTGAACCTGTTGATTCCATCGGGGTCTGGTCAGGCTGCGGTCACAGTTCCTTTGATGGCTCCGCTAAGCGATATAATTGGTATATCACGACAAACAGCCGTACTTGCATTTACAAGTGGTGACGGTTTTTCAAATACTATTATCCCGACCAGTGGCGTGTTGATGGCAATGCTATCGCTTGCCAAAATACCATATGGTAAATGGGTAAAGTTTATGTTCCCGCTGTTTTTGATGTTGATGGGGCTTTCGTCTCTGTTTCTGGTTATTGCAGTTGCTATCGATTACAGCTAATAAAAATGTGGGCAGAATTATCTGGCGTTCTGCCCACAAGGCATGATTTAACGATACAGATTTTTGACTGCGCCCCAGCTGATGCTTTCATTGGTAACAGGTGTTCCAAACATTGTAGTTCGGCCACTTAATGGAAACAGTTCTCCAACTTGGTTCGCATAAACAATGTCTTCATAATCCTCATGATTCGTAGTTGTTAGATATGTAGGGCTGGTATTAAGGTTCAGGAAAGTTAAGGTAGTTACTAGCACTGGACATCCCCAATAACCGCAACAACATTCACACATTCCAAGCTCAACACCATTCATCGGATCACCAAGCGCCAGTCCTGGTGGATAAGTAGATGCAATCAGTTGCAGATTGTCTGAAGACAACTCCAGCTGATAGGCAACTCCCTGAATCAAGCTTTCTGCAAATACTATGATGTAGACTTCGACCAATGGATCACACGTGGTGAACGATGTGACGGTTCCACATGGATCAAAATAAGCACCCATGTGACAGGCCATAGTAGTGGCAGGAATAGCAACAAACAGGAATAGAAGCAGTAATTTAATGTATTTCATAATAACCCCCCCCGTTTGAAATAAAATTACTGATACTATTCACGATACTAACGATTTTGAATAACGCAACTCACTTTTCAAAATGAAAAAATACACATAATTGTGTTAGAAATGGGCAGTGCCAACAGACACTGCCCGCAAGGCATAATTTTAACGAAACAGATTTTTGACTGCGCCCCAGCTCATATTTTCATTGGCAACTGGTGTACCAAATACTGAAGTTCGGCTACTTAATGGGAACAGTTCGCCGGTAGGATCCGCATAAACAATCGTCTCGTAATTTTCATGGTTTGTGGTAGTCAGATACGTAGGACTGGTATTATGGTTCAGGAATACTAGTGTTGTCACAAGAATCGGGCAACCCCATAGACCGCAACAATCTTCACACATTCCAAGCTCAACACCGTTCATCGGATCACCAAGCGCCAATCCTGGTGGATACGTAGCTGCAATCAGCTCAAGATTTTCTGAAGACAATTCCAGCTGATAAGCAACTCCCTGTACTTCAGCTTCCACAAATACAATGATGTAGACCTCGACAAATAGTTCTTCAGTGGTGAATTCTGTGATTGTTCCGCATTCATCAAAGTAGGCGCGTAAGTGACCGCCCATAAGAGTAGCTGGAATAGCAATAAGCAGGAACAACATCAATAGACTCTTGCATTTCATGATAACCCCCCCGTTGAAATGAAATACCGATGCTATTCACGTTACCTATGATTATGATTATCGCAACTCACTTTTCAATAAGCATAATTGTACAAAATTGCATTTAATGTGGCATACAGGTGACGAAGGAACTAATATCCAGTAATGAGAAAAGATAACTCTTTGCTACCCGGGCTGATGGCTGTTTTGCTTTGGTCTACAGTTGCAACTGCCTTCAAGCTGACCCTTAATCATACAACTCCAGTTGTTATGCTATTGTATGCATCCCTATTTTCAACAATGTCTCTGGCAGCGGTACTATTGACCAGGGGCGACCTTTCCAATGCACTAAAACTGAGACAATATTTCGGAAGATCTCTTTTGCTTGGCGCCATCAACCCAGCAGCTTATTACCTGATTTTATTTGCAGCTTATAACCGGTTGCCAGCTCAAGAAGCACAACCATTGAACTACACCTGGGCGCTGACTCTGGCATTATTATCGATAATAATTCTGCGACAAAAAATTACAGTGCGAGATATTGTAAGCGGATTGATTTGCTACAGTGGAGTCTGGGTTATTGCAACAAGAGGAAATGTTTTTTCTCTGGAGTTTGCAGATTCAACTGGAGTATTGCTCGCTTTAGGTAGCACAATTCTTTGGGCACTGTATTGGGTGCTGAATAAAAAAGACACTCGCGATCCTGTAGTCGCACTTTTTCAGAACTTCCTGATTGGGACTCCACTAGTTTTAGCGTGGTGTCTGTTGACCGGCGAGTCATTGCATATTGAGCTCGTTGGTTTGGGTGGTACTGTTTATATCGGAGTGTTTGAAATGGGACTGACTTTTGTGCTGTGGATGACTGCTTTGAAAAGGAGCGACAATGCTTCCCGGGTCGGGAATCTCATATTTTTGTCACCGCCAATTTCACTAATATTGATAGCCACGATTCTTGGTGAAAAAATTCTGCCGTCTACAATTTACGGAGTTGTTTTGATTCTGGCAGGGTTGGTTTGGCAGAGGGCTGGTAGAGCCTCTACAATCGCTACGCCATCAACTGAAACCTCAGCCCGATAACAAAGCACTTCAACGCCATTTTCCATTGCCTGTTTCAGACCAGCTGCATACTTAGGATCGATTTCATCTGCGGTAGCAAACCTTACAGCATCACTTCGCTGGACGATGTAAAGCATTACCGCACGATCACCCTGCTTAACCATATTTTCAAGTTCATGAAGATGTTTTAATCCGCGAACAGTTACCGCATCGGGAAAAAGTGCAGTTCCCTTGCCGTCAGTCAGAGTCACGTTTTTCACTTCAACCCAGCAACGGGAGTCATCGTTTTCAAGCAGAACGTCGATGCGTGAATTGTTGCCGTACTTAACTTCTCGGCGGAGATTGTTGTAGTCTTGCAGCTCAGTGATTGCACCGTTAAGGATTGCTTCTTCTGCCAGCTTGTTTGGCACCGATGTATTAATGCCTACTTTTACGCCATCGCTTTCAACAATTTCATAAGTCCATTTTAGTTTGCGCTTGGGATTATTTGCAGGGGAGAGCCAGCATTTGCTGCCGGGAGTATTGCACGACAGCATTGTGCCAGTGTTGTTAGTGTGGGCGATGACTTTTTCACCGCCCGGAAGTTCTACATGAACAAGGAATCGTTTTTCGCGTTTTATTAAAATACCTTCAGTTAACGCAACTGGATATTTCACGCTTCTATTTTCTGACTCTCAACAGTATTCTGACTGCCTACCCATCGATCATAAATTGCCAGGAAGATTGCAGTAGAAAGTGCAAGTCCAGCAAAGATCCACCACATGACGTCTGGATTGTCGACGCCACCCTGTTCCACAGGGCCATAGTGTTGATACATGGTTCCACTTAGCAGACCACCAAACAGATGGCCAAGAGCGGTACACCAGTAGAAGTAACCCATGTACATTCCAACTTTGCCTGGTGGAGCAATAAGTCCGGCGTACTCTTTTGATTTTGGGCTAGCCATCATTTCACCAATTGAGAACACCAGGATTGCTACTACAACAACCCAGCCTGAGCCGCCACCAAGGAAGATCATAAAACTGACAACTGTAACCAGAACGCCACTGATAATTGTCATAAGGGGTTTGATTTTTCTGAGCAGATACGAGATTCCAACCTGACCAATAATGATACCCAGAGCATTCAGGTTAATCATGTGCTCAGGTTTTATCTGGCCGTCTTTCAGGAATGCCATGCTCCAGTTTGTAGTATCAGCTCCCATGGAACTGAACAATCCGGCAAAACTACTTGCCAGCGGAGTTACGGTGTTGATCAGATCCGAGGTGTCTGTGTAATCACGAATGTATTCAGGAAGAGTCAGGAAAATCTGATTGAACGATGTCCAGAAGCCTGCCATCAAAAGCAGAAAGAGCATGTATCGGCCTTCACCAATTTGCATCGGTTGCAGGAACCAGGGGCGATTTTCATTTTTGTTCATTCGAAGAAGCATATCAATCAGCAGATTTGAGATAAGCCAGATAGCAGCTACAGAACCAACCAGACTGAATGACCACCACTTTGAGCCCATGACGAGAGTTGTCAGCATACCGGAGACAAGCAGGAAGAATCTGCCGTTACCCACAACGCTGACCATACCATGCAAAATCTCTTTAAGTGATTTCGATGTTGCTTCTTCGTCGCCATCACGATGAGGTTCTTTGTAAAAGAACAGGCAAGTCAGCCCAAGCAGCAAAATCCAGGCAGCACTTGCATAAAATACATAATCCCAATTCCAGCCTCTTACAATACCGGCAATGATTGGTCCGATAAACCCACCAACATTTACCATCATATAAAAGATACCGTAACCCATCGACCCGGTTTTTTCGTTGGTAGTTTTGGCAATGGTACTGATTACAACCGGCTTGAACATGCCGTGTCCAATTGCGAGCAACATATAGACGGCAAAAAAGCTCCAGAATGTTTCAGGCAGACGAAGCAGCAGGTAACTTGGCCCCATAACAAAACAGGATGCCATGAACATTTTTTTATAACCGTATTTATCTGCAAGTGCGCCGAACACTGCTGGTAGAAGATAGAGGAAGAATGTTGCAATGCCCTGGATTACTCCACGGTCGGCACTGGTCAATCCAAGTCCGCCCTCTTCAATTTTTCCGGTGAGATAAAGAGACGATACAGCATAAAAACCGTACCAACCCATCCGCTCAAAGATTTCCATTACGTTGGCGCTCCAGAACGCACCCGGGAACATTTTCCAAACTGAAGTTTTGCCGTTGCTCATACTACTCCTGAAAAGCTGTAAAAAACCGCCCGTGAGAACAGACGGCGTGGATTGCAATACCGAGTAGAGAATACTTGAAAACAGCATATTAAGCAAGTGCGGTTCAGAGATTCCATCCAAACAGAAAAACCCACCCCCATTGCTGAGGGTGGGTTCTTGTCAAGCCTGGACTGCGTGGAAGGATTACTTAATCAACGCAATCTTCTGGGTCTGTACATCGCTACTCGTTTCAACTCGTACGAAGTAAAGCCCCGTGGCTACCGCAGTATTGCGGCTATCGCATCCATCCCAGACAACCTGGTGTGTTCCTGCAGTGCGAGTGTTGTCAATCAGAGTTCTGACTATCCGACCAGAAACGTCATGGATAGTGAGTCTGACATAATCCTCATCACTTAAAGAGAACCTCAGAGTCGTACTTGGGTTGAACGGATTTGGGAAATTGGCTTTCAGTTCCAGTCGACGTTTAACGTAATTCCCTGGATTTACACTCGAAATGCTAGCCAGGTGAGCGCAAACATTATCGATGTAGAACTGCTGTCCACCAATTTTCATTTTCTGTACATCACCAACCAGGGTGATTTTACCAACCTGATACGTACTGTAGTCTGTGTAATCGACATATAGTGTCACACCTGAAGCAATATTATTAGGCATGGCTTCAAGCTCGCCTATGTGCAGAGTCTCGCCATTGATTTCCAGATTCTCAACACCGGCACCATCAAAGAAATCGACGGTAACGCTGTCAACAGTTCCAAGTCCTGAAAAATCGTAAACCAGATTGATGTTACTTGGGCTGATCACGTTGTCTGTGCCGATTGGAGCAAAAGCTGATGTGATAGATGCGACATTGAAGGTCGGACCAAAGCCGGCGTCAAATTCGTCAAGAATTACATCAATGCCGTCTTCGCTAAAGATCAGGTCGCCAGGTGAGTCGCCATAAGGACCGCCCCATAAAGAGCCCAGAACTTGAGATTCGTTATCACTCAAGTTATCACACTCATCACCGGTACCGGAACCTTCATAAACGCAGATGTTGTCGATCTTGAATTCCTGACCAGCGAGCAGCAATTTCTGAACGTTGCCATACAGAACAGCTTCACCATGAAGTCCACCAGGAATTACAGTAGTTGTGACAAAGTAGTTCACACCTGGTGCAATTGCCATTGGAGCGGATTCAAGCTGACCAACGAATAGTGGAGCTCCGTTGACCTGCAGATTTTCATCGCCACCGTAAGTAACAAATTCAAAAGTCACTTTTTCAACGGGGATTCCAAGAGCAGAAATATCAAAAACGTTGGCAATATTGTTAAGGTTCATTGCATTTGCATCGCCAGTTGCAGAGAATGCTGGGACGACTGTTGCGTATCCAAAGAAAGATCCCCCTGTTGGCCAGATGATATCATCAACTAGAACAGGAATGTTATCTTCAACAAAAATGATATCGCCAGCACTGTAACCAGTAGCTGTTGAAAATTCTGCACCTATAATTTGGCTCTCATAATCAACCAGGTAATCACATTCAGGTGGCGGTGGGCCTTCACCTTCGATGACACAGATTTCATCGATCCAGAATTCCTGGCCACCAACAAGCAGATCTTGAACATCACCAACAAGAGTAACTTCTGCTCGATAGCCACCACCAGCAGCATAAGTTGCAACGTTCATTGTAACTCCTGGTGCAACATTAGATGGGAATGTTGTGAAATCACCGATATACAGTGTAGCGCCGTTGACCTGGAGGTTTTCCATGCCACCATAATCTAAAAACTCGAAAGTTACTTCTGAGGTGTGGATGCCAAGTCCGGCAATGTCATAGCGATTGGTTACATTGTTAATTAGCATCGTATGATTCACACCAAAGCCAGGAACAGCAGGTACATCAACCATGCAGTAGTTGAATCCGGAACCTGAACCCCAGTTAAGAACATCGATATAAACATCAATGCCATCTTCATTGAAAATCCAGTCACCTGGTGCATAGCTTGGTGAATCATAAACTGTGCCGTATGCAAGGGTGTCGTGGCTGACCAGATAGTCACAGTTGGAAAGAGCATTTGGATCAATACCGATGCCGTTTGCGCAGGTTACATTATCAATAAAGTATTCTTGTCCAGCGATGCGAAGCTGCACAACAGGACCGGTCAACTCAACAGTACCTTTGTACCCTCCACCAAAATAGGTAAGTCCTGTAATAACAAGATTGACTCCAGGAGCCGGATTGGCAGGATAAGCAAGAGGTTCTGATTGTACAATGACACCGCTGCCATTGACTTCCAGATTTACTTCTCCACCAAAATAAACAAAATCAAAAGAGGCATCGCCCGGAGCAGAAAAATTGAGCATCAATCCAGCATTGTTCAACTCCATGATTTTATTTTGTCCGAAGAAAGCAAATGCAGGATCGATCTGAAGGTAATTGAAGTATGGTGCACCTAAAATAAATTCAACAACAAAGAGATCTGCTGAATCTTCAGTGAAGATGTAGTCACCAGGAATGTGTCCGGCAGGAGCACCGTATTGAGTTCCCATCGGTTCATAGTCAAAAGAAATTACCATTGCAGAAGCAACAGTAGCGAACATCATTAGAGATGCAAGAAGCACCATAAGTACTACATCTCTGCGAAACATTTGTTTGATTGTGTTGGTTTTCATGTCGATCCTCCCAAAAGTTAATAATTACTAATTACAAACAGGCTATTTGGGAGGGAGGGATAATCTTACAATAGATTGTTGTTGAATTTATTTTAATTTTCCCCGGACAGCACAAACGCTCCCCAGAAAAATGGATGAGCAAGTTCATCACTTGCAATCATCTCACGTTTTGTTTTTGCCAGTGCAGTTCCTTTATCGATATCATTTGCCAGCAGCTTATAAAAATCGGTCATAAATTCTGCAGTACTTTCTCCGGAAACATCCCAAAGCGTTGAGCAGACACTTCTTGCGCCGGCATACATAAATCCTCGGGTCAGGCCAACAATACCCTCACCGCTGACATTGTCGCCAAGCGCAGATGAACAGGCAGAAAGCGTTACCATTTCACACGGCAGATTCATTGCAAAAATATCTGATACAGATAAAAAGTTATTTTGGTTTTCATCTGGTGAAAGAATCAGCCCTGAATACTGTGGGCTTTCTTCATTGAAAACTCCATGAGTTGCAAAGTGAGCGAACCGGTAACTCTTGTTGGTCAGAGAAAGCAGATTCTCTTTTGTAGCATTTTCCTGCGTGACAATTTCGTTATTGGAACCGAGTGACAGATTGATACTGCTCAATTCCGCTGCTGCATTTTGCAGAGGCGACAAACCAGAGAACAGGGCTGAGGAGTCAGAAAGTATCGGGTCACCAACAAGCAGGGACTTAATGTCCGATGTAACAGGCTCTGCTTTGCGTAAAAGTGAAAGCGCACTGATTGACGGTGTGTAAGTTATCTCTGTGCTGAGAATCAGATAATCGATGTCCTGGAATCTTTTGCCGGCAGAAAGTGGAAGTACTTCAAACGGGAGGTAGTGCAGAATGCCATCGGCAGAAATTATTACTTGCTGCGATGAAGTTATTTCAGGGATGAAATCGCCAAGTAGCAAGTTGGTAAGTTTTTTCCCGGCAGCATTGAACCACGCAGGTTCGTTGCCAAGCACATTGAAGTCTGAAAGCATTGGCAGAAATTGCCGAACAGATTTTTCAATCGAATTGTCATCAACAATCTTCCTGAATTCTGATTTACTATTACTGACAACCCAGACAAATGCCGATTCTTCTCCAAGATGATATTCCAGCAACAGCTCACCAGTTTGCAGAACAGAGTTTTGAACTTCGTCTAAAAATACCGGTTCGGGCACATCAATCTCAGCTTCAGTTAACATGTCCAGCAGAGATCTGGCTTTAGCTTTTTGCGCTACATTGAAAGCCTGGATGCCGTAACCTGTTGCAGGACTGTTGGTATGCAATTCCCAAAGCAGGTCAATCATTTCAGAAAATGTTCTGCCAGTTGTTGAGAAATACCCACTGGCAATTGACGACGACTCACTATTATTCTGTCTGACATCACTAACCACGGTAACAGCTTTTTCCAACAAGCTTAATGCCTCGGTATTGTTTCCCGATTTACGTTCAACTTTCGCAAGTCCCAGCAGGCATGATTCAAGCAGATCAAAGTAATCGATTTCTTCAGCCATGTTGAAAGCAGTTTGAAGTTCCTGTTTAGCCAGCTCTAGCTGGTTGATTTCAAGCAGCGCAGAACCTTTGAAATGTCTGGCATAAGATTCAGACATCGGAAGGGCTGATTTTTCTGCAAGCTCGATGGCCAGATCGAGATATTCAATACCCTCTGCTGTTTTTCCCATTTCAGTCAAAGTGAAACCGATGCCCTGGAGTGTTATTGCTTCGTTGTGTTTATCTTCGGAGGCACGCATCGCTTCAAGAGCACTAAGGAATTGTTCCAGCGCCTGTTCGTAGTTTTTGCTGCTTAGCTGAATTGAACCGATGTTAATTTCAATAAGGCCTTTTCTCCATACAGATGAAGCACACTCGGTCGCTTCCTGGTAATACCCGATGGCCACTTCATTATTACCAACAAGGTGGTTCAGGTTTGCAAGGTCGCCCAGGCACCCCGCAAGTTCATCTTTTTCATCAGCTTTTCTGGCAACGTCGACAGCTTGTTGCAACATCTGCATCGCTTTAATCAAGTTACCTTTTAATGCATGGATTGTTGCGGTGTAGTGGAGGCTTCTTGCTTGTCCTTTGAGGTAGCCAGCATTTTTGTAGGCAACGTAAGCATCCTCTCGATAGCTCAATGCCATATCAAGATTCATCTGCCATCTGTTGATAACACTCAATGCAATCGCGGCATCACCGGCCCACATATACAAGTTGTTATTGGTTGCGGATTGGAGTGCCAGCTTTAAATGTTTTTCAGATTCAACAATTTCTCTGGTATGAACCAGAGCTCTGCCAAGAGTAAGTTGCGCAAAAGTTGTTGATGTAACGTCGTCGGACAACTCAATTGTTTGTGTTAAAATCTCAATAGCTTCATCAGGCCGACGCAACGCAACCAGTAGTGACCCAAGTTTGAGTTGAGCCTGAACAATGCATTCCTGGTCCGTACATTCCTTTACAGATTTTTCTAAAAGGTCTATCTCATTTTCAGGCAACGTGTTAACTATAGAACTGATATCGTCAGTGCCGGCAAGAACGGAGTCCCAATCGGCACAAAAAGATGTTAATGACAGACAGAGAAAACAGAATGATAATATTACTGTTTGGTGATATACTGTGTTAGTCCGCCGGAACATTCAGACTCCTCGTTTACGTGCTTTGAATGTGTGGTTATTATGCAGTTTACTGCAGATTACTGCAACAACCAGCAGGAAAAAAGATGACAAACGAAACCCTCCCAGAAATTCCTATCGATTCATTGCGTTTTCGTGCACTTGATGGTGACTCAATCGCAGAAGCCAGACTTTTTGAGGATCTGCGTGTAAGATTTACCACCATCACCAAACGAAGGGTGCAGAGCGACAATATTGAAGACATCGTTCAGGATGCTTTAAAGATTGTTTTCACAAAGTACGCAAGCTTGGAGAAGGAGAGAGGGATGCTGGTCTGGAGCCTTACAATTTTAAGAAATGTTATCGGGAATTTTTATCAATCCCGTCAGCGTTTTGATGATAAAAATGTACAGGTTGATAACTGGCAGGCAATGAATGAGGCATCAGTTGATCCATCGACAATGGAAACCGATGAATCTACAAGCCTTTTGTTTGATGCAATGACCGAGCTCTCCGAAAAATATCCAAAGTGTGGAACAATTTTCTCATGCATTCTCAACAGTCATGAAAAAGGCGGGGGCCAGAGAGAAATTTCTCAACGTGCTCTTGATGCTGTTCAGGAAATAATTCCCGATTTCAAAAGAGGGTCTTTCTATACAGCATTGCACAGATGCAGAGCGCACTTGCGCAAAATTTTGAGCGCGCTGGAAGAAGGAGCTAGTCATGCATAAAGGATGTACAAACGAGAAGCAGGGAAACTTATTGGCAGCATATGAAATGAATATGCTGAAATATGCCGATAAACTTGAATTTGAATCTCATCTGCAAGATTGTAAAGCGTGTTGCGATGAACTTTACGACAACGCACCAGTTGCCAATGAACTTCAGGCACACCCTGGTCTTTACGGCAATGTAATGAAATCGGAAACCGCCACTCAACCTGAAAAAAGTTTGTTTGATAAAATCAGGGAAATGTTTGCGGTGAAAATATTAGTGCCGGTCGTTGTTGTTGCATCGTTGGTAGTAATGGTAATAAGTCTTGGTACAGAGTCCGATGTTCGCAGGCTGGCTATCGTTGAAAAAATGGCTTATGTGAGCATTGATGTCAGAAGTGCCGATTCAGAATTGGCAGCTGAATATTTTGCATCAGCCATGAATGCTTATCAGGAAGACCAGTACGCTGTTGCAGTTGAAGAATTGAAATTATCGATAGAAAACGCTGACTCGGATTGGACCGGTTGGGACCAGGCTCACATGTATCTTGGTGTCAGTTTAATGATGGACAGCCAACCGGATCAGGCGATTGAGTATCTGACTGTTGTTAAAAACGGCAGTTCACTTCCTTTGATAGAAAAGGGAAACTGGTTGTTGGCGCAAGCAAACTTGCAGGCTGGAAACAAAGATCAGGCAATAGAGTTATTGGCTGACCTGATAATAAACGGTGTGGTTTATGCCAATAAAGCAGCAGAACAGCTCCACGAAATTGAAAATTAAGTCAATTCGTGATACAATGGTTGTTCAAAATTGGCAAAGAGGAGTAACAATGAAAATAAGAATATTTCAGGTTTTGATTTTGTTGGTCGCTGTTTTGGTTATTGCCGAAGACTTCTGTATAATCGGTAATATGGGTGACCCTGTAGGTCCGCCACTCTTTGACGTTCTGCATGGCATGGAATCATACGCCTACCTCGTAAAACCAAGTGAAGAATGCAGCTCACAGGAAGAAGTTTTCGAGCTGTTGAAATTATATATGCTTCTGGACTTTTTTGTTGAACAGGTGCCAGTCAATTTTACTTGTAGAGCCGGCTTTCTAAAAGCAGTTGAGGTTCAACCTGGGCAATTTGTTCCAGACGAACAGATCTATTCATCACCACCAACAACGTTTTTTGTTCCTCAGCCAGGTATAACAATGATTGAAATTGGCACACCTGAGTTTGCTGAACTGATTATGGACGATGAGTATTTCATTGTTATTCATTTTGAAACTCCATTTGAAGGTAATATACCAATCGATAATTTACCCGAATCTGGTGTTGCATACCGTAACGATGGCTCTGGCTGGGTCGATATGGACACGTTTGGCCGCAGTGCAAGCGGTAAAATAATTGCCTGGGGTGACATTGTTTGCAGTCCAGCAGGTGCGAGTTCTGTAGAGCCGGACCCACCAGTCAGCTGGGGCTTTGTAAAGTCCCTGTTCAAGTAGAATTTAATAGAACTTCAGGGGTCGCCAGATAGCGGCCCCTTTTTATGTTGGTAATTCAAGGTTCAGAGTATAAATTCCCATCATGTTTGATTATCAAGATTACCAAGTTTATTTCGCCAAGTGTGGCTACGGTCTGGAAGAGATCCTTGCAAGAGAACTAACTTCTCTGGGAGCAGAGGATACTCAACAGAACTATTTTGGCGTGCGCTTTAAAGCCGATGCCGCCGCATTGTATCGAGCCAATTACAAGTCCAGGCTAGCAAGTCATATTCTTGCCCCGCTGATAAACTTTGATTGTCACAGCGATAACTATCTGTACACCACTGCGATGGATATTCAGTGGGAAAACATTATCAGACCAGGAATGACTTTTGCCATTCAGTCGCATGTAACCGATAGTCGGATAACTCACTCCCAGTATGCTGCACTGAAACTCAAAGACGCTATTGTTGACAGGCTGAGAACTGTTCATGGCGAACGTCCAAACATCGACAGAAAAAATCCAGATGTCTGGCTTGATCTGAACATCCGTGAAAACAAGGCAATCATCAGTCTGGATACTTCAAAAGGTGCATTGCATCGCAGAGGTTATCGCAGGCAATCGGTTGAAGCTCCGCTTCAGGAAACACTTGCTTCTGCAATTCTGACTCTTGGCGAGTGGGATATGAAACAGCCTCTTGTTGATCCGATGTGTGGGTCGGGAACATTTTTGAGCGAGGCTTTGCTGATGGCTCAAAATGCACCGTCACCTGCAGAACGGTTCCAGGGAAGAGCGCCATTCAAGTTTATGCCTGATTGGGATGAAGATATCTGGGAAGAAGTTCGTAACGATACTGACAGCCAGATGAAACAGGTTCCACACAGGTTGATTACCGGTAGCGATATAAATCGGAAAGCTGTTTCTGCAGCAACTACAAATCTTGGTTGGCTTTCAGGATCACAGTCAGTGAGAATCAAAGTTGCCGATTTCCGTGATCTGGATGGTTTTAAAGATTCTCTGATTGTTGTGAATCCGCCATTTGGGGATCGACTTGGTGAGCGTCGCGATGCTTTGAAGCTTTACAATGAATTTGGAAGCTTCCTGAAGCACAAATGCCAGGGCTCAACTGCATTGGTTCTTTGTGGGCACCCGGAATTGCGTCACGCACTTGGCCTCAGACCAAAACGGAAAAAGATTGTCCGCAACGGTGGCATTGAATGTCAGCTTGTTCAGCTGGAAATGTACTAGAAAAAGACTTTTACAAACTTCAGAATGCCCTGTTTCCATGGAACTCTATGTGATACTCCACTGCGTCCCTCAAACTCGTTCAAGTTTTCAAGATACCATCTGTAATTTCTGACAAGCGCTTGCTTGTTGGAGAATGTTGGATCAAACCCAAGCACTCGTTCTGCTTTTTCAATCGATACAAAAGAGTCTTCACTCGCTGTTTCATAAACCCATTTATAAAGTGGTGACAGGTTCAGTGCTTCCAGAAGTC
Organism: bacterium; assembly: GCA_024229695.1. GTDB lineage: Bacteria > Krumholzibacteriota > Krumholzibacteriia > LZORAL124-64-63 > LZORAL124-64-63 > JABIBH01. Next base: position 15,783 of record JAAESD010000541.1, read on the forward strand.
TGAGAGTCCAAATGACTGGTTTTGCAGGAAAGCCGAGAATTTTTTTGCCAAAACCTGCATCGTCCAGTACTGCCTGGTAGTCTTCTTTCATAGTTGTAAAATCGCGTGCACCGATATTGAAAACATCGTCAACAATTTCAGCCTCACCAGTTGCGCAGAGCCAGATTCCCTGGCAGACATCTTCAACATCGCACAGTTGGTATCTGTTGTTACCGCTGCCAATCATCGGGAAACCGTGGCCGTCTTTTGCCCAGTCATAAAACAGTGCAAAAACACCTAGTCGCTCAGGGCCGATAAATGATTTAGGCCGAATAATCGGCACACACATTCCGGTTTTACGGAACTCAACACAAATATCTTCAGCTTTAACCTTGGCAATGCCGTAAGGGCCAACACCATCCAGAAGATCATCTTCAATTAACGGGTGATGGTCTGGAATGCCATAAACAGCAGTCGATGAAACATGAACAACCCGCTTGATTCCTGCATCGGCAGAAGCTTCAAGCACATTGCGAGTTCCATCCAGGTCAGTCGAGTAAATATCTTCAGCTTTGTAAAGAGGCAGAGCAGCAGCGCAGTGAATAACCATGTCTACATCAGCAAGAGCCTTGTCCAGGTCCTCACGGCTGCGGATATCACCAACAACTTCACGAATCTTATCTTTTTCAGGGTAATCAAAAGGCATCAGATCCAACGATGTTACTTCATGCCCTCTATCAAGCAGATACCTGACCATGTTGATGCCAAGAAAACCTGCGCCACCTGTTATTAAAAACCTCTTGCTGTCCATTTTGTCTCCTGTTTGTCTTTGTGTTGACTGGAAACATAACATTTACTTATCAAGTTACAACACTTCAGTTGACCCAATCCATCTAATGCCTTTTACTTGTGCTTGGACCTGAACCTGAAAGCGACGCTATGTTTCCAAGTTTAATAATGTCGATGCGGCCTCAGCAGTGGATTAAGAACCTGCTTCTGTTTGGCCCGCTTATTTTTAGCATGAATCTGTATGATGTCACTATGGTGACCAGAACAGCTCTCGCTTTTATTGTGTTCAGTCTTGCTGGCAGTGCAGTCTATCTGCTGAATGATATTGTTGATGTGGAGAAAGACAAGGCACATCCAGTTAAGCGCAACAGGCCAATTGCCAGCGGAAAACTGCCGATAAAAGTTGCTCTGGTTTTTATGGCTGTTATTGGAGCAGGAGCATTGGTGCTGGCATGGGATCTATCGCAAACCCTGGCATATATAATAATTATCTATATGGTCAACAACCTGTTCTACTCATTCAAGCTGAAGCACATAGTCCTGATAGATGTAGGAAGCCTGTCGCTCGGGTTTGTTTTGCGAGTGTTCGCAGGTGCAGCTGTGATTAGTGTTGAAGCATCGCCATGGCTGATTATGTGCACTATTTTGCTATCGTCATTTTTGGGATTTGCAAAACGGAGACATGAACTTGTTCTGCTTGGCGAAAATAATGTCAATCACCGATCGGTTCTTGAACATTACAGCCCACATCTTCTTGACCAGCTGATTCTGATTTCTGCAGCCAGTACAGTAATGAGCTATGCGCTTTATACTGTGAATGCAAAGACAGTTGCAAGGTTTGGAACTACAAATCTGATTTATACAGTGCCGTTCATTTTGTATGGAGTTTTCCGATACCTTTTCCTGATTCATAATCGGAAAAAAGGGGGAGACCCTGCAAAGGTACTGCTCAATGATATGCCGATGGTTCTCAATATTGCTGCCTGGCTCTCAGTTTGTGTTTACATGGTTTATAAAGGTGGACAACTGTGAAGCCTCAATACATAGCATTGATTGTTGCTCTGCTTGCGAATGCATTTGCGAATATTCTTATCAAGTCTGGAATGAAGAGTAAGGAAATTGCTCTGTCAGATCCGCTGACTGCTTTAAAACAGATTATTACCAATCCACTGGTTATTGCTGGAGTCGGTCTGTTTGCTCTGAATATTGTAGCCTACTCTTATGTTTTAAGTAAAATTCAATTGTCGATTGCATATCCAATCATGACTTCTGTTGGCTTTCTGATTGTTGTTGGGTTCTCTGTTTTTGCACTAAAGGAGCAGGTCTCCATGGTGCAGATTATCGGAATTGTAATGATTGCAACCGGTGTAGTTCTAGTAGCTAGTAAATTAGATTAAACACCCCCTGTTTAATATTTGACAACTATCTTTCAATGTGCCATATCTCCTGTTGAGAGTGGTTTTTTAACATGCCTGGAGGGCATTATTATGACTTTGAATAAGATCGACGAACTTCACGAAAAGCGAGAGAAGCTTTACCTTGGAGGCGGCGAAAAGCGAATCGAAAAACAGCATGCAGCAGGTAAACTCACTGCCAGAGAGCGACTTGCGCTACTAATAGATGAAGACACATTTCAGGAAACACACCTCTACATGAAGCATCGATGTACTCATTTTGGGATGCAGGACAAAGAGTTCCCTGGTGAGGGCGTTGTAACTGGAAGTGGCTTGGTAGATGATCGACCTGTTTATGTTGCAAGTCAGGACTTTACAGTAGCTGGTGGAGCCGTTGGTGAAGCTACTGCACGCAAAATTCAGTCGGTAATGGACGATGCCCTGAAAACAGGTGACCCGTTCATTTTTATAAACGATTCAGGTGGAGCTCGCATCCAGGAGGGTGTTGACTCTCTTGCTGGATACGGCGGAATTTTCAATCGTAATGTTCTAATGAGTGGTGTTGTTCCGCAGATCAGTATTATCGCTGGCCCGTGTGCTGGTGGTGCCGCATATTCTCCTGCTTTGACAGATTTTATTATCCAGATCAGGCAGGAAGGGCAGATGTTTATCACTGGCCCTCAAGTAATCAAACAGGTCACAGGTGAAGATGTAACTGCAGAAGATTTGGGCGGTGTTTACAGTCATACTCATTACTCAGGTGTTGTGCATCTTGAAGCTGAAGATGGTGAAGACGCGATGGATATTACTCGCAGACTTCTCTCATTCCTTCCAAGCAACAATACTGAAGAGCCTCCAGTTTATCCTGAACTGCATGAAGATGAAGTTGAACCAGTAGAAGAGCTTAATTCAATGGTTCCGGAAGATTCAAAACAGTCCTACGATATGCATGACATTCTTTGTGGTGTACTGGACAATGGTGATTTCATGGAAATCCAGGAACACTGGGCTCCAAATATTATTGTCGGTTTTGGCAGAATTGAAGGCAGCTCAGTTGGTGTGATTGCAAACAACCCGATGCATAAAGCTGGCGTTCTGGATATCGACTCAGCCACCAAGTCATCCCGGTTTGTCAGGTTCTGCAACGCTTTCAATATTCCTGTTTTGACATTTGTAGACGTGCCTGGATTTATGCCTGGAGTTCAGCAGGAATATGGCGGAATTATCAGGCATGGTGCGAAAATGTTGTCAGCTTACGGTTCTTCAACAGTGCCAAAGATTACTATCATCGTGCGCAAAGCATATGGTGGAGCATATCTGGCAATGTGTGGAAAAGATATGGGTGCAGACAGGGTTTGTGCCTGGCCAACTGGTGAGATTGCAGTAATGGGTGCTGAAGGTGCAGTGAATGTTCTTTATAGAAAAGACATTACTGAAGCTGATGATTCAGATGCAGCTCGCCTGGAGAAAATAAACGAATACAGCGAAACATTTGCCAATCCGTATGTAGCTGCAAGCAGAGGTCTGGTTGACGATGTAATTGAACCATCGGACACCAGAGTCTACATTGCTCAAGCGTTACAAATTCTTAAATCAAAACGGGAATTCAGGCCACAGAAAAAACATGGCTTGATTCCAATGTAGGGAAGATATGGATCCCACAAAATTACAGATTTTGCAGGACAATCTGCCACTGACAATAGTTGGTTTTCTGATTGTTTTTGGTGTCCTGCTGATAATAAGTTTTACAATTTCTGCAATTCGCCAGCTCGATGAAAAGTGGCGGCATACAGAAAAAATACAGAACGCAGAAATGCTGGACCGCGAACCTACAGTCGATCAATTGACTGTTGTGTTACTTACTGCAGCTGCAGCAACTGTTTTGCGTGGCAGGTTTCGTATTCGCAGAATTAGAAGATTGATGCCATCAGATTCACCTCGCAGTCCATGGTCCGCACAAGGCAGATCAGAATTGCAAGGTTCTCATACAATTCAACGACAAAGAAAACGGAGTAAATAATGAAACTCAAGATTACAGTTCATGGCGTTGCCTATGAAGTCGATGTTGAAGTACTCGATGCAAAGCGCGACGAATTTGGTTCAACCGGTTCACTGCCAGCTCGCCCTGGATCACGCAGAGAACAGGCGCCTGCTCCTGCTGCAGCACCAGCAGCAAGACCACAACAGTCAGCACCAACGGCAACTGGTAGTGGTGTATCTTCACCAATTGCAGGAACAGTTGTCGAAGTTAAATGTAAAGCTGGCGATGAAGTAACTGAAGGTCAGGAATTGCTGGTTATTGAAGCGATGAAAATGAATACCTCCATTGTTGCTCCGGTTGCAGGCAAAATCAAAGCCGTACTTGTTGCTGCGAGTGACAGCGTTCGTGAGAGCCAGCAACTAGTAGATTTTGAGTAGGAGTTAAAATGGAAGTCCTGTTCGATTTTCTAGCAGTTGGTGCATTTGGCAATTTCACTTTAGGCAATCTGATGATGTTGATTGTCGGTGGCCTGTTTATATATCTGGCAATTGCCAAGGATTACGAGCCTCTGCTTCTAGTGCCAATCGGTTTTGGTATTTTGGTCGGAAATATTCCTTTCAGCGATGGTATGAAAATCGGTATCTATGAAGAGGGTTCTGTATTTTCTATTTTATATCAGGGAGTAAGCAACGGTTGGTATCCACCGTTGATTTTCCTGGGTATTGGCGCAATGACAGATTTCTCCTGCATGCTCAGCAACCCACGCCTTGTAATTCTTGGTGCAGCTGCTCAAGCAGGTATTTTTCTAACTTTCATAGGTGCACTTTTTCTTGGTTTTGAAGTAAATCATGCTGCCGCTATTGGTATTATTGGTGGTGCCGATGGCCCTACTGCGATTTTCCTTTCTAGCCAGCTTGCCCCTGAATATCTGGGCGCAATTGCAATTGCCGCATATTCATACATGGCTCTTGTCCCAGTCATTCAGCCACCGATTATAAAGTTGCTCACTACAAAGGAAGAGCGACTGATCAGAATGAAGCCATCGAAACCAGTCAGCAAAAGATTGCGAATTATGTTTCCGATTATTGCTTTTCTGCTTGCCGCAATGGTAGCTCCAGGCGCAATAACACTGCTTGGAATGTTATTCTTTGGCAACCTGCTGAAAGAGAGTGGTGTTACTGAACGACTGGCAAAAACTGCACGCAACGCAATGATTGATATTATTACAATTTTGCTTGGACTTTGTGTTGGCATCTCAACCGATGCATCTCGTTTCCTGACTCCGGAATCTTTGAAAATTTTTGTTCTGGGTGCTGGTGCATTTGCAGTGGCAACTGCTTCAGGAGTTTTATTTGCCAAGCTGATGAATGTTTTCCAGAAAGATAAAATCAATCCGATCATCGGTGCTGCCGGTGTTTCTGCTGTTCCTGATTCAGCTCGAGTTTGTCAGATGGTTGGAGCAAAAGAAGATCCTCAGAACTTCCTGATCATGCATGCGATGGCACCAAATGTCGCGGGGGTTATAGGCTCAGCTGTTGCTGCTGGTGTATTCTTGTCGAGGCTTGTTAACTAACAAATATACCACGCACAAAAACAAAAAACCCGGAAGCGCCGAAGCACTTCCGGGTTATTTCTTAATGCAGGGGAACTAGAAGTCCACTGTCATTCCTGCACTATAGATGGTCAGTTTGCCATCCAGATCTCCGTAGACATAAGGTTGTCCATCGTCCAAATCCATTACGGTAATTGAACCATAGAGTCTTGAGTCTCTGTCGATTTGGAATGACGCACCGTATGTCAAACTGAGCATACGGTAGTCAAGGTCGCTGTATCCAGGCATGTTCTCGAAGTTCACGTCTGCATTTGCAGGGTGCTCTTCAGGCATTTCGAATACAAATTCTTCGTGAGATGCACTTGACTCTGTGAGTGATCCGTCCATGTAGAAGCGGAATCTCTCGGAAGCATTAATTGATGTGTTAAAGAACAACACGCCTGCTTCACTTGTATAGTTTTGAACATCATTCAGCGAATCATAGTGATGTAGCTCCGAACCGGAGCCTTCAATGTGACCCGCTCAGCCACCGAAGAGCGGAATGCACATTTTTGCATTCGACTCAACAGAGTTAAATGAGTAACCCATAGTAATCATCATTTTGTCAGTTGGAGCCATCCATAAGGTAGCACCAGGAGAGAAGACTGAACGAGTGAACTCATAAGTGTTCAACTCATCGTTTTTCTCATCGGCAAAATTCAGATAACCATTCAGTGACATACGAGGTGACAACTGATAAGAGCTGCGTAAAGCCAACTTGTGTGACTTGTTTGGCAGACTTGTTGCATTGCCAGTGCGTAAGCGCTGGAAGTAGTAAACATTCCCGTTACCAGGAAGAGTATGTGATTCTCCATGCATCTCTTCTTCGCAGATACCCAGGATATTCATGTACTGTTTGTTGACATTAGTGAAGGTATAGGTCAAACGGGCATTACCCTTGTTACCTAAACGTTTCCGATAAGTAGCACGGAAGCGATCCATGGTAGTTTCCCATGGCTGAGCTTCAGAACCAACACCAACAAGCTCTTCACCAGCGGTAAAGTAAGTTGTTTGAGTTTGATTCATAGCCGCACGGTCAATGACCTTGTGACGCCAATCAAAACTCAACAAGCTACCTTTGGCCAGACGATAGCGCAGTGCCATGTCGGTTTGCAGAACTTCACGATTGGCAGCAGAAATGCGCGTCCAGTCAAAGTTCTGATCGCCACCAGGGCGGCCTTCACGATATAAGTCCATGTCTACAAAGTAGTCATCAACTTTTACGTCATACTTCAGAACGCGAGCTGTAAGACGAGTCTTCTTGTTAGGCTTTGCAACCCAACCAGCAGCCCAGGCGTCCATTGTACCAACTACACTTGTGCCCATGTTCTCATTGCGAGTGCTGGTGAAAGCACTTTTCAGAACATTTTTATCATTTACATCAAAGTTCAGCTTCAGAGCGTGTGAACGCTTTTCAGTTGATGTGCCTTGATCAAATGGCATTGGTTCTTCCTGGTAAGCCAGGCGTGATCCAAATTCAACATTGTAGTTTGAAGTCTGACCTGTATCTGGGTTAGTCCAGGTGTCTCCACGAACAGGGTGCATTGCACGATCATACATGTGAGTGTTTGCAGATGATCTATCAGTGTAATCAACTGCGCCCAGGTTGTATGAGAATGACAATTTACCCATCGCGCCTTCAAGACCGAAGTCCCAGGTGCGTGTCTGGTTGTTAACTTCAGTACTCTGACCATCAACATGACAGAATGTACAGTGGTTCAATGTCATTGTCTGCTTCCAACCATGTTTGTTCTGGTCGGTGTAGTTGACATACATTTTACCATTTTCAAATGTGTCGATGTTGTATGCGGCGTGAGCTTCAATCTTTTCGTAGTTGATTGAGTATTGGCCGTTAGGGTCATGGTCTGTGTAATAAACCTGTTTTCCTGCTGGTCCACCTTCAGCATTAGCTTCCTTGGCCTGCATGTTTTGCAGCAGGTCACGGTCAAGGCGGTGCAGGAATGATTGATAGTTGAAACTGGCTGATACTCTACCGTTTGCATTCGTACTGAATCCAAACAATTTTGTATCCTGGTCCATATATTGACCGTTTATCTCAAACAAGGCATGGTCTGTGCCACCATTCATGTTGAATGTTGCATCAGCCTGGTATTCATCGGAATGGTTAGTACCGGTGAATTCGCCAACCTTGCCAAAGAAGCCAGCCTCGTCGTAGTAATGGAATCCGATAGTAGAAGATCCGCTAATAAAAGCAGTTCCCTCATCGGCCATCACTGTGGCACAGAATCCCATAAGGATTACTGTCGCCAACATTGTGACAAAGCTCTTTTTCATGATTACCTCTCTGTTACTAGCGAACAAGTGCGCGCCCTTGTCCAGGGATAGACTGTGATGGTAAATCAGTACCGTGAACAGTCTGGTGACACTGTGAACACTTAGTTAGCATTACTTGTTTGAAACTGTCGGATTGTGAGTGACCGCTAAGCCCATCATAACCGGCGTAGTCTTCGACTGTGTTTCCAGGAGCACTATAGTCGCCCTCATAAGACATCAATCCAGCATGGAAGTGTGGCTGGTGACACTGCAAGCACAAGAACGGCTCGTTCTGTATTAACAGGTTGTTTGCCACTGTTCCGTGAGCATCGTGACAGATGCCACAATCTTCTTCAACTGGAGAGTGTTCAAAGATGAATGGTCCTCTGTGCTGTCCGTGACAGCTGAGGCACAATTCACGACTCTCTTCACCGGCAAAAACACCCTGGTAGTTTTCGCCATGAGCATCATGGCAATCTACGCAGGTCATAAAGCCTTCTTCAAGGGGATGATGGCTGGGCATCATGCTTTTTGTTGCTTGTTCCTGGTGGCAGCTAGCGCAAAGATCATTGACATTATCAATGAGCATTGACTCACCATGCACAGAGTGGCAACTCACACATGAAAGATCGGCAGCAGCATGTGCGCCTAGATCCCAGTTCATTGTAACGCCAGTTTTGTGACATTCCAGACACATATCAGAAGAATCGTCATTCAGATCACCGCTATAAGCGATAATATCTGCAGGCTCTTCTGACTCAGAGTGTACGCTACCAGCACCGTGACAGGATTCGCACCCTGTTACAGCACTTGTCAGGCGGAATTCGCCAATCCGTCCGTGAACAGATTTGTCGAATACACCTTCAAGGGTATCGTGACATTCGTAACATATGTCTGCACCCACATAACCAGCATTTGCACTGCTAATAGGGAAGGCAACAGCCAATCCCATCAGTACTAGCAGTACGGCTTTAGTGGTACAGCGATCCATTTCTGACCTCACCTTTAGTTTGGTGATAAATGTTATGCACTCCGATTATTCGAAATGCTGTTACTCCCGACAAAGTCATTATGACAGTTCTATGACAATTGTCGGTACTGACAAGTTGTTGTAAAGGGGCATGGACCCCACGGAGACTGTATTTAATTGTTTAATTAAATCATCAACCTGTCAGCTTGTTAACAAACATTAACCTATATAAAAAAGTTGTCAATAGTATTAAATCATATAAGTCTTTATTTTTCAATACAATACAAGTCCTATCCAAATAGTATGATATGACCCAGATGTAATAAGTTATATTGACTAGATAGGTATGATATAGCAATATTATAATCGAAACATTGCAACTGATTACCGATTCCCTTGCAGGAAGATTGTTTGATGAACAGACCAGTATATTTACTTTGCTTGATTTTTGTTCTGGCTTTTGCAGCTCCTTTATCCGCACAAGATGCTGATGCGTGTCTTGATTGCCACGATGATCCAGAATGGACAGAAAATCGTGACGGCAGAGTTGTGTCAATGCATGTTAACATTGAGCAGTTCAACAACTCTATACATGGTAAAGAAGAAGTTACCTGTATTGATTGTCATGCAGATCTTGATGGTTTTGATCTTGATGAAGATGAACATCCAGAACGATTGGAACCTGTAGACTGTGCTGAGTGTCATGACGATGTTGCTGACATTTATATGTCGAGCATGCATGGTGCCGAGATTGATAACGGCAATCCACATGCACCTCATTGCTGGGACTGTCATGGGGCGCATAATATTCTGCCTCCCCAGAACCCGAAATCAAAAGTTAATAAATTCAATATACCAATTATGTGTGGAAGCTGTCATAAAGAGGGTGCTGAAGTTGCAAGAATGTACGATATCCCTCAAGACAGTATCCTGACCAACTACTCACTGAGTATTCACGGTGAAGGTCTTTATAAACGAGGTCTGACAATTTCTGCTGTTTGCTCGGATTGTCATACTGCACACTCGGTATTGCCGCACACTGATCCTTTTTCTTCTATTCATAGAGACAATGTTGCTGGAATGTGTCAGCAGTGTCACGGCAGAATCGAACAGGTTCACCAGAAAATAATTGCTGGCGAGCTCTGGGAAACAGAACCAGACAAAGTACCTGCTTGTATTGAATGTCACCAGCCTCATACTGTTAGAAAAGTTTACTATGAAGAAGGTGTTTCAACCAAGGAATGTCTTGATTGTCACGGTAAACATGATTTAACAACAACCCGTAAGGGTGAAACTATTTCACTATATGTCGATTCTGCGATTAGACATGATTCAGCACATAAAGATGTAGCATGTGCACAATGTCATACGGGTGCGACTCCATCGCTGGAGAGGTCTTGTTCAACTATAATTGACAAAGTTGATTGTTCTATCTGCCATGCTGATCAGGTAGCACAGCATATTTCAAGTACTCATGGTCTACTGTTGGCAAAAGGTGATCCTGATGCACCGGATTGTGAATCTTGTCACGGAACTCATGATATTATGAGTAACAATGACGTAGATTCTCCAACTTATGTCAGTAACATCGCTACTCTTTGTGGCAAATGCCATGGTTCTGGAGAAATTGCTGCTGATCGCCGTGAAGGCGGTATGACCGGTATGGTTGAGAACTATGAAGCAAGTGTTCACGGTCGTGCAATGCAGGAAAGTGGACTTGTAGTCTCAGCTACCTGTACTCATTGTCATACAGCTCACTTGGTTCTTCCTCAAGACAACCTGGAATCAAGCATTCACAGAGCCAACATTGTTGACACCTGCTCCATGTGTCACAAAGGTATTTTCGAAACCTTCAAGAACAGTATTCACTTCACTGGTGAAGAAACTGAAAAAGATAAATTGCCAATGTGCGATGACTGCCATACTTCACATGAGATTTCCAGAACGGCTGGATCTGGTTTCAAGCTGGAAGTAGTTGAATCATGTGGTCACTGCCATGACGATGTTATGGAAACATATTTTGAGCCTTTCCACGTCAAGGTGGCAGGGCGTGGATTCGATGCCGCTGCAAGGT
>JAAESD010000542.1 GCA_024229695.1 bacterium
CAAATGCGACTACCCGCATCTTTTTTTGATCAATTAAAATAAAGTCTATACGCAAAAGTGGTATATATCCAATATAAGTGCTGCCCCAGCCGCGACCTTTTTCGATAAATCCATCTTGAAAATTTGAAGATTTACGTATTGTCCTGTAAGCATAGGAAAGGGAATTATCATTAAAATCACCACAATCATCCCTGGAAGAAAGTGGATATCTTACCCTGGTTTTCTTCAACTGTTCTCTTCAACTTGTCTTCGTAAAACTTGCTGAACTCAGTCGTCCAGGAATCACAAAACCTGACAAACTTCTCGTCAAACTGCTGTCTACTGGATGAGTTGAGCAGAACCTGCAAATGGTCAGTGAACGTGTTGATTGTTGAGACGGTGGCTCCGACCGAACACATCCACAACCGAGTATTGACAATCGTGTGCTCCCAGTCCCGCACGTGGAACAGGTTAGGGAGGAGTTTCTGCAGTGTTGTGCCGTGGTTATGACCGACTGCTGTCCGGTGAGGATTGGGCCTTTGTATGTTTTCAGTGATGGTATGGAGTGAAGCACGTCGGTCAGCAGGCTTTCATGGGCAGTGGAGGATTCTGGGTCGTATATGACTGCGTGTGTTGGGAATCCTGGTCTGTCTGAAATAATGATAAATTCATTTTGTTCAATTCTCAAATATTTATTTGAATATAGTAAATTTCATGTAAAATAACTCTTTTATCAAAGAAAACAACATAACC
>JAAESD010000543.1 GCA_024229695.1 bacterium
CATTTACTCGAAGGGGCTTGTATCTTTGTACTATGTGTTGAATTGATACTGAATATTCAATGGAGAGGTTCATGACAGGATTGATGTTCCAACAGTTATGTCTGATGATTCCGAGATTGTCAACTTTCAGCGTTGGCTTCAAAATCGACTGGACCAATTATCAAATATTGACGATTTGAATGAGCGCACTAGATTAGAAAAAAGGATTCAAAATGCGATACAGGAATGCATCGATTATCGTACAAGTTTGGAAGTCATTTCTCAAGTTCAAGACCCTTTCGTCGTCCGGAAAAACCCTGTTCGAGTTATTTCACAAGATTCAATATCTAGTCCAACTGTTGTCGATGGGAAATGTAATTCCTGTGGAGCCGTGATGGCTGAAGACTTACAATTCTGCCCTATTTGCGGAAAATATGAGTGATTACTCTTCTTCATCTTCCCAGCGAGCTCGGGCAAGAACATATTCTGAATTATCATTATCTATTGCTGTAATATATTGAGGTGGAACTGAGTCTACCAAGTAGACAGTTACTCCAGCATGCCAGATTGTTTCTCCAGCAGCATTCATTTGTGCTGTGTCAACTTCAAGAATAGTAGGGAGAGGGAAGTGTACATGTCCTGCTTCTGCTGCAGATCTTATTGATGCAG
>JAAESD010000544.1 GCA_024229695.1 bacterium
GCTGTGCCTCCTGCTTTCCAGTTCCATGAGGCGAAAGTTTCTCCACTACTATTGCATATTGTTTGAAAGTTTGATCCAACAGTAAATCCGTCAGCACCAAACGCATATAAATCTTGAGTGCCTGTTGAAGTTGCTTCGGCACTGGCCAAGTTTGGATATATTACTTTTTGAACACCTCTGACTGAATCGTACACATTGTGATGACCTGTGCCAGATCTTTGTTTATACCAAACTAAATCAGGTTGGAATCCTACACCTGTAATTGCATGGTTTGTAGTTCCATCGCCTGTATACAACACAGCATTAAAATGATCTGTTGGTAAAAGAATACTAGGCTCTGGGAGGTTGTCCGTGCAGAGCGCCAAGAATCCAGAAGGCGGAGTATAAAAGAAGTCGCCTTTATCGTTACCATCTTGATTGCCTTGTGCGGTTTTTGTTGCTTGAAAACTACTGTCAGCACCAAAGTTAAAACGCATACCGTCTGTACTTGCATAGTAAGCAAACGATGGATAAACATCACCCCTGTCTGCTGCCACAACAGTAAAGTCTGCATTAGCACCAGTAGCTGGATTGCCTGATGTAAACCAAGTGCCATTTTTACCGAGCCAGAATTTACCTGTAGCATCATCATAGGCACACATTATGACATCGTTTTCTGCCCAGATATAATTATTGTTACTTGTATTTGTGCTATTTACAAAAGTTCCGCCCGTACCTGCACCAGAACAATAGACACAATAAGTTCCTGTTTCTTCTAATCCAATATTTGATGAAGTGATCCTGCTAGTTTTAGCAATTCCTAATTGCCAGTTATATGAACCCTGACAAGTAACTTCCCAATACCATTTTCCCGATTCTATTCCTTGAGTAGTAGCAAGGTTTTTCCAACCAGTTGCTGAAGCTGTTGCTCTAAGATTGCCTTCTTTAAACACTCTATCACCATCGGTACTTGAGCTACACCTATACATCGGATTCAAAGTACAAAAGTTATTCGACGGGCTATCTAATTTGTGTTGATGTGCTGGAATAGATGTAACCGTAAAATCATTTCCCAACCCACTACTATCTGTCCCAAAGTCAGAACTATCCGAATAATTTAAAAAGGCAGATTGACCTGCATATGTTCCTTCGTACTTTTTAGGAACCCACTGCCCAGTATCTTCATGCACCTCACCAAAC
>JAAESD010000545.1 GCA_024229695.1 bacterium
AATGAGGAGAGAGCTGAGAGACATAATCAACAAGACCTGACGACACACATCTAGCCTGAAAACCATATAAGTTGGAATCAAATTTCACTGCTCCTACATCATCACTTAAGGTGGCGATAAGTTGCATTATTTGATGAGCAGCTCCAAATCTGAACAAGTCATCATCTCCAACAATCATCAACCAAGGAGTTGAACAATGTTCAAAGGCTCGTAAGAAATTAACCCCAGCAGATAAATTGGCAGCATTGCAGCGATAACAGACATTGGCAGGCAAGTCGGCTTCACCAGCCTCAACTGCAAATGCCAAAGGGCCTTCAGGATCATTGTCTGAAATCACAATATGAGCCAACTCAGCGATCCTCGTCTCAGCAATATTTTTCAAAAGCCTTTTCAGTTGCTCTGGCCGCCGAAATGTAGGAATCCAAATCGTCAGAAGATGATGACCAAGCCTTGTATCAGGCATTTAATTTGCCTACTCCACCGGTAATGCGACGAGCCATGGCCCGAAACGCCCAGGATATTCCTAATAGCTTCAGCATCATCAAGACAAGCCGAAAGATTTTTAGCTTTGCCAATGCGTCGCCGAAGAGGTCAAGCCAAACGAAAAACTTGCCAAATAAATGATGCAGCCAATATGGATACTTAAAGCTATTTAAATACTGAGTTGTAAAGGCGGCTGAAAGGGATTCTCCATCT
>JAAESD010000546.1 GCA_024229695.1 bacterium
CTCCGATGACTGGTGTTGTTACCAAGCTGAATGTTGAAGAGGGCGAAAATGCGATTATGGGTACGCTCAATAATCCGGGAACAGTTTTGCTGACCATTTCGGATCTTTCAACAATGGAATCGGAAGTAAAAGTTGATGAAACTGAAGTTGTAGGAATCAAACTTGGTCAGGCGGCTGAAGTTGAGATTGATGCATTTCCAGATTCTACATTTGCAGCAGTTGTAACTGAAATCAGTAATAGCCCTGTGACTTCCGGCGACCAGGCTGTCGATTTTAAAGTGACTGTTACATTGCAAAACCAGGTTGATGGAGTCAGACCAGGACTTTCATCGAAAGCAAAAATCACGATCGCTGCTGTAGACAGTGCTGTGTCTGTACCAATTGGTGCAGTGACTGTTCGTGAGTGGCCACCGCGTGAGAATAAAGAAAATGGTCGGCATAAATATCTTGATAAAGCTGATGATGGTATTGAGCGCGAAGAGCTTGAAGGCGTGTTTGTGGTGGTTGAAGACAAAGCCGAGTTTACGCCAATTACTCTTGGTATAACAGGCGATGAACATTTTGAAGTACTTACTGGTCTTGAAGAAGGACAGGAAATTATTTCAGGGCCGTTTTCTGCTTTGCGTAATCTTGAACATGGTGACAAAGTTGAAAAGAAAAAGAAGAAATAATGAATCTGCTTGAAGGAGTTCGCATCGCTTTGCAGAGTTTACGCTCTCATAAGTTGCGAACTTTTCTTACTTTGCTGGGCAATATTGTTGGCACGATGAGTGTGATTGCTGTGGTGTCACTGATTAATGGTGTTGATATTTATGCCCGACAGGAAGTGCTGGACGAAGGCTCAAATGTTTTCACAGTTTCCCGCATAAACTTTTTTGAGATTCTCACTGACATGGATGCTTTTCTTGAATCGTTGAACAATCCTGATATTGAATTAAGTGATCGCGATTTTTTACGTGAGAGAATGACAACTGCCAAACATGTTGGAGCTGCTGTTGATAGCAGGGGAACTGTCCGTGCTGGGAGCAAAAAATATCAGTCGGTGTCAATCAGGGGCAGAACTGAAGACTACTCTGCAATGGAAGACCTACCCCTTTATGTTGGCAGACATCTGACCAGGCATGATGATATGACCAGCGCACAGGTAGCTGTTATCGGTTGGGATGTTGCACGGGATCTCTTTCCTGCAGCGGCTGATCCAACCGGCAGAACAATTAAAATAGAAGACAGGCACTTCAAGGTTGTTGGTGTGGTTCAGGACAAGGGGACCATGATGGGAAACAATCGTAATGAATTTTCGATTGTGCCAATAGCAACCTGGCTGAAAATGTACGGTTCGCATCGGACCATTGAAATTAAAGTTGCAGCTGAAGATGTTTCTCTGGTAAATGAATGTAAAGATGAAGCTACTTTTTTAATGCGATTACGACACAAACTTCGTCCCAAGGAAGATGACGATTTTGGTATTGTCACAAATGACGAGTTGCTAAGCATATGGGGCGGTGTTTCCAAATCGATTTATGCTGCTCTTGTACCACTGGTTGGAATCAGTCTGGTTGTTGGTGGCATTGTTCTGATGAATATTATGCTGGTTTCTGTCACGGAGCGAACTCGTGAAATTGGAATTCGTAAAGCTGTGGGGGCCAAGCGAGTATCAATCATGTGGCAGTTCCTGGTTGAATCAGTCACGCTCTCAAT
The DNA here is from genome assembly GCA_024229695.1 of bacterium. Classification (GTDB taxonomy): domain Bacteria; phylum Krumholzibacteriota; class Krumholzibacteriia; order LZORAL124-64-63; family LZORAL124-64-63; genus JABIBH01. The sequence continues at coordinate 1,699 of JAAESD010000546.1, forward strand.
TGTTGGTGGTATTTTGGGGGTCACTATCGGACTTGGACTGGCTGGATTGATAGCAGCACTGAGTCCATTGCCTTTTGCTTTTGCCTGGTGGGCACCTGTTGTTGGACTTGTTGTGACATTCTTTATCGGCATGATATTTGGAACTTACCCAGCGTGGAAAGCCGCGGGACTTGATCCAGTGGAGGCGTTGCGTTTTGAATAAGATGCATTTCACTGAAGGAATAAAACAAGCTGTACATACAGTGCGTGGCAATACGATGCGCAGTATGTTGCTTATCCTGGGTGTTGCAATCGGTGTCGCTACTCTACTTGCTATCTTCACAATTGTTCAGGGACTTAGTGATAAAATTCGTGATGACATTGTCTCCTCAAATGCGCCATATCTTTATGTTGCCCGTTATACAGGCCTTGGTGGTGAAGACATTCAGGAAAAATTACGTCGACCACAGCTGATGCCCGATTGCGCAGAAGCTGCAGCCACAGTTGAAGGCGCAAACCTGGTTGATTACATGTTTGAGAACAACGATGGTACAATTCTTCACTATGAAAATGAGCGTACTAACATAGTTCAGATATTTGGCTCGAGTGAAACTCTGCCGTATATGTATTCCTTTCAGATGGCCAACGGCCGCTATTTTACTGCTGGTGAAACAGATAGTAGAGCAAGGGTTTGTGTGCTGGGTGACGGTCCAGCGGTAACTCTTTTCCCCAACAGAGATCCAATTGGCAAGACTCTGAGGCTTTATGGAGTTGCTTATGAGATTGTTGGTACTATTGAGAGCCGTAGACATGTATTTGGTCAGATGGGTGACAACTTTGTAGCAATTCCGTGGACGTCTTTTGAAAGAGATTTCAGCCGCGGCGACCGGTATGACAATCGTACCATGGCAGTCACTGTTGAAGATGGCTATGATACTGAGCAGGTTAAAGAGGAGTTGCGGGGAGTACTTAGAATTGCCCGCAAACTCAAACCTGGCGAGCCTGATGATTTTGATATCGTTGCTTCGGAAACTTATGGAGAAATGGTCGACAGTTTAACCGGCGGTATTGCCATTGTGCTGGTAGTATTATCATCAATTGGATTGATGGTTGGTGGAATTGGTGTGATGAATATCATGTTGATTTCAGTTACCGAAAGAACAAAAGAGATTGGTCTGCGGATGGCCATCGGTTCCCGACGCAAAGATATCCTCAGACAGATTTTGGTTGAAGCTGCAACCTTGACTGGAATTGGTGGAGTAGTGGGAGTTGTTATCGGCTACGGGTTTGCTTTGCTTGGTACAAAACTTCTGCATTTCCCGTTTGTTTTTAATCCTATTGTGGCAGTTGCTGCGGTAGTATTTTCTGCAGGCATTGGTATTTTCTTTGGGCTGTATCCCGCAAACCGGGCAGCAAAAATGGACCCTGTTGAAGCATTGAGAATGGAGTAAACATGCAGTGGAGGATTATCATAATTTTCGGTTTTCTCTTATTGGCTTTGGTGTTATATCTGCTTAAGAAAAAGAATATCAAGGATGATAAACCAAATTATAGAGTTCTGTTTATTGTGGGTATTACCTGGCTACCATTGGGAATTGTTACAAAGAACCCTGGATTTTTAGTTGGTGGATTGATACTGACAATTATTGGTTTAGTAAAAAGAGATCAATGGCGCGAAGAAAAGAAATGGTCAGAGCTTTCACCTGCAGAAAAAAAGTTCAAGTTGGCAATAATTGTACTGCTGGCATTGATGGTTGTTGCTGGTGTGGTGACATTCTTAATGTATAAAAACTGATTTAAGTATTTACGGAATTTAAGGGGCTCCATTTGGAGCCCCTTATTATTTGCCGCTATGCACAATCATCTTTTTTTGGTTTGAAATATCGGCCTTCATAAGACCATGCTCCGCACTTGCAGTGCCAGGCCCACGCCATTGGCGAGGTGCCATCATCCTTTACGTCATCTGGTCTTCTGTTCAGGGTGTAACCGGTCCATACCATAGGCTTCTTGCAATTCTTGCACTTCTTCATAATCAACCTCCCAACAAGGGTTAACTGGCTTGTCAGGACGGAGTTGTCCTGAAAGCTGCCAACAGTCGGGAAGAGGTTTGATTTTGGGCACACCAATCCACCGACCATTGTGCCCTATTTTCTGTGGGAATTAACTTGTCATAGGTTTGTGCAATTCAGAAGCAGGTTTTCCATTACGTTTACTGACCGTAAGCCATATCTACGACAATATCAAGAAAAGGTTCCAGACAGTATTCTGTTATGTTACTTTTTTGAAATGTTTAATTAATCCGGAGGCTGGCAATTTTGAAAAACACAAATATGCAAAAGATTCTGCTGGCAGCATTTGTCTTGTTTTTCATCTACCTGCTATCAAATCAGTTTTCTGAAATGAATAAATTGCAAAGTGAAACTACAGATTTTGGCACTATCTTTGACGCAGCAATTGCATTGAATAACGGCGGCGATCCTTATCAGGCAACGGGCAATGCATATTTTTATCCACCAGTACTGGCAATGTTATTTGGCGCATTAATTTTCCTGCCGATAGCAGGGGCGAGCCTCTTGTTTTTCTGTTTAAAGATCTTGTTTGTGGTTGTTGCGCTGAAAATGTGTTTCCAGTTATTGGATGGCAACAGGTTTACTAATAACCGGAAAACACTTTTCATATTTGGACTTGTTTTTGTTGCCGCAAGATTCTGGGAATCAGACCTGCAATACGGAAACACCAATTCTCTGATTATGGCTCTGGTAATAATGGCTATTGCCTGGGACAGCAAAGGTCGATGGCTTTTTTCCGGAATTGCATTGGCATTGGCAACTTCAATCAAAATATTACCCGTGTTGCTTGTCATACATTTTGTATTCCACCGCAGGTGGAAAACAGTAGCTGCTTTTTCCATCGCACTGCTAATATTAAATCTGTTGCCCTTTATCTGGTCTTATGATTCATGGCTGAATGCATGGCAATCATATCTTGATGCTGGAGTTGTCACGAAACTGAATGCCAGACTATCTCAGCCAGATAACCAGTCGTTATGGGGAATGATCAACAGGAGCTTTCCTGCATCGGATTTATCTAACCTACGATTTATCTGGTTATCCTGCGCAGCACTATTCCTTGGGTCAGCAGGATGGCTGTCGTATAAAACCAGAACCAGTAGCTCAATAGTTACGATTGCTGTTGCTTCCATGTATCCGTTACTGGGATTATTGATTTCACCTGGCAGCTGGGTTGTGCACTACACCGCAGTGCTGTTGCCGATGGCAGTATTATGGTCAATTTTGTTGAGTAAAGATTGGCAGGAGTGGGTTCCGTGGACTCTGTTTGGCGTTATTAACATTATTTTCACAGCTTCAGGTTGGTTCAGATTTACGGTTAATGCAGCTATCAATTATTCTTTGTTTGTAATTGCTGTAATTATACTGTTTAGTTGTATTTTCTGGTGGGCAAATCCCTTGAACAGCAAGAGGTCTTGATTATGTTGAAATATGCTTCGCTTCTGATTCTTGTTTTACTTATCGGTTGTGGCCAGGAAATTATCTGTACCGGTATGTGTGGTGGTGATGAACTGGTTTGTTCTGCTCTGGAAAAAGCCGGAAATAATCGTGGTGAGCTTGAGAAAGTTCTGCGTCACTGCAAAGCGGATTCATTGAAGCATGAAGCAGCGAAGTTTTTGATTGCGAATATGGAGGGACACAGTTTCTATCGATTCGCTCTATTGGATAGTCTGGACAATGAGCTTGAAATAGACGTACTAGCTTATCCCGATTATGAAATGTTATGTGCTGCGTTTGACTCGGTTGAAGTTGAGGTTGGACAGCTGCATTGGGACACCACTGACCACCAGCCAGATCTCGAATTTATTTCAGCCGATTACCTGATTGAAAACATCGATCTTGCTTTTTATGCCTGGGAAACCAGACCATGGGCTGCGAAAATGACATTTGAACAGATGTGCGAATATGTTCTGCCATACAGAGGAAGCAGTGAACCACTTGAGAGTTGGCGGCAATATTTCCTGGATCGATATAAAGATCTGCCATCGCAAATGAAAGACCCCACAAATCCCAAAGAAGCAGTTGTATTGATTAATCGGGATATCAAAACCTGGTTTACTTTTGACCCCAGATTTTACAGACATCCAACTGACCAGGGGCTTTCTGAGATGATTGCCTGTGGACTTGGCAGATGTGAAGACATGACCAATCTTGCAATTTATGCAATGCGTGCCAACGGACTTGGTGTGACCAGTGACTATACTCCAGCCTGGGCCGATACTGGTAACAACCATGCCTGGAATTCAATTCTGATTCCCGGATTAAATACTGTGCCGTTTATGGGTGGTGAAAGCGAGCCTGGTGAGTACAAGCTGGACAGGCGAATGGCAAAAGCATATCAGAAAAGTTTTTCCAAAAACTATGCTAACCCAATTTACTTGCGTAAAAATGATGATGAAAAAATCCCGGGTTGGTTGCGAGGCAGAAGTTACAGAGATGTTACAACTAATTACACTCCGGTAGCTGATGCATCGATGTTACTTACCAGTTATACCGATGTGCAATTTGCCTATCTCTGTGTTTTCAACAGTGGTGAGTGGACAGCAATACATTGGAGTGAAATTGACAATGGCAATGTGAACTTCACTGACATGGGAACTGACATCTGTTACCTGCCTATGTATCTTGAAGATGATATTCTCACTGCTGCGTACAGTTCAATAATTTTGCAGAAAGACGGCTCAATAAGAACACTCGTACCTGGCGATAAAACCGAGACGGTGATTGTGTCATCGACAACTCGCAGAAAACTGGATGCATCAACTGACAATATTGAACAGACATTCCTGAACCAGGGTGCAACTTACGAACTGTTCTACTGGGACAAAGAATGGGTATCGATGGGAGAGCAGACAGCTGGTGACAAGGCGCTTAGATTTGAGAATGCTCCTCAAGGTGCACTGTTCTGGATGGTTGAAGAAGGCTCCAGAAAAGAAGAACGAATTTTCACCTGGGATGGTGACAGGCAGGTTTGGTGGTAGGCAAAGTTTATTGAGCACAGTATTATTAAGTTTTTTAATCTCAGCTCTAAGGGAGTGGTTAGGTGTCTAATATCAAAGCTTCAGAAACAAAAAGTGCTGAAATGATTTCTGGATCAGCCGTAATAATCAATATACTTGCATGTTTCTTACTTCTTTTTTTTAGATCAGGGAGATTAGATGGTATAGCTGGGTTTGTGTATGCATTTGGCTCAACACTGGTTCCATGTGGGGCTGGTGCTGTATTTTTCCTCGTCTTCATCAAGACGAAATATTCAAGACATGCTTTTATAATCGCCATGTGGGCTATCTTTATTTTAAGCTATTGGGGCTCAAAGTTAGAAGAGGGGGGGGCATACATGGAAAATATGCCGATGTAAACAAAATTTGGGTTTGTGCATCTTTTTCCACAAATTATCAAATCTTATCGTTAGATGTTGCGATTTCGATTTTCGAGAAATTTTGATAGGTTAGATAAGAGCTTTTTCTCTGGATCAAGCCCAGATTGAATCTTCCAGATTATGTCTTTTTTTTCAGCTTTTGACAAAGTAAGCATTGCTTGTTTTGTGTAATGAAGTAAGTAGTATATGTACGTTTCTTTAGGTATTTCTAATTCAGTTTTATGGTCGACAACAAAGTCGAAAGTGGTTGTTCCAAAGCATAAAATTACTTGTGGTTTAACTAGTTTGATTTCTTCTTTCAAGAACATTTTTGCACAATTAGTGAAACGTTGTTTCAGCCTGGATTTTTTTTCCTGTTTTTCTAACCCACATTTAGATAAGTCAGTGAAATAGGGTGTTGTGTTATAGTTTTCCTTACAAAACTCTTTTACTAAGTGTATGGGACTGTTGTTTTCTTTAGGCAAAGTACTGAAATTTCCACCAATCCATGGCCCCTTACCGCCAGTTATGCTTGGTGCTTCGCCAATGCACATAACGGGAGTATTTTCTTCACCAAAATATGGAGTATATTTAGGCTCATTCTCAGTAATATAACAATCATGTGAATTCGGACAGTTGAACTTTGGGCACGTGTGTTTTTCTTCCCAGTTCCCGTTACTGTCAAAATTACTCTTAAAGAGCTTGATTAGTTCATCTTTTGTACTCATTGAAATGCACTCCTTGTTTAAGTCAATCATGAATAGTAGACGCCACTCCACGCAGTCGTCCCAAGCTCAATTCCATCAATTGGAATCCTCAAAACTAAAAACATTTTCCAAACGTTTGGAAAATTGAGTCCACAGGTGTGGACTGATTAATACATCTCTCTAATCTCCTCAACTTCATTCACAAGCCTTTTTACCAAATACTTCGGCGTTATAAGCTTGGCATTGCTTTTGAAGGAGAGGACAAGGGAAACTACTTCTTCTTCTGAAGTCGATGTAAACTCAAGCACAGTTGTATCACCTTTCTGGGTGAATTTCTGACCTTTACTCCACAGCCGTTCTCTGACAAACGCCTGAGCCCAGCCGGTGAGTTCCATTTTCACTTTGAACTTCTTCTGTGAAAAAACACCAAACCCCTGGTTAAGGAATTTATCGAAATCATAGTTTTTGGGGTTTTTGAAATTAGTATCAGTAATAGTGACTTTTTTGAATCGCTGAAGTGCAAAAACCGGCAAAGTGTCTGAAGATTTGTAGACTTTGCCCGGCATTTTTGCATACTGGGCATGGATGTAGATTGTATTTTTGTAATTGAAAATCTTAAGTGGCTTTATGCGGAACGTTTTAGGAGCTTCGGCAACAGGATTCTGGTATTCAACTTCAATGATTTTTTTGGTTTCCATCGCCTCAAGGATAGACTTCAGTTGCTTATCAAATTTCGAGTAATTAATGGTTCCGGATATCGAGGCTGCAAAAAGTTTGTCGCTCACATGTTGGTCTACATCCATTTGAGCATAGCTTTTGTCGATGCCAATAGTTGCTGTCTTGAATAGTTTATCGCCAAGCATGCAACGGGTGAAATCCTTGCACATTTCCAAGGTTCGCAATTCAGATTCCGATAGAAGCTCTACTTTGCTCAAATCGCGTTTTCTTTCAATCCAGACATGTTTTTGACGATCCCTGATTTCACTCTTGATCTTGATACCATAATAACTAGTTATGTCATCAAGCAGGCGCATGACACTCTGTTTTGAACATCCAAGCATGCTGGCAAGTTCATTGTAGGTTTTAGGGTTGTTGGAAAAGAGAAGGTTGGCAAAAAGTTGTAGTAGTTTTTCGCCGTATTTTTTGTCACTCAGTTTCTTAGGCATAAATAATCTCCATTTCTAGCATTCCATAATCTGGAGTGATAGATAATACATTTTCAATTGCTACGCAAAATATTCAAAAATATAAGTGTAAAAAAGTACATATACGTTCCGCGTTATGGAACGATAGCAGCTTACTATTCGATGCAATGACGTTATTACTGTCAATGCGTCATAATAAAGGATGGTATTAATGAAGAGACGACACAGGCATTTTATGAAGCACAACATTAAATCAACTCGTAATAATCCAATTGACCAGACTGACTTGTTCGTCAAGCACAAAGCAGCTAACTGGTTGCTTGGTGTTATGTCCAAGTACCCAACTATTGAAGAAGAGACTATAGATTTAGTAATTTGGCTAACCAGCTACAATGACAAATGTACAAATAAATGGCTGGAAAACTCATTGCAGAACAAACTGCCCGACTTTATAGATTTAAGAAGCAATCCAGGGAAGGTTCGTTTTGATGATGAGCAGATGGTTATGAGTTCATATAAGGAGATGAACAAAAGAGAAAAGATTATCTTTACAGAAGCAACTGTTGTTGCTGTTGAGGATGTAATCGCTGGCACTATGCCATCATTGCAATGCCCAATGTCTGTGAATTTGCAAAAAATGGCAGACACTTTTGGCCTTTGTCCTGAAGAAGTAGATGCCGGACTGTTTCTGGCCCTGAAAGAAGAGTGGACACCTATCGAACGCTTTTTTGATACTCACCTTAGCTGTGACAGAATCAGTGGGCGACGTTTCTTTGAAGCAGCACTTGGTGTAACCCAGCGTGAGTTCCACAAGGTTCTAAACGGCAAATTAATCAAGATTGGTATTATCGATAATCAACACTCATGGCTAACTATGGACAGTGATTTTATGCCGTTGTTTCTGGATCCATCCGATGATTATGCTACAGCCAATCTCCAACGAAAAGTCCAAAAAGCTGACTTGTCTTTTACAGAGCTGGATATTCCTGAAAAAGAGGTTAGCAATATATCAATTTTACTCAAGTCAACTGATGACAGACCTGTACACATCTTGGTTTACGGACCTCCTGGAACCGGGAAATCTACTTTTGCGCGTGGGCTGGCCAGAAAGCTGTGCAAAGACTCAGTTGAAGTTATGGGGTTTGAAAGACCATCTGTAAAACATAGGCAAGCTGCGCTTGAAGCGTGTATGCACATGACCGCAAACGAAACCGATAGAATTGTTGTTGTAGATGAAGCTGATCACTTGCTATCACAAGGAATCTCAGCAATGGTTTCTGGGTCTGCTGCTGATAAAACCTGGGTTAACTCTGTTCTTGAACGTCCCAAAAGTCGATGCATCTGGGTTGTCAATCAAACGTCGGACATTCATCCTGCCATAAAACGCAGGTTTACCTATTCACTAGAGATGGGATTACCTAAAAAAGAGTCAAGAGAGAAAATCATTTTCAGGGTTTTGCGCAAGCACAAAATCAAAAGCCATTTTAATGCAGCTCAGATATCAGAACTTGCTGAAAACTATCTGGTTAGTCCTGGAAATATTGAACAAGCAGCATCTACTGCATCGCTTTGGTCATCCAGTAAAGTTGAATGTATCAGAGTCTTTAAGGACAGCTTGAACTCCAAGCTGAAACTTGCTGGTGCTCCAGTACCAAAAATTAAATTAGAAAGTAAAGTCAGTATTCCGTTTATGTCCAAAGGCCTGAATATCAGCATGCCATTTGACAGACTGATCAAGATGACAACCAGGTATAGTAACAAATGGAAAAACGATCCAACTGCCGTTTTACCAGCAATGAACCTGCTATTCCACGGTGTGCCTGGAACTGGCAAAACTGTACTTGCAAAACAGTTGGCAAAAGAGTTAGACAGACCTCTATTAATTATTCGTGGCAGCGATGTGTTGGATAAATATTTCGGTGAAACTGAAAAGAAAATTGTCCAGGTTTTCAATGAAGCAAGGCAAAAGGAGGGTATTTTGCTACTTGATGAAATCGATTCCCTGCTTGCAGACAGAACTAGAGCTGTAAGAAGTTGGGAAGTTTCTCAAGTTAATGAACTGCTGACTCAGATGGAGCATGGGCCAGCGATTATGATTGCTGCCACAAATAATATTCAAAAAATAGATAAGGCTTCAATGCGCAGGTTCCTGAGCAGGGTAGAGTTCTCTCCATTGCAGAGTGCTCAAGTTATCGACGTTTACAATAAGATTTTCCAGCCGCTTGTCGGAAGGGCGAAACTGACCAGATTTCAGATGAAGCAATTGCAGAGTATGAAATCTCTTACTACTGCAGAGCTGGTCAGGATACGACAGCGGCTGGAATTGTTGTGTGACAAGACAGACCACACATCGATTCTTGAAGAGTTTATCTCAGAACGACCTCAGCAATCATCACAAGCTGCTGGATTCTTGAACTAAGGAGTATTTGATGAATAATTTATCGAGCTGTATTGAGAAGTGGAAAGCTGAATTGCCATCAATAGATGGCAGCAAAATAGTATTTACTTGGGATGATGAATGGGCCGAGGGGGAGACTCCTCGGTTCCTGGTACGGTATAAAAACCAGATAATTCTTTGTGATGAAACATGCTTTGAGAATGCTACTGAATTTGCATTAGTTGTAGAACTACTCAGTAAGGTTTATAGTGGCAGAATGTATGATATTGTTCCATTGCGGGACGGTTGCCTGTATGGTCACGATGCAAAGACAGTAAAGATTGTAAAAGAAGCGCGACAGAAATGTCGGGATAAATATAACAGTAAAGAAGGTAAATAATGACTTACGTAATTATTGGGATTGTAATTGTAATTGCCTTGCAGGTTCTGGTGCTATTAAGAAGCGGCAAAAGTGCAGAAACTGGTGAAGCCAAAGAGGTTCGCGAAGAGCTTAGGCAGTTCAGAAAAGATGCTACTGATGAATCTCGTGCAACCAGAACTGAGTTACTTGAACAGCAAACAGGTTCATTCAAAACTATTACAGAATCTCTGAAAGGGCTGTCAGAAACAGTCGGCACTCAGATGAAAGAGATTCGTGAGGGTAATGAGGAAAAACTTGAGCAGATGCGCAAGACTGTTGATGAAAAGTTACATAAAACATTGGAAGAGCGGTTAGGCAAGTCCTTTAAAACTGTCACAGAGCAGCTTGAACGGGTGTATGAAGGAATCGGTGCTATGACCAAGTTAGCATCGGATGTTGGTGATTTGAAAAAAGTTATGACAAATGTTAAAGATCGGGGTGGGTTTGGAGAGGTAAAGCTAGAAGCAATTCTTGAAGATATGATGGCTCCTGGCCAGTACATGAAGAATGTAAAAACCAAAGAAGGCTCAAATGCAATTGTTGAGTTTGCAGTTGTTCTGCCCGGAACAGGATCAGAGAAAGTACTACTGCCAATCGATGCAAAGTATCCAACCTCTGATTACTCTCGACTAGTTGATGCAAGTCAAGCTGGAGATTTGAAGGCAATTGAGGAGAGTGTGAAAGCAATAGCCAACAGGCTCAAGGGATCCGCAAAAGATATTAGTGAAAAATATATCGATCCTCCGCATACAACAGATTTTGCAATTATGTTTTTGCCATCAGAAGGGCTATATGCTGAAGCCTTAAGGATTGATGGTTTAGCGGATGAGTTAAGAAAGAAATATCATATTGTGATTACTGGTCCAACAACCATCGCTGCTCTTTTGAACAGTTTTAGAATGGGATTCCAAACTCTGGCTATTGAAAAAAGATCCAGTGAAGTATGGAAAGTTCTTGGGGCTGTTAAAGCTGAGTTCAAGAAGTTTGGTGGGGTACTAGATAAGCTTGGCAAGCAACTCAATTCTGCTCAGAAAACTATCGAGGAATCTGGTGTTAGAACCAGAGTGATGGAACGAAAGCTTAAAGATGTTCAGGAGCTTCCAGGTTCAGATGCAACTGAGTTGCTGGAATTGTCGGAAGAAGCTGAAGAATAACGAAATACTCTACAGCTTAACTCCAAGAATATTTTTGAAAAGCAGGCCAATTATCACGCTTGTACCACAGAAAATCCAGAACCACCAACGCAAGCCAAGAAATGTGCTGTGCTGTTGTTGGAGGTGCAGTGTCAATGTCTGAAGAAAAGCATCGGCAGGAATTGCTGTTTCAGTTGGGTTCAATGTAAGGTAATGCCAGCCTGATTGTTCGCGGGTAACTGCAAATCGAGAAGCATTGCCACCAGCAAGATTTTTTGTTACAGAACCATTTGCAGAAACTATTGCCAGTTCAGTTGGTTTGTGGCTGACAATTTTAACTCGCCACCACGCACTGTTGTCAGTTTTATTTACAAGAGGACCTGCCAGGACTTCCACATCGCCATTGGATTGGAGTTGTAATTCCTGATTTAGAATTGCTGGGTCAGTTACAACAGCTTCAACCAGAAACTGGTCGCCAGGCTGGAGTGTTGAACGTTCAAATCTTGATTCAAGCTGAACCAGAACGATTACAGTAATTGGTAGAAGAACCAGTAGTGCCGGCAATGAGACTCTCAAATAGCGCAGGTTGGCAATGAGTAAATCTTTTTGTACTCGCATTATTGTGACAAGGTTGTCCTGGTAGAGGCCAAGTTCATAAAGGTGACCTAGCAGTTTCTGTCTACGTGCAACCAGTTGGTCCTGATCTGTTGTGACTTTGAAAAGCCAGACCAGAAGTATACCGGCAATTGCAGAAGTCAGAACAAGCGGAACCCAGAAGCTGCCTGCAAACACTGGTGTCAGCAGGTCGAACAGCGTATTTAGAATGCCAGCAATAATACTCATTATGAAATGTAACCTAGCCCTTGCATCCGTTTGCGGATTTCATCTTCACTGTCGCCGCCTTCTTCAAACTTGGAGATTTCTTTTTCCAGAACATGAATAACAAACTCGTCAGTAGAGGAGTAGCCCGCAATTTTTGCACACTTGTCCAGCTTCTCCATCAGCTCTTTATCGACTTTAATTTTTGGGCCAAACATTCTATTCTCCTTCAAAAATATTTTTGCCAACCATTTCCGGTAGTGGTTCCAGATTGAACAACTCAAGGAAGGTTGGTGCAAGGTCTAATAATGCGGGATGCAGAGCACGAATTGGTCTGTTTGTAACAATGATACCAGGAACTTCGTCTGCAGCCATGCAGTGATCACCGCTCCATTTCATCATATTGTCTATGAATATCTCAGCAGGCACTTCGCCCAGAGCACTCTCATTACTGCCGCGGAATCCCCTGTGGTAACCAATAATTATATCGGGGGCATCTTTTTCATAAGGGCCGTGATAGATTTCATCGGTGCGGTATGCATACTTGATTGCAGGAGTACCGTCGAAATCTTTTACCTGTTCTAAAGCTTCACAAATTTCTGCAAGCAGTTCTTCTCTGTCCTGGCCTTGATTGACAATTCCCCGTCTCTCACGACCGCGTAAGTTCAAGTACAATCCGTTAATGCCAATTGCGTATGCCTTTGTTTTGCGCCAGTCAATGCCCATCAAATATTCAATATCGCCAGGCTTTTTCCCTTTTTTCAGGGAAAGATAACCGTTTTGGTGAAGCCAGCTGTTCAGATGAAATGACCTGTTGTAAGGAGCAAAACCGTGGTCGCTCATAGCAATCAGCATTGTTTTGTCATCAGTAGCTTCCATGGCCATCCCAAGAGCTTTATCACATTCAATATAGATGTTTTTGATGTGATCCTGATACTTTCCGTCAGCATCTTCATGCATCGGGTGGTCCTGGTCCATGTTCCGCCAAAATGTGTGACATGTCTGGTCGGGTGAGTTGAAGTAGAAAAAGAGGTAGCCCTTGTCCAATGCTTTAAAGTTATCCAGTTCACTTTGGAACTGCTGAATTCTTTCAGTTAACACTTTTCCACTTTGGCTTACATAGTTGTGGTCTGAAAAAACACCTTCCTCGAGTGCTTTTGTATCGTCTGGTAGGCCTTGTGTGTAATACAAGCCGACATCATCAACCAACTCACGTGAATAGTTTTCAGGAGTACAGATTGGCATTTCTGGATTGTTTGGGTCGATATTTACTGGTGTCACATAAAGCCTGAATGGATCTGTTTCCATCAGGTAAAATCGACAAATTCCACTTACTGACTTCAGAAGTGGCACCATCTGAAAATCGACAGTAACCCAGTCACTCCACTGATCTTCATTCAGCAAAATAGTTTCATCGGCAATTTTTAGAAGGGCAGTTTGACTATTTTTATCAACGGTAATATCAAATTCGGCTTCAGATTCCGGATCGCCATCACGATAGCTGTTTACAGGTCCACCAAGAGTTGTTTTTGTGTGACCGTCGCGTAGAGAAACCGAAATAATTCGACCACCGGAAATATTGATATCTTCTGGTGGGTCGTTGGTGTAGTAGCTGAAAATTCCATATGTGCCAAGAATATCCGGTGTGCCCATACCGCTTAATGATCTGCACTCGCAATCAACAGGAGGGAAGTTACTTGGGACTTTGAAAATCGTGACATCGACACCAGCTTCTGCAAGTGTTTCCCAAAATGCTGTACCGTGTCTGAGTAATTCAACTGAACCACTGCCGCGTGGGATTTTCCAGTCGCCTACATGCCACCAGCGTTGAGGGGCCATCGCCTGAGCAGCACTCAAGTAGGGAGCAAGCGTTTTTGGATCACGATGGATAAAATCAAAAATGCCGTGACCGCCAGGATCCATTCCAGTAATAAAGTTACTCCATGCAACTGGAGATTGAGGCGGGATTGCAGTTTCAAGTGGCTTAAAATCACCATCGGCAATAAGTCTCTCGAAATTTGGCATTACACCCTGGTCCAAATATTCCTGCAACATCTGTGGGTCCATGCCATCAAAACCGATGCAGAGAACTTTCTCAACTGGTTGAGCAAAGAGCAAAGCAGGTAGCAATAAAAACAGCATTAAATATTTCATGATTTATCTCCAGAGAGCAAACTTTCACCGGTCATCCACGCTGGTTTCTTAATGCCGAGCATTTGCAGAATAGTTGGTGCCAAATCGGTCAGATGCGGGTTGCTGTTTTCAAAAGGAATCGATGAGAAAAGAATTCCAGGAACCAGTCTTGGGTCATTACAGTGATCGCCACTCCAGCTCCGGGTGTTGTCTTCAAATACAGAATCGGTAACTCTGCCGGTTGCCGCATCCCAGCCAGTACGCCAGCCAATGCTATAACCTATTACGATGTCAGGACCGTTGCCCGTATAAGGTCCATAGTAAGTTTTTGCTCCATCGGTAACAGAGCTGATACATTTTTTGTCGCCGTCTTTGAGTTCTGCAAGTTTGGCAATCAGTTCAATTTTTAATGACTCAGGATCAGTTACAATCCCTTTGCTTTCACGACCCTTCAAGTTCAGATAAAATCCACCCAGGCCAGAAGCATAAGCAACGGTACGTGACCAATCGATTTCTGTTGGTTCTGCCTTGAAGCCAGCTTGCAGCTTTGGAAGATCGCCTTCAAGAGGATCAGTTTGCAGGAAAAGATAGCCGTTGTCCCGAAGCCAGCTGTTCAAATTAACGCCACGAGTGAACGGTTTAAAACCGTGATCGCTGATTACCAGAAGTACATCATCCTTCTTGAGCTTTGCCATGGTTTTGCCAACAAGTTTATCAGCTCTTCTGTAAAGCTCTTCAATGGCACCAGCATGTTTAACGGTGTCTTTGCCTATGTTTGCTGGATGATCTGGCGTGATGTAGCGGAAGAACATGTGTTGAATTCTGTCAGTGGCATCAAAGACGCAAGTAATTGAACCGTTACGTTGTCTGTCGATAGCGTGGAAAAACTGTTTTTCCCGTTCCGCATGAATCGACCAGGCTTGATCCCAGAAAGCTGTCTCGTCGATGACTCTTTCATTCAATGCCCAGGTGTCTTCTGCCAACCCAAGAGTTGCAAATGAACCGTGCAATTTATCCAGTGCAATTGAGTAGTGGCTTGGGTGCGAAATTGGCATTGCAGGTTTTGCCGGGTCGATATGAATTGGTGTTACATAAAAGGAGAAAGGCCCGTCAATTTCAATAATGCGGACTTTGCATATGCCGTGTGCTTTGCCAAACGAAACTTTTATCCAGTCAGAATATGTGTCCGGTGCGAGAGTGAATAATTCGCCGTTAAAATTGAAATCAACTGTGCGGAGTTGACGATCAACTTCTGCGGAAACAGGAATTGTACTGTCCGGGCCCTGCAATTCACCACTCCAGACTTGTCCGTTTTGTTCAAGCTGTTGTCTGACGCCACCAATTGTTTCACCTTCTGGCTGTGCTTCACCGGTAAAAAATGTGAAAGTTCCCTGTGTACCACGGAGATCTGGAACGCACATTGCAGATAACATCTGCCCATCGACTTTTTCAGGTGGAAATGTTATGGGGACCCGCAGGACAGTTGCCTTGACTCCATTTTCGCCAAGTACTTGCCAGAATGCTTTGCTTTTTCTCAACAACTCAAATGGATGCCCTTTGCCCTTTTTCTTTATTCGTGTTGACGATAGAACAGGGAGGTAGCTGTGCAGGTCGCGTTGCAGGAAATCGAAAATATTGTGTTTGCCAGCTTCAACCCCGGTTGCAAATCCGCTCCAGGCAACAGGACTCATTGCAGGTGTTGTTGTGCCAAGTGGTCGGAAGCTGCCTTGCTTTTTAAGTGCTGAAAAATTGGGGAGTTTCTCTTCACGAATGAACTGTTTGACCAGCTGAGGGTCAAGACCGTCGAGTCCAAGTACAATTACTCTGTTGGCAGTTGCATCTTTACGTTTTCTGCTACGGACTGTTCTGATGAGAGTTCGCAAAGGCCAAAGCAGGACTGCAAATATTGCGACCAGAATGCCGGCAACTCCAAACAACAACGAACCGCCCAAAGCAAATCCGGCTCCTGGGCCGATGTATGCCAGCGCAGCGCAGGGGAGCAAAAGAAGAAGCAGTGTTAGAGCAAAAAACATCTAGTGGCCAATCGCAAATGCCAGAATCACACTGGCCAGATAGTTTGGTTGTTCAAGCATTACAAAGTGTCCTGTGCCAGGCATGGTTTTAAAGCTGATAGTTCTGGCAGTACCAAAACCAAGTATATGCAATTGTTCACGGGCTTGATCCTGATCAGGGAAAAGCAGATTACTTCCGATTAAAAGTATAGGGATGGCCTGACGTGGTAGCTCGGCTGTAATATCAAAATCAAAGCTGCTTAAAAGAAGTTGCGTGAAACTCATTTGGTCAGTTCGTAAAGCCTGATCCACAATTATATCGGTTATCTCATCGTGTGGGCTCATATTCAGAAAATAGCCGGCAACAAATCGATCGTAATTCTTAGTGAGTTGTTCAGCGATAGCAATTTTCTGTTCTTTTTGTGCCATCTGTTTTGGCGCAGCATCGATCAGGACAAGCCGGTCCACAGTAGCAGGGTTTGAAAATGCATGCTGCATTGCAATCAAGCCTCCCATACCGTGACCAACAATTACCGGGTAGTCGATATTGTTTTCTTCAAGAAATTTGCCAAATGATTCTACTGCTGAATCGATAGTCAAATTGCCTACAGCGGCAGTTTCTCCGTGCCCAGGCATTTCCCAGGTCCAGGTTGTAAACGAATCCCGGAATGGTTGTGTGACATTATCCCAAACCGATGCATCGGAACCGATTGTATGAATAAAAACAATGTCATCTGCAAAAACTGGAAGTGCGAGCAACAAGCAAGTCAGAATAATAAAGTAGCGAATCATTTATTTACCTTGGTCAACAGTGAAAAAATCTCCGTCATTTGCCATGACTACAGAACCATCGTAATTATCGTAAACGAGTTTCGCCAGGTCCAGTTCCGCTGCAGCCGGATAAAAATGGTTCAGAACTGTCTTTTTTGGCCTGGCTGCATTACAAAGCGCAGCAACACGAGTTGGAGTCATGTGACCATCAACTGCCAATTCGTCGGGCGTTGAACACTCAACTAATAACAAGTCACACCCTTTGGCAACATTTTCCAGGGTTTTTGATGGGCCACTATCTCCGGAAATTACCACTTTTGAGCCGTTTTTGTCACTAAAACAGTACCCAAAGTTATATTTACTGAACCTGTTTTCCGAATGATTGGCAATAAAGGGTGCTACAGAGCCTCCATTTTCCAGAACAAATGATTCATCAGGGTCAAATTCGGTTATAACTACCTGTCGATGCAACGGTTTAAGCCAATCGCCGTATAATAGTTCCAGTTTTGACATGTAGTTGGCAAGTCCAGCCGGGCCCATCATCAGCAAAGGTGTTTTCGATTCCAGGGCAGGGCACCTCATGGCAAAAAGCAGGTGAACGATGTCGCTGCAGTGGTCGGGGTGTAGATGAGTAAATAAAATGGTATCAATTTCATCAAGAGAATCAGGGCCGTGAGGCGATGAAACAAGGCGCGACAAGGCACCTGGTCCCAAATCGACGAGAACTTTTTGCCCATCGACAGTTACCAGATTTGATGTAGGTGCGCGGCCTGGAATTGGAACGCCACCACCAGTTCCTAGTACAAGTAAAGAAATCATAATGACTAATCAACACCAAGAGTCGGTTAAGGTCAAGAGGCGGTCTGGACAGTTGTACTTGTTGCCCCTATCATAAGCAGACACGAGCAACCAAACAGGAGAGAAGATGAGACTAGTTTTTGCCATATTTTTAGTACTTTTTGCAACACTGACCTTTGCACAAGATGTGATGGAAAGCGATCTGACAGACCAGGAAAAACTTGTTGAGCTCAGAAAATTACTAAAGATGAATCCTCGTAATTCTGATTTACACAATAATATTGGTGTTATTTACGCTGGCCAACAGAATTGGCCTCTGGCTCGCGATGCTTTTCTGGTTGCAGTTCAATGTGATCCACACAATGCAGATACTCACAAAAACTTTGCCCAGGTTCTGGTTTATCTTGAACAGTATGATATGGCGATTGCCGAGTTTGAAGCCTATCGCAAATTTTCAACAAATGGTGCATTAGATGCTGCGCGTCTGATTGGCGATACCTGGATGGCAGCTGGTGATCCAGCTCTTGCCCGAGCTGCATATCTAAATGGTCTTGAGCTGTTTGGTGAAGCATTCGTGCCTGAAACTGCACATCTGGTTTTACTATTAGTCAATCTGATGGAAAAAAATGGTGCGATGAGTGAGCGACAGGTGCTCCTGGAAAAACATGTCGACAGTGCAAGTAAACTCGATGACTCAGCATCAAAAAATATTGTTATTTTGGCTCTACGTCTGATTTATGAAAACGCAGAACTTCTTTCAGAATCAGGTCTTCATGCAAACGCAGCTGAGTTGTACAAAAGAGCCCTGGAAATTGCACCTGACAATGACGAATTGCTGCCCAAGCTCTCTATCAGTTTGCTTGAATCAGGAGAAGTGATTGAGGCTAAGGTTGTTGCTCGTCTGGCGGTTAATGAACACCCTGAAAAAGCTGGCGGCTGGCGTGCCGAAGGGTTGATAGCTGAAAAAGAGGGTCGAGTTCGTGATGCTGCAGAAGCATTTATCAAAGCCCAGGAAATTGAACCAAAAACTGATTTGGCAGTCAAAATTGGTGAGCTGTATCTCTCAATTGGCGACACACGCAATGCGAGACTTTATATGAGCCAACTGGTTAACGACGACGATGCACCTCCAGAGGCTTTATACAATTACGCACTCAGCCTGCAGCGTGAAGATTTGTGGGAGATATCAGTAAAGCCGCTGCGTAAGGCTGTTGAAAAAGATCCTTCACTTGAGCCGGCATGGCGTGCTCTTGCAACATCGTTACGCAAAACAAAAAAGTTCTCTGAAGCTGCAGATGCTTACGAAAAAGTTCTTACTTTCGGCGATGACAAACTGCAATGGTTTCTGTATGGCTGGTCACTTGTAAAATCTGATAGAGCTGAAGAGGGTATTGAAGCATATCGCAAGACTGTTGAACTCGATCCTCTTTATGCAAAAGCACAATACAATCTTGCACTTGCATTGATATCGCTGGAAAATCACGAAGAGGCTCTTGATATTCTGGGTGTGTGTCGAGAGCTGGAAGATAATTCCTATCGTGTTCTATTCAACATGGGAATTTGTTGTTACGCTCTGGAAGAGTACGACAGGTCAATAGAACTTTATGATCAGGCTCTTGAGCAGAAAGAAACTTCTGCTGCCTGGAATAATATGGGTCTTGCATTTCTTGCACTTGGAGACAAAAAAGAAGCGAACGGTTGCTTTAAGACTGCCAAAGGAATGAAATAGTGAAAGTACTTTTATTGCTGCTACTGGCTTTGCCTCTTTTCGCAGCTGATCATCCAAGTCAGATGGTTGACTTAACCGATGCAACTGATTTCCCTCGATTCACAAGAACAGAACTTGAGCAGACCGGTTTCCCGGATCATCTGCACAAATTTTACTGGCCTGGATACGATGGTGAACTTGGCCCCGGTATGTTTTGTAAAGGACAGATTCTGCAAGCAGTAGAAGGTCTTGAAATTCAATCTGACAAAATTGCTTTTGGAGTAACCAGTATTGAATTTGATCCCTATTTCAAGCCATGCCAGGTCTTGCCGGCATTGGAGTTTTCGCAATACGCTCTTGATCGATGCGAAAAAGTTCTCGGACTGGAGCCTGAAAGCAAGCTTCACCTTATCAAACCAAATAACCCAAATCATTATACGGAATTGACCGGTTACGGCAGCTGGCGCAAGTTCAAGTTGGAAGGCGACACTTGTGTCCCTTTACTTACCAGTTCAGTTATGATTTCACATATTGTCGTCGACATGATTACTCAATGGTTGCTCCAAAGTTGTGGCGAAATGCCTGATTGGTTCATCAATGGTGTTGGAGCATATATTGCCGATATGGGCCCACATTTTATCAGCTATGTAGCACAGTTCCGGCCAGAGGGTTCAATTTTGCGTGACCCGATGTCTGTTGACCAGGTTCTTTACCATGGTCCTCTTGCTGACCCTGAAACCGATCGCAAGATTTTCCGTATTGCACGTTACAATGCTTTTTTGATGGTCTGGAATCTGGTAGAGTACAACGGTGGTCTGGATTCATTAAAGCAACTTCTTGCTGAGACCAAATCGGGAACCGATTTTAAATCGGCTTGCGAAAAAGTTTACCAGATGCCGATGAACTCGCTCATGAGCGCAATAAATCCTGAACGTACAGGTGAGCCAATTGGCACAAATATAGTTCCTCGAAATACAACGAAACCGCCAAAGGAAAATAATGAGTGAGAAACAGATAAAAGTAAGATTTGCCCCAAGCCCAACTGGTTACCTGCATGTTGGCGGTGCCAGGACTGCGCTTTTCAATTGGCTGTATGCACGAAAAGTGGGCGGGAAGTTTGTACTGCGAATTGAAGACACAGATCAGGAACGTAGTACAGAAGAATCCTATCAGGCAATATTGCGTGGGATGGAATGGCTTGGAATGGACTGGGATGAAGGCCCAATTCTGCAAAGCGACAGGCTTGATATCTACAAAGAGTATGCTGATAAACTGAAGGAAACAGGCAAGCTTTATCCTTGTTATTGCACAAGCGAAGAGGTTGCTGCACGCAATGCAGCAGCAGGTGAAGTTGATCATGCTGGCTACGATGGTCACTGTCGTGAATTGACTGCTGATCAGATCTCAGCTTTTGAAGGTGAAGGGCGTGAAGCCAGATGGAGACTCCGTACTCCGGATGAAGGCACAACTTTCTGGTACGATATCGTGATGGATAAACTTGAGTTTCCAAATGAAGCAATTGTTGATCGTGTGATGATCAAACCTGACGGTTTCCCAACTTATAATTTTGCTGTTGTTATCGATGACTACTTGATGGGAATCACTCATGTGTTGCGTGGTGATGATCATGTTTCAAATACACCGTTGCACCTGATGGTTTACGATGCACTCGGTTGGGACAGACCAAAGTTTGGCCATATGCCGATGATTCTTGGTCCCGATGGTAAACGACTAAGCAAACGTCACGGCGCAACTTCTGTAGAAGAATTTGCTGACAAAGGTATTCTTTCGGATGCGATGGTCAATTACCTTGCCTTGCTTGGCTGGAGTGCTGGTGGTAGTGGTGATGGCGTATTTATGCGCAAGGAATTGATATCGAAATTCAGCTTGAAAAAAGTTAACAGTTCTCCTGCTGCTTTTGATTACACGAAACTTGAGTTCATTAATTCCCAACATCTCAAAAGGCTGGAGCCTGCAGACAAGCTTTTACTAAGTGAAGCAGTTTGTGACAAAAACGGATGGAGCTTCTCAGAAACCTGGCAAATTCCTGCCAATGACAGAGCAAACTATCTGAACAAAATTATAAAAGTTCTAGGTGGCCGATTCAGTGACCTGAACAGACTGCCAGATATGCTATCGTTCTTTTTTACAGAAGATTTTACAATGGAACAGGAAGCTGTTGCAGAAAATCTGACTCCAGAAACTGCGCCTCTGCTCAACAAGCTTGCCGATAAAATTGAAGCAGACAAATCAGACAGCGCAGAAGAAATGGAAGCCGCAATCAAAGCTGTTGCAGCAGATCTGGACATCAAGCCGGGAGCGATTATTCATCCAGCCCGTGTGGCATTGACTGGCACAACTCGTAGTGCTGGAATGTATGATGTGATGTGCCTGGTTGGTGGACCAAGGGTTATTGAAAGATTACGTCGCGCGTCAAAATAATATGGAGGTAGCAGACTGTTACCACGGATTGTAATCAGATACCTGCTTGTGTGGATTGTCAATGTGGCATCCCTGGCTCTGGTGACGCTGTTTCTGCCTGGATTCTGGCTGGACAGAACAGTTGAAAACTGGTGGGTTGTTGCACTGATTCTTCCAATCGAATTTGCCCTGCTGGTTACATTTATAAGACCGATTCTTGTCCTTGCTACATTACCACTTAACGCCGCTACTCTTGGTGCACCGACACTATTTTTCAACGGCATCTTACTCTACTTAAGTTCCCTGCTAAACCCTGCATTCAAGATTGGTAATCTGCTTGATGCCTTTATCGGTCTGGCAATTGTGACTGTCATCAACACTATTGTTACCGGTTGGCTAGGTATCGATGAGAACTACCAGTTTTTCACAACCATCTTGAAAAAAATTGGCCTCAGGTATGGTCCACAGACAGATTCAACTCAGCAACGAGGCCTTCTGATTTTACAGATCGATGGGCTTTCTTTCCCGACAATTCAACGTGCATTAAGACGAGGCAGAATGCCGGCTTTGTCTGCGATGCTTGCCAGAGAGCATCATAAATTTCTGGAATGGCAATCCGGTGTTCCCAGTAACACGCCGGCAGTTCAAGGTGGTCTGTTTTACGGCAAACGCGGATCGATCCCAGGGTATAGATGGTACGACAGGGAAAAACAACGTGTCCGCTGTTCCAACAAACCGGAAGATTTGCGTGATGCAGAAAGTGCAATTGCTATAGGAGCAAAACCGCTACTCGAAGGTGGTTCCTCTATCAATAGCCTATTTTCCGGAGGCGCATCCAACAGACTGCTTACTTTGAGTACCGTTGGTGAAGATGAAGAAAAAAAGATTGGTGAGTATACCGATTTCTCTCTTTTCTGGCTTAATCCCTGGTCTTA
>JAAESD010000547.1 GCA_024229695.1 bacterium
ATGCGCAGTATGTTGCTTATCCTGGGTGTTGCAATTGGCGTTGCAACTCTGCTTGCTATCTTCACAATTGTTCAAGGTCTTAGTGATAAAATTCGTGACGATATTGTCTCCTCAAATGCGCCATACCTTTACGTTGCCCGTTTTACAGGTCTTGGTGGTGAAGATATTGACAAAAAATTACGCCGACCACAACTGATGCCCGAGTGTGCTGATGCTGCAGCCACAGTTGATGGTGCTAACCTGGTTGACTACATGTTTGAGAACAACGATGGCACAATTCTTCACTATGAAAATGAGCGCACCAACATTGTTCAGATATTTGGCTCAAGCGAAACTCTGCCGTATATGTATTCATTTCAGATGGCCAACGGTCGTTACTTTACTGCCAGTGAAAGGGCTGCCAGAGAAAGAGTTTGTGTGCTTGGTGATGGTCCAGCAGTAACTCTTTTCCCAAATAGAGATCCAATTGGCAAGACACTGAGGCTGTATGGGGTTGCTTACAAGATTGTTGGTACAATAGAAAGCCGCAGGCATGTGTTTGGTCAGATGGGTGACAACTTTGTAGCAATTCCGTGGACATCTTTTGAGAGGGATTTCAGCAGAGGCGACCGGTATGACAATCGTACCATGGCAGTCACTGTTAAAGAGGGCCATGATACTGAACAAGTTAAAGAGGAGTTGCGTGGAGTACTTAGAATTGCCCGCAAGCTCAAACCTGGCGAGCCAGATGATTTTGATATCGTTGCTTCTGAAACTTATGGAGAAATGGTTGACAGTTTAACCGGCGGTATTGCCATTGTACTGGTAGTCTTGTCATCGATTGGGTTAATGGTTGGTGGAATTGGTGTGATGAACATTATGCTGATTTCAGTTACTGAAAGAACAAAAGAGATTGGTTTGCGCATGGCCGTTGGCTCCCGGCGTAAAGATATCCTCAGACAGATTCTGGTTGAAGCTGCAACCTTGACTGGAATTGGGGGAGCGGTGGGAGTTGTTATCGGCTACGGGTTTGCTCTGCTTGGTACCAAGCTTCTGCATTTCCCGTTTGTTTTCAATCCTCTTGTGGCAGTTGCTGCAGTAGTATTTTCTGCTGGTATCGGTATTTTCTTTGGGCTGTATCCTGCAAACCGGGCAGCAAAAATGGATCCTGTTGAAGCATTGAGAATGGAGTAAATATGCAGTGGAGAATTGTCATAATTTTGGGTTTCCTCTTATTGGCTTTGGTTTTATATCTGCTTAAGAAAAAGAATATCAAGGACGATAAACCAAATTTTAAAGTTCTGTTTATAGTAGGTATTACCTGGATACCTCTGGGAATTATTACAAAGAACCCTGGGTTTTTAGTTGGTGGATTAGCACTGACAATTATTGGTTTTCTAAA
>JAAESD010000548.1 GCA_024229695.1 bacterium
AAAAACCTCCACCACCTAAACCTGAACCAGAAGGTTCAACTACAGCCAAAGCGGCACTCACAGCAACAGCAGCATCAAAGGCATTACCACCTTGATTTAGAATTTCAAATCCTGCTTGTGTTGCTAAGGGATGAGCGCTGGCAATCGCTGCTGTATGTGGAGTTTCTCCGCTTGTAGCAGTTCGTGTAATAAAAACGAACAGAATAAGTAATAATGTACGAAAAATGGTCATAGTTTATGAATTATGTTCTCTGATTCTCTGTGGTGAATATACCCAATGGACTTGAAAATGCACAAAATCAGCGCTAAAGGAACACGCCAAGACAAGGCGCAACGCGCAGTGAATGGCAAGCCCTTTACAAGCGTTGCAACGCTGTATTGGTGTGTTCCTTTAGCGCCCGTAGGGCAAGAGGATAAGCACACATCTTCTTCGTTAAAAAGCCTTGAAACAGAATAACTGTTCCTGCAACTTTTTGCCTTGAATATGTATACTTCTCCTCTTGCTGAATTGTGCATTTTCAAGTCCATTGGGTATAGTCATTGTGATTGGTACACGATGAG
>JAAESD010000549.1 GCA_024229695.1 bacterium
ACCATATAAGTCTTGAGAACCTGATGTATCATACAATCCGTATAAACCAATATCCACTGCATCAGCTGAACCATTGTTGGTAGCCATTGATAATAGCGGGTCAGCAACTTCGATTGTTGTTGAGCTAACTGAAGTGTTCGTACCAGATACTGTTAGGTTACCAGCAATGGTTACATTATCTGGTAAACCGATTGTGATTGTTCCTGAACTCTCAGCAACATTAACCTCATTGGTAGTTCCGGCGAAAGTAACTGTTCCTCCGAGAGCTGTGGCTGTTGAGTTTGAACCATCACTTACAGTAATAGTTGAGTTAGAAAGTTTAGAGTTAGCAATTGAACCAGCTAAGTGAGCGTTATCAACTGAACCATCAACCAAATGTTCTGAATCAATTTGGTCATCAGCAATCAAAGCAGATGTAATATTGTCTGCTGTGATATGAGCTGTTTGGATTGAACCATCGATATAAGCATCTGAATTAACACTGTTAGGTGCTAAATGCTCAGCATCAATTGAATCAGCAACGATATGTTCTGAATCAATTTGGTCATCAGCAATCAACGCACCTGTAATATTATCAGCTTGTATATGAGCTGTTCTTACAGCAGCATCAATAATAGCATCAGTGTTAACTGAGTTTGGTGCTAGGTGTTCTGCATCAATAGAGTCTGCAACAATATGCTCACTATTAATTTGGTCATCTGCAATTAGTGCTGATGTAATTTGGTCTGCAGCAATATGAGATGTATCAATTGAACCATCTACTAGTTCAGCTGAATCAACCGTGTTAGCTGCAAGGCTTACAACACCTGCGTTAGTCATTGTTGCATCACCACTTAGTGTAGCAGCAGTAAATCCTGTACCATCACCAATTAGTAATTGAGTATCAGCAACTGCTTTAGCAGATACTACACCCGAACTATTTGCATCTCTTACTAAAACTGTGTTAGCAGCTTGACTAGCAATCTTTGCTAATGTAACATTTGCATCTAGTATTCCAGCTGTAACAACAGCATCATTTGCAATATGACTTGCATCAATTGAACCATCAACCAACTCGCTAGAGTCAACTGAGTTGGCACCCATTGCTGCAGCATCAACAGCGCCTGCGGCGAAGTGAGCTGTATCAATTGAACCATCAGTATAGTGTTCTGAGTCGATAGCATTATCTGCTATGTTCGATCCATCAACAACATCAGCACCTAGTGTTATCACACCACCATCTGTTAATGTTGCATCTCCACTCATTACATTATCGATCCATGTAGATGTACCTGTATCATATAATAGTAATGAACCATCAGCGGCGGATGTGATGTTTACATCATTATCTTCTGCAAGAGTATTTTCACTAGCTATCTGTGCATCTACATAAGCTTTAACGGATTGTTGCGATGGTACCTTCGTGGCACTATCAGATGCCATGTTATCCTCATCAATAAAGAAGGAATAACTAGTAGCACTGGCTTGTGACGAAGTTACAATCGTACCAGCGTCGTCTGGTAGAGTTATTGTTCTATCAGTATTTGAATTAGGAGAAGTTAATGTAAATACACCAGTTCCGCCTGAATCACCCTGAATTTTTATCTTTGACATTTATCGTCTCCTAAAAAATTTATTCATATATATTTATACAACTACCCAAGTCGATCCTGAAGGGATTGTGACTGAGGCGCTTGAGTTAATTGTTATTGGTCCAGCAGTTAATGCATTGTTACCAGAACTTACTTCATAATTTTCTGCAACGGTATAACTATGTTCCCATAACGCTTTTTCTGTAGTGTTACCACCACCAACTAAACTCCAAGCACTTCCATCATAGATTTCAGCTTGGGTCTCTGTTGTGTTCCATCTGAAAAATCCAGCACTTGGAGAACCATCTCTTTGTGCTGTTGTTCCAGCTGGTATTTTTGCGGAAGCAGTATTACCTGATTCCATAACCGCGCCAGCAGCTTCTACATTCGTAGCATCTGTGACATCGGCCGATGCTTCAATAGCATTTAGTTTGCTATGGTCTGCATCAGTAAATGTGTTTGAGTCTGTTCCTGCTTCAACCAATGCAACAATCTCTGCCGCTGTTTGGTCTGCAGTGGCATTAGCTTCTATACCATCTAACTTTGTACCATCAGTCGCAACATCCCTACCATCAAATGTGGAGTTAGTTGTTATAGCACCAGTCATGGCACCACCTGTTCTAGGCAAAGCTGCATCAGCAGTAACACCATCAGCTGCAACATCTCTTCCATCAAAGGTTGAGTTAGTTGTAACAGCACCTGTTAGAGCACCACCAGTCTTAAGTAAGTTTAAGCTTGCAGCTCCTGTTACCGAACCAGTTAGGTCACCTTCAATGTCTGCAACCAATGTTCCTTTCGTAATTGTTAAGTTACCAGTTGAAGCTCCTGTAAATGAACCTGTACCAACTGTAAATTTATCTGCGCTCTCATCAAATCCAATGAATGCATTATCAGATGAACCACGTTCAATAACAATACCAGCATCATTGGCCGGTGTACCTGTAGTACCAGTAGCATATTCAATTAATGCATCAGTATGTGTAGTGTTAGTTGAAGCTACTGTAGTGGTTGTACCATTAACTGTGAAGTTACCTGTTGCAACAATATTAGCAAACTGAACATTAGAGTTTGTTGCTACTGCTTGTCCAATTGCAATCTCACCACTTGAAACTGTAACACCTGTACCACCACTTATATGAGCTCTTACTTCAGAAGCACTTGGCCCAGTATAAGTTATAACACCAGTGCTTGAGTTATAAGCACATGACCCATCACCCCCAGCATCAGTAACACTGATTGCTGCTCTTGCTCTTGCAGTTGTGTGATATAAATTAGATGAACCTTCTGCAACATCATCTGTATCTTGGTCATCAACATATTTTTTAATAGATTGTTGAGTAGCAAGATGAGTGGCACTATCTGATGCCATGTTATCTTCATCTTTAATAGCTGTACCACTAACACCCGTATTTAATACTGGGCTTGTTAATGTTTTGTTTGTTAATGTTTGAGAACCTGTTAATGTAGTAACTGTACCATCAATTGCAAGCGTTGCTGTATTACCTGTTGCTGAACTTGAAAGACCAGTTCCACCCGCTATAGTTAATGTCTCACTATCTAAGTCAATAGCTATCGTGCCATCATCTGTTGTTAGGTCTAAATCTTGAGCTGTTACTTGCGAATCTACATAAGCTTTAACAGATTGTTGTGATGGAAGACGTGTAGCTGAATCACTAGCCATGTTATCTTCATCAATAAGTGCTGCTGTGATTCTTCCATCTGCTCTGGCATTTGTAAAGTATAAGTTAGCTGAACCTTCAGTAAGGTCATCTGTATCGTTGGCACTTAGGTTATATCCACTCGCACCCGTTGCTGCTGATATTGTTAATCTATTATTAGCATCATCATATGTGGCAGTTACGTTTGTACCACCAACAATCAATGCATTTACACGATCATCAACTCTTTCTTCTGTGAAGTATAAGTTAGATGAACCTTCAGCAGTTTCGTCTGTTGTCTGTCCATCAACATAAGCTTTAACACTTTGTTGGGTAGGTACCTTAGTATCTAAGTTGGATGCCATGTTATCCTCATCTACAACTATACCTAAGCCGGCCGTA
>JAAESD010000550.1 GCA_024229695.1 bacterium
AGGACAGTCAACGTGAGCATAGTGACGTTTTTCACTCTGGTACTCTACGTGTGCTGTTGCAATAGTAATACCACGTTCACGCTCTTCAGGAGCCTTATCGATCTCATCAAAAGGTGTAAACTCTGCTAAACCTTTTTTTGCTATTATCTCAGTAATGGCTGCCGTCAAGGTTGTCTTACCGTGATCTACGTGACCAATTGTTCCAACGTTAACGTGTTCTTTCGTTCTTTCAAACTTTTCGCGAGCCATCGCGATCCTCCTATGATTACAAACTCGAACTGCCCGCAATTGTTGCGGGTACACAAAAACAAGAATGGAGCCCACGAGCAGATTTGAACTGCTGACCGCTTGCTTACCATGCAAGTGCTCTACCGGCTGAGCTACGTGGGCCCTTGATCCTTCAAGATGAAACTAGCCGAAGCCGATGCGTTGATCCGTCAACGCGAGATGGAGCGGGAAACGAGACTCGAACTCGCGACCCTCAGCTTGGAAGGCTGATGCTCTACCAATTGAGCTATTCCCGCCCATTCATAACCAAGCCAACAATTCATTTTGTGTGGTGGCGAGGGGTGGATTTGAACCACCGAAGGCTACGCCGACAGATTTACAGTCTGTTCCCTTTGACCACTCGGGAACCTCGCCACACTTACTAACTAAACAAATATAGTGGAGCTGGCGAGAGGACTTGAACCCCCAACAACCTCATTACAAGTGAGGAGCTCTACCAATTGAGCTACGCCAGCCCCTTCAATATGACAGACAAAAACGCCCGGACTACTCAGAGAGTAGCAGACCGCTTCATGTCATTTATTGACAGACCTGTGAATATAAATCGACGCATTTGGTAGTGTCAAGATAAAAAAGATAGTTAGAGATGTTTAACTACAGTTCCAGCTGAACTATCTTCAACAAGATAACCTTTTTTCTGTAATTCATCACGAAGTTCATCTGCGCGAGCCCAATTCTTTTCTTCTCTGGCCTTATCTCTCTCAGCCGCCAGAGCAATAATTTCCTCCGGAATATCAGAAGAAACCGATTTGGCCATCTCAGCAAACCCACCGCGCCAAAGACCAAGTATTTCAATACCTTCAGTGAAAAAAGTTACCGAATCAGAAATAATTTCCATAGCAGGAAAGTTATCTCCAATAGAGCTGTAGTACTGATTCAGCTCTTTGGACAAGCTGAAAAGGGCCCCAATTGCGCCAGCAGAGTTAAAATCGTCATCCATTGCAGCAAAGAAACGATTGCGATAGCTGGTAACAGCCTGCAAGACAACGTCTTCAGATTCTGTCAGATCGCGCTTTTCAGCAACCTGATTCATCTCCTGTAACTTGATAGCTGCTCTTTTGAGTCGATCAAGAGCCGATTCAGCTTCTTTGAGCCGATCTTCAGAATAATCAATCTGGCTGCGGAAATGAGCATTCAAAAGGAAAAAACGGATGATTTCAGGTCTGAATTTCTCCAATACCTCACCCATGGCAAAGAAATTACCATCGGATTTGGACATCTTCTTGTCGCCAAGAAACAACAACCCGTTGTGCAGCCAATAGTTAACGAACTTTTCGCCCGTGCAACTGCAAGATTGTGCGCGCTCATTCTCATGGTGAGGGAATAACAGATCGCGACCACCACCATGGAAATCAAAATGATCACCAAGAATTGATGCAGACATAACAGAGCATTCAATATGCCAGCCAGGCCTGCCTGCTCCCCATGGCGATTCCCAGGACGGCTCACCAGCAGCAGCGCCCTTCCATAAAGCAAAATCTAGTACATCAAGCTTTTTCTCATCTAGTTCCACTCGAGTTCCAGTAATCATATCATCAACATTGCGCCCGGAGAGTTGTCCATAATCCTTGAATGAGCGAACCTTGAAATAAACATCGCTGCCAACTGCATAGGCATGATCTTTTTCTATCAATTTTTCAATATAATTGATGATGCCATCGATATTCTCCGTTGCCAGAGGGTAATGATGTGCCGGTTGCAGATTCAGTTCTGCTGCGTAATCATAAAATAATTCGATATTACGGTCGGCAACTTCTCTAAACTCGATACCCTCTTCTGCTGCTTTATTAATAATTTTATCATCGATGTCAGTGAAATTCTGCACATGAGTAACTTCATAACCAAGATATTCCAGGTAGCGACGAATCATATCACACGCAACAAATGCAAACATATGTCCAACATGTGGCTTGTCCTGAACAGTCAGTCCACAAACATACATCCCAACTTTGCCGGGAGTTATCGGTACAAATTCCTTTTTGCTTCTGGTTACATGATCATAAACATGCAGAGTCATCGCGTTCCTATCTTTATTTTTGTCGATGTGAAATTGCTTCCTCGCAAATATCGACAAGTAAATCTTCAAAACTAATCCCGACTGCCAATGCAGCTTTGGGCACAAGGCTTGTGGCAGTCATACCCGGAATTGTATTAATCTCAAGACATGAATAAGTATCACCATCTAGCCGAAAGTCAACTCTGGCAACACCACTACAACCAACCAGGTCATAAAGTCGACGGGCATCGCTGCTGATTTTTTCATAGGTTGGAGAGCCAACTGGTGCGGGACATACATAATCACTGTTCCCGGGAGTATATTTGTTGTCGTAATCGTAGAATCCGGCTTTGGGAATAATTTCAAGTAATGGTAATCGTCTGCCCATCAAAATTGCGGCAGTCAATTCTCTACCGGGGATATATTTTTCGATAAGAATATCCTGCTTTGAGCTGGCAGCTTTGTTGAAAGATGTTGCAAATTGTTCTGGCAGTTTAACGATTTCCACGCCAGAGCTTGAGCCGTCGGCAACTGGTTTGATAACTACCGGTAGACCGAGTTCGTCTTCAACTTTTTGCTGGAGCTTTTCAAGACAGAGATAGCCTTCCCTTGGTCCACCTTTGTCCAGCAATGAATCGGGGCAGTTGCTTTCAAGATCCCATGACACAAGAAGCCAGTCAGGTGTAGGGATATCGGCACTGCGCATCAACCGTTTTGTTGCTGCTTTGTTCATTGCCAGAGCACTGGCTGACATGCCGCTCAGCGCAAAAGTTGCGCCTTTTAATTTCAGCAAAGCCTGCAGAGTACCGTCTTCTCCCTCGCCTCCGTGAAGAGCTGGGAAAACAACATCAACAGTTGACAAGTCATCCATAGCAAGAATATCGGTAACTGAATCTATGACCCGTGCCTGCACTTCATGACCAGCAACTGTGAGTGCTTCAACAATTGCAGCACCGGAAGTTAAAGAGACTTCTCTTTCTGTAGAATCGCCACCAGATAAAACAATGATTTTCATTACTATACTTCCGTTATTGTAGCAACTGCCATGGCAGTAACACACTGACCAAGACCCTCAGGACCAAGACCTTCGCCGCGAGTCCCTTTAACTGAAACTGCACTCTGATCTACATCAAGAATGTCCGCAATCAACTTGCACATTTCTTCAGTCCGTTGTGAAAGATGTGGTTTTTCAGTGATAACCGTTACATCGATATTATTTGTTTTATATCCTGCATTAATTAATAGTTCCTGTGTTTTTTCAAGGAACAATCTGCTGTCTGAATCAGCAAATTCAGGGCTTGTATCAGGAAAATGTTTTCCGATGTCACCTAAAGCAGCAGCACCAAGCAAAGCGTCTACAATTGAGTGGATTACTGCGTCACCGTCGGAATGACCTTCAGGACCAACTGCGCAATCTTCAAAAAGGACACCACCCAGAATACAAGGTCTGCCTGCAATAAGTTTATGCCTGTCCCATCCAATTCCTACGCGCAACTTGCTCTCCTGTCATTTCAATCGAATGTCATCCAATTGAACTGTTCTTGTACCTTTAGTGATGTACATATAGAACAATATATTATCGATATCGTCCATTCTGAACTTGCGTGCTGTTACCGATTCTGAAATCTTTTTAAGATCGACACTGTATTCTTTCCAAGTGTCAGATACCTTAAATTGTTGACCGCACCATACTGCATCGCTTCTGCTTTGAAAATCGTCCAACCTGACAGTCAATGAAACATTGCCCTGTGTGGCACGCGCCTTGAAAATCAGACTTGTATAATCAGACCAATCCCTTGGCAACCCGATGGCTGAAGCGCCTGGATAATAATCCTCTTCACTTCCTGTTACCGATATATACGTATTTTCGCCTGTAGACTCGTACTTCAGCAGACTATTTACAGGAGGAGTGTTCAAGTCCCAAAGAGCCCGTTCGGTTTTGGTCTCAAAATCGGCCAGAAGCGGAAATCTTTCTTTGGCTGTCTGCTGAGCAGCAATAAATCCTGGGACGCTCCACAGAATCCAGGGAAATACAGATAATGCAATCACCATTCCGGTCAACCATTTTCGCCCAAAACCGGCACGCCACTGAACAAAGCAAACAGCAATCAGGACACCGGCCAAATCTATCAAGGCATCCTGGAATCGGGCATGTCTGCCAACTAATATCTGTAACGGTTCGCATAGCGCGATTGCTAAAAACGCAACTGTTCCAGAGTAGAATATTCTTTTTGAAAGTGGGCCGTGCTTGAACAGCAGCAGTGTCAGCAAAAATGGGAGAATAACATGAAACAGACCACCGGCGGCACGGAATGCGCGCATTCTTTCCAGATCATCGGGGATGGAAATTAAAAACGGAATTATCAGCAAAGGGAGGCACAATTGCCACTTACGCACTATCAACCTCACAGATTGAGAATCGATATTTTCCAGATGGCTCACGTGGAATAGTGTCGTGATATGAAATTGTTACATTGCAACCAGAACCAAGAGCATCACAGAAAACAGACTTTAATATATTTGATAACGAGTCTTCCCACTGGTCAGATTTTACAATCCTTAATTCCAGTTGATCGACCTGTTTCTGAACTACTTGCATCTGTTCTATTCCTGGATATCGTGTCAGACTATTTTCAATCAATGAAATGCCAGCGACCATTGAACCGTCGGCAGCAACAAGGAAATCTGCTGTTCTGCCAGTAACAGATTCCAATAGTTGAGTTGGTCTTCCACAATCACATAACGATTCTTTTAGTATTGCCATATCACCTGTTTCATGGCGAATCATTGGCATCCCGTAATTAATAAGTTCTGTCACTACAACCCTGCCATTCTCACCAGGTTTGCAATGGGTGCCGTCGTCTTTCAACAACTCCAGGAAAATATGTTCCTCATTAATATGCAGACCTTTATGTCGCTCACATTCGCAAGCAATCAAACTGACTTCTTCACATCCGTATCTGTTTGTAACTGGTATGTTGAAAACTTCCTCGATTACTTTCCGCTCCTTGTTAATCAACATCATCGATGTTGCAACAATTCCTGTGGGGCGGAGTTTTATCCCGAGTTTACGAATGATAGTTGCCAACAGATATATTGAATGAGCATGACCGTACAACAGACCGGGACGTAATAAACTCCATTGCTCAGCAAATTTTTGCACTGATTCATCGGAAACCTTCATGGTGTCCAGATAGATCACTCTGTCTTTGAGCCAAAGCCTGATTTTGTTCTTGAATGTCTTTGGTTCAGGAGGATTGCCCCATACAGCAGCCTGGGGCTGTCCAACTTTCCAGCCGCTCCATTTGTCGGCATGAATTGCAGCACCATTTCTTTTTTCGACACCAACTTTGTCACACCAGACTTCCAGCGCAACTCCAGTTGAACCACCAGTTTTTGCCTTGGTCAGCTCTTCAATTTTGTATTTTGAAGAGAGCATAGATTGGCCGGCGCTTCGCACGTCGTCCTTGGTCAGTAATGGTAAGTCTACGATATCTGCAATAGTCATCTGGTCGGCCAGTTCAATATTTGCAGAGTCCATTCTTGTCTGCCAGAAAGATGAAGTTTCAAAGGCGTGTTTCAGCAGTTTTCCCAGCAGTTTTTCACGCCTTGTTTGCAGTTCTTCAACAGAACAGAACTGTTGCCTGGATAACCTGGATACAGTTTTCAGTCTCAAGGAACGATCATAAAAATCCCAGAAAGGCTCAATTACAGATGCAACAATGAAGTTTGGTATCCTCAAAAATTTTCCAATCAGGTTCGTGGGTTCCAAATGACCATCTTTTTCCCTTTGAGAAAGCTGACCAGAGCAACTGCAGACGCAAGATTAACCAGGGTGAAATAAAGCGGGAATGTGATAAGAGGACTGACCGCCTTCTCCATTCTGGAGCCTGCCAATGCCAGTAGATAAAACGCAACTTGAACAGGAAACCAGATTGCCCACCAGGTGCCACCGTTGAACATAAATAAAGATGAAAGCAAGCAACCAAGTAGAAAAACGGGTGCCAGATAACGCAGTATTTTGTGGGAGAACAGTTGCCAGGAAAACAGGCCGTATTTAAATGGATTCAAAAGATGTGTGAATGACCTGATCGCCCACCAGGCGCGAAGTATAACCCGAACACGCATACTGAATTCTTCAGAGCTATTTCCAAGAGTGCTTTCACTGACCAAAGCAAACGGTGTAAAAACAACTCGCCTGCCATTCTCGACAACTGAAAGCGGAAGCCCAAAATCAGGTTGCATATCTTCAGGCATTGGAGTGTAAAGCTGTTTGCGGACTGCATCGATTCCACCATCAACGCCAACAACAGACCCAAAATTGCTTTCAATCTCACGCAAACGATTCTCGTATTTCATGTAGCTGGAACAGCCATCACCTGACGCTGATCCTTCACTGACATTGTAGACCATTTTCCCGGTAACATATCCGACAGAGCTATCGGCAAGTGGTTTTACCAAATTCAATAAAGTTGACTGGTTGTAAATTGAGTTGGCATCACTGAAAACAAGAATTTCTCCTGTTGCAACTTCTGCAGCGGTGTTCAAAGCAGCCGTTTTGCCTCTTCTGTTTTGTTGTCTCAGAAAAATAACCCTGCTGTCCTGTTCTGCTATCCCTGCTACAAGTGCATCGGTATTATCACTTGAAGCATCCGATACTACTATTATCTCCAACTTGTCTGATGGATAATCCAGTTCCAATTTATTTTGAATTGTCTCTGCAATGCAATTTTCTTCGTTGTAAGCAGCAATTATAATTGTGACCGATGGAATGATATCGTCAGCTTTGTACTTACCGTTTTTCAGTTTGGACAACAAGAGACACAAAAGCGGGTAGCCGATATAGATATAAATCAGCACAGCTTCACATATAATAAATAGTGTTTTAGCAACACTCATTTCCTCAACATCTCCGTATAATAATCCTGGTGAGAAATAATGCATTTCTCCCAATTAAACTCTCGCTCAACAAACCTGCGCGCTTCTGCTGCCATCGACACTCTGACATTGGTTGTGGAAAGCAACCTGCCAATCCCGGCAGCTAATGCCGAAGGGCTACTCGGCGGCACCAATAAACCGTTAACTTCATTTTCTATGACTTCAACAGTTCCACCGGTTGCAGTTGCAACCACAGCACAACCACTGAGCATGTATTCCAGCAAGGCATTCGAGCTTCCCTCTGAATCAGAGCATATTACACCTATAGCACATTTATACAGGTAATTTGCTACATCATCAACTCTTCCTGTAAAAATAACTTTATCCGCAATGCCTGCTTTGACAGCCTGCTGCCGGTACTGTTCTTTCAATTCTCCATCACCTACAAGGTACCATTTTACAGAAGGGTATCTTGGAGAGAGGATTGCAGCAGCATCCAGAAAAATATCTGCGCGCTTTACATGGCGATTTAAATTACCAACCAGAACAACAGAAGGTTCTACATCAGCTGGTTCATTAAATCCCCAACCCTTTGTATCGAGTCCATTGTTGATAACCTTAATGTTGTTTTTAACTTGAAAGCTATTTTTAAACTCCAAAGCAGCGGCTTCTGAGTTCGATAAGAAACCGTTAGCTTTGCCAGTTGCAATTTTCATCAACATTGATGTCATTGGAGTTCGCCAGAAACCCATATCTCTGATCGATATTATTCGCGCCTTCACTCCAGCTTTTTTTGCTGCGAAAAGCCCAAGTAGAGTTGAATCCTGAAAGAATGTTTGAACTACCTGTATGTTATTTTCCTTAATATACCTGACCAGCATATTCAAACTTTTAAGCCCATTGCGCGAAAACAGCTTTGGGACATCCATCTCAAAAACCGGGCAATCAACCTGCTTCAGCAATTCTTCAGAAGGTCTGATGGTGCAGAGATGAGGTGTGAAAAGAGATCGATCAAGCCCATTAACAAGCCCCACAACCTGCAGCTCCGTGCCACCTGGGGCTATGCTGTCAATACAAAATAGAACAGGAATCGGACTCAAAATCACTCCAACAGTTACAGGCAAATAAAAACAACATGTGCAGATTCATTGTCGACAAATCTTCAACACAGTGCGATATTTTGGGCATGGAAAATTATACACCACAATCAAATAAGCGCAAGCA
>JAAESD010000551.1 GCA_024229695.1 bacterium
GACTGAGTATGTCCCTGAGTTGCGGCCATCGCCTCAACACAAGTTCTGCCAACATTATTGAACAAGTCCTGAGCAGTTAGACTCCAACCTGAAGTCTGACTGTGAGTTCTCAATGACATGCTTTTGGGGTTCTCTGGATTGAACTGCTTAACCAGCTTTGCCCACAACAATCTACCTGCACGCAACTTGGCAATTTCCATAAAGGGATTCATACCAACAGCCCAGAAAAACGAAAGTCTTGGTGCAAACTGGTCTACAGTCAAACCAGCTTTAATCCCTGTTCTGATGTATTCCACGCCATCTGCCAGAGTGTATGCCAACTCAAGATCAGCAGTAGCTCCTGCTTCCTGCATGTGATATCCGGAGATAGAGATCGAGTTATACTTAGGCATATTCTTGGACGTATATGCAAAAATATCACCAATAATCCGCATACTGGATTCTGGTGGATAGATGTATGTATTTCGAACCATGAACTCTTTTAAAATATCATTCTGGATTGTGCCACTCAGTTTTTCCAGCGGCACACCCTGCTCTTCTGCTACAACAATGTAAAGGGCCAGGATTGGAAGCACAGCACCGTTCATCGT
Source organism: bacterium (assembly GCA_024229695.1). Classification (GTDB taxonomy): domain Bacteria; phylum Krumholzibacteriota; class Krumholzibacteriia; order LZORAL124-64-63; family LZORAL124-64-63; genus JABIBH01. The sequence continues at coordinate 591 of JAAESD010000551.1, forward strand.
CATCGATACA
>JAAESD010000552.1 GCA_024229695.1 bacterium
GGATCAATGCTAGGTGCAGGATCCGTAATAGTGATGGATGATACAACCTGTATGGTCAAAACTTTAACCCGTTTGGCTCACTTTTATTATGATGAGTCTTGCGGGCAATGTACGCCTTGCAGAGAAGGAACTGGGTGGCTATATAGAATGCTGCAAAGAATACTTGATGGTAATGGCGAAGAAGAGGATCTAGATTTACTACTATCAGTTGGTGAAAAAATAATGGGAAATACAATCTGCGCTCTTGGAGATGCAGCAGCAACCCCTGTCGAGAGCTTCATCAAGCACTTTAGAGAAGAGTTCGAATACTATATTCAGAACGGAAAGAGTATGGTGGAAGAAGAGCATAACCTGATTGAGGAAGCAGCAAGTGTCTGAAATTGAAATTGAAATTGATGGTAATTTAGTCAAGGCCAACCAAGGCGACTCAATCATCAGTATTGCAGATAGAGAGGGGATAGATGTACCTCGCTTTTGCTATCATAAAAAGTTATCCGTTGCTGCAAACTGCAGAATGTGTTTGGTTGACGTTGAGGGTGTTCCTAAGGCCCAGCCAGCATGCTCAACCCCTGCTGCAAACGGTATGATAATTAATACAAAAAATGACAAGGCTAAGTTTGCACAAAAAGCAGTCATGGAGTTTTTGCTTATCAATCACCCTTTGGATTGCCCAATATGTGATCAAGGCGGCGAGTGTGAACTTCAAGATGTGGCCATGGAGTATGGCTCAGATGTCTCGAAATTTAATTTAGGCAAGAGAATCGTTCCTGATAAAGGCATTGGGGCTCTTGTCCAGACTGATATGACTCGTTGTATCCACTGCACAAGGTGTGTCAGATTTGGCGCTGAAGTCGCAGGCATTGTCGAGATGGGCGGAACAGGAAGAGGCGAAGATGTCAAAATTGAACCGTTCCTAACTGAAGGAATTCAGTCAGAGTTATCAGGAAATATGATCGATGTTTGTCCGGTTGGAGCTTTAACCTCCAAACCGTTTAGATATGAAGCTCGAACATGGCAAATGAACGCAGTCCAGAGTGTTGCTCGTCATGACTTGGTTGGATCAAACATCTATACTCAGAGCTACAGAGGCAAAGTAAAGAGAGTTGTTGCTAGAGACAATGACTCTATTAACGAAACATGGATTTCCGACAGGGATCGCTTTTCATACGAAGGTCTGAATCATGAAAGCCGTGCGCTAAAACCTAAAATTAAAGTTGACGGTGAGTGGCAAGAAACTGATTGGCAGCAAGCCCTTCAGTTTGCGGTTGATGGAATCAAAAATAATGCAATAAATCCGGATCAAATGGGTGTTTTGGCGTCAAAACATGCATCATTGGAAGAGTTCTATTTGATGCAAAAATTAGCTCGTAAGTTTGGATCAGAAAATATTGATTTCAGGTTAGATCAAACTCAATTAAGCACTGGCAGCTCTCTAGAGTCATCGATAACTTTGTCAGAAATTGAATCTGTTGACCACGCCTTAATTATTGGATCATATACTCGACTCGAGCAGCCTATGATTAATCATCGAATTAGAAAGGCTACTTTGGATGGCGCATCTGTCAATACGATGAACAGTAAAAATTTTGATTTTAATTTCAAAACAAAATGTGATGCATTGACAGCGCCGCAAAAA
>JAAESD010000553.1 GCA_024229695.1 bacterium
CAAAACTGGCTTGATATTTCGTCTCATCAGAAAAAGCAGATGAGTGACGTAACAGTATATTTGAATCGCTCTTTGCTCCGACCGGTGTCCCCAACATTTATTGCGGTGATGGGAAGAACATCTTTCTCTGTGATGAAACCCTTATCTTTTCTCCATACTTGATCATTGCTGTCGCAGTTGCATTTCTTGTCCGGATGGGCACAGTTATTATGGATACCACAGGAACAACCTTTGCCATCACTTGGACCACCTCCCCAATATGCTAGCTTCTGTCCATACCGGCCACTCAGCCATGTATAAACTGAATCACTTGTTGTCAAAGTGGCAGCAAAGCATTCCGCTTTGGTGAACTGTTTGCACTTTGTTGATTGGTTGATGACTGCAATCATTGATTCCAATGGTGTGCTATAATTGAAGACTCGTCTGTATGATCCAGGTGGATCATACCCTTTAACAAGTGTAGTTTTTGTGTTATCATGAAGAAAAACTGCAACTGAGTTATTATTTTTATCTACCATGCATTCAATCAGCATAGGG
>JAAESD010000554.1 GCA_024229695.1 bacterium
GAAATAGTTGCTTCTGATTAGCATTTTTTGCGAGTTCAGATTTTGATCGCCGCCAAGGAATCTTTAATTTCATTTCTGTTTCTCCTTCAAGGCTATTCATTGTTCAAGGCTGTTCGTCATTCATGGCTGTTCATCGTTCATGGTTGTTTTCCCTTTCTCTCTGTTTGCAATTGATTGTTGTTGGAGCTTTAATCTTTACTTGAGTCATGTTGGTTGATGTTTTGCGTCAGTAAGAAAATAAGTAAAAGAGTCGTAGCTGTTTTGATTGCATGCGTTTCTTTTATGGCTTGTGTTCAATGAAATGAAGCCTACATCTTCGCCTGTTTAAACATGTTTTGCCATTCTTTATCTCTTAGTTCACGCCAATGGCCCTCAGCTAGCGCTTTGAGTTCAAGGTCTGCAATGGCTGTGCGCTGAAGATCAAGGACGTGGTGTCCGAGCTGTTCTGCTGTACGTCGGATCTGGCGGTTGCGACCTTCCCGAAGAACAATTTTCAGCAGACTGCTGTCTGAGGTTGTCTCTAGCAGCTCTACCTGTGCGTTTTTGGTGATTTGTCCGTCCAGCATGACCCCCGAACGCCAA
>JAAESD010000555.1 GCA_024229695.1 bacterium
AGTAGTATTAGTAATAGTGTGGCAAGAGTTTTCATTTTCCGGCACCTTTCCAGATTGGTTTGAATTGCAGTAAATGTGGTAGCAAGTTATGGTCGGGGCAAGAAAAGATAGAATAGGCGTAATCGGATATACAATGCTTGCAATTTGTTGGAATTCCCCTGGTTTTGGATATCTTAATACTATACTCGATTGGATATGGGATCTATAATGCGTGATCGTGGAAAAACAACTTGAATCCGGAGAGAGTGTGGATGGCCGATTCAATACATCGATCCCCCTGGCCCTGGCGCGACATTGATCCCGCAATACAGACAGCCAGATCGAATGTCGAACTACGCAAGAGTGCGTTGGTTCAGTTCCTAATCATGCTTGGGGTCGCATTCGTTCTTAAATATGTCCTGGGACGGGATATCATTGCCCTGATCATCGGGGGATTTTCCATTTGTCTATTGATTCTGGGTTTGGGCATTCCGAGGATTGTCGAATCGATCTCGAACATTGGTAAACGATTTGGTCTTCTGACAGGCCAGACTCTTGGCTGGCTCCTGCTGACGCCATTATATTATCTGGTTTTCATGCCGGTTGGCTTCTACCTCAAACTGGCGAAACGGGATCCCCTGCACCGATCTTTCCGGCCTCAAGGATATACATATTGGATACGGCGCCATTGCGGTTCTGATACGGATTTCTATTCACGACAATTCATGAGCGAAGATAAAAAAGCGCGAGCGGAATTGCGTCTGATCGACGCGACCGATAAAGGCATCGACTCATGAATATTCTAGGCATATCTGCGTATTATCATGATTCCGCTGCTTGTCTGATACAGGACGGGAAAATCATAGCCGCCGCACAGGAAGAGCGATTCACCCGTGTGAAACAGGATTCAGATTTTCCACTGAATGCCGTGCGATATTGTCTGGCTGAAGGCGGCGTCGCGAGTGGCGAAGTGGACTCGGTCATTTTCTATGATAAGCCCCTGACTAAATTCAGTCGGATTCTGAAAACCTACTTCAGTGTAGCGCCCAAGGGTTTGCGATCCTTTTCCATGGCGATGCCGCTTTGGATGCGTAAAAAGCTGGCGATCCCTCTCGAGATCACGTCTGCATTGAAGAAGGCCGGAGCCGGTAAACCCGGGCGGATTCTCTTTGCTGAACATCATGATAGTCATGCCGCCAGTGCTTTCTATCCAAGCCCCTATGATGAAGCCGCGATTGTGACACTTGACGGTGTTGGGGAATGGGCGACAACCTCTATCGCCAGTGGCGAAGGGCATAAAATACGTGTGCTTGAGGAGATTCACTTTCCCCATTCACTAGGTCTGCTCTATTCCGCTTTTACTTATTTCACAGGGTTCAGAGTCAATTCCGGCGAATATAAAATGATGGGTCTGGCGCCTTACGGCGAACCCCTTTATGCGGATATTATTCGTGAGAATCTGATTGATATCCGGGATGACGGATCCTATCGATTGAATATGGATTACTTTGGATACGACGATGGCCTGGAAATGACCAATCGGAAATTCAGTGATTTATTTGGCCGCCCTGCGCGTGAACCGGAATCTCCTATAACGCGTCAGGATATGGATCTGGCTGCTTCGATCCAACTTATCACTGAAGAGATCGTGTTGAAAATCGTGGCGCAGGCTCATCGATTGACACAATCGGAAAATCTTTGTCTGGCCGGTGGTGTGGCTCTGAACTGTGTGGCCAACGGTCGGATTATGCGTGAATCCCCTTTCAAAAATATCTGGATCCAACCGGCGGCCGGAGATGCCGGTGGTGCGCTGGGCGCGGCCTTGTTGGCTTGGCATACGGTAGAACAAAAAGAGCGTGTTGTAGAGACTCTGGACCAGGCTTCGGATCAGATGCAGGGTACTTACCTGGGACCAGCCTTCAGCGATGAAGAAATTGTTGAGTGGTTGAAGCATAAAGGGTATCGCTATGAAGCCATGTCACCCGATAAGCGAGCTCAACGAATTGCAAAACTGATTGCCGATCAGAAAGTCGTGGGGCTGTTTCAGGGACGTATGGAGTTCGGCCCTCGAGCTTTGGGAAACCGGTCCATTATCGGGGACGCACGGTCTCCCGCGATGCAATCGACTCTGAATCTGAAGATCAAATACCGGGAATCCTTTCGCCCCTTCGCTCCCTCTTGTCTGGAGGAGCGGATCGGTGATTACTTCGAGATCGATCGCCCTTCTCCCTATATGCTTCTGGTGGCACAAGTGAAAGCGGATCGATGCAAGGCACCAGAAGGTGACGAAATTGACTTGGATGAGATAAGGAGAGTCAATCGGCCCAGGTCCGATGTGCCCGCGATTACACACGTCGATTATTCAGCGCGGATCCAATCGGTCAACCGCAAGACCAATCCTCAGTATTGGGAGATCATCAAGGCGTTTGAGGATTTGACCGGTTATGGCATCATCATCAATACGTCCTTCAATGTTCGGGGCGAGCCTATCGTATGTACGCCTCGGGATGCCTACCGCTGTTTTATGCGGACGGAGATGGATTATCTTGTACTCGGCAATTTGCTTTTGGAAAAAATTAAACAGCCGGCCTGGGACCAGAGCGATCATTGGCGCGAGGAATTTCCTCAAGACTAGTTTCCCCTGGAGGTGTAGATGGATAGATTGAAATACCTTGGTCGTCTTCTGGCTGAAGTCTGGGCTTTTGCCCGGATCAATAAAGCCTGGTGGTTGGTACCCATTGTGCTGATTATCCTGATTCTCAGCTTGCTGATTGTCTCTGGTCAGGCCGTGGCACCGTTTATCTACACACTCTTCTAGACCGGAGGCTGTATTGACCAACGAGACATCCAATTCCGCTGATACCCTTCAGGCCGTATCGAGAGCTCTGCAACGGTTTCATTCCGTGTTGTCGGGTTTTATCGCGCTTGTTGGCAGCTATTTTGTTTTTAGTTATCAATCAGATAATGCGATCCTGCTGGGATATTCTTGGAAATATATTTTAGCTGTAATCGGTCCGTATCTATTTTTAGTGGGACTTTCATGTTTTCCTGATCGGCTGTCTGTTTTATTGGGAACCCGTTCAATTCATCGCCGATTTACGGGACTGATCATCTGGCTACCGTTAATTCTGGGCACGGTCCTGGCCATTATATCTCCTGAAGCGCATACTGCCATGCTGCTGTTTATCCTTTCCTTTGGATCAACGGCCATACTCTGGGCGCGTCATTCAGGTCGACCTCAATCCCTGTTGCTCAGCCTTGGCCCGATCCTTTTGGTGACCCTGATGTTTGCTGTCGAGATCCCTGAATTGATCCGGGGAAATTCGATGGTTGTCTGGGGACAGGCCAATAGTTTTCTCTTTCCGGCTTTTCCAACGGAGGCTCCATTTATCGGAGTGGGTGGTCGATTGAAATCCAATCTGGACGTTAGAATGAATGCTCCTGAATACAAAGCCGGAGCTCGTCTGATAACCAACAGCATTGGACTGAGGAACAGCAGGGATTTTGCTTTGGTACCGGACTCGGGTATCACTCGTGTTCTCAGCATCGGCGACTCGTTTTCCACCGGGTTTGCGGCTGAACAGGATAAGTTTTTTGGCACGTATTTGGCGGAACAGACCGGATATGAAGTCCTCAACGCTGAAGTTTCTGATCCGGCGTACGGCCTTAACTATCTACAATCACACGGTCTTGATTTTTCTCCGAATTGGGTTGTATATGGCCTCTGCTCTAATGATGTGATGCAGACCTTCTGGTATGCCGGTCCGGGCCGCCGCATGAAATTACAGGACGGTATTCTATTGGCGAATCCAGACTATGATGGAGATCCCACATCGTTCTATGAACACTTTCAGGATTTTGCCTACCCCAAACATCATCGGGATCTGGAGGAAAAGATCCAATCTCCACCCTTGGCCGGGATAATCAATACTCTGGCTGCTTTCGATCTTTTTTCCGGGCTATTCGAACTCTCTCTTCAGTACAAATCCCTGCCCACAATCACCAAAGGGTTTGCGGGTGATTACGAAGCCATCGATGGACGATTGCGATTGCTGGATGGAGCTTCAAACATGGGTTTTTATCTGAAGCCCACACCCTCGATTATCAATGAAATGTACGATGTGTTTTTCTCAGTCCTGAAAGAAATGGCCCAGTCCACTGAGGCATCCGGGCATCGCTTCGTTTTGGTCCTCTTTCCCCAACGGCATCAGGTCCAGACAGCGGATTGGGATATCATGGTGGACTATTGGAATCTGGATCCCGCTGATTTCGACTTGAACGCTTCCAATCGGATTATTACGGAATTTTGCAGAGTGAATGGGATCGAATATGTCGATCTTCTGGATCGCTTCCAGGAAAACGCAGGTGCAAAAAACTTATATCTTCCCGGCGGTGATATCCATTTCAACAGGCGGGGTCATGAAGTGGCAGCCCAAGGTGTGGCAGACTATCTAACGAGATGATCTGGACATAATCAGGAAAAGATGATTGAATTAATTTCTGACAGATCATCCAGATTGGAACTTGCATGATTATTAGAATTGCTGTTGCAACAGACCTTCCACAAATTGTTGAAATATATAACCAGGCCATTACTATGTCGGGCTGTACTGCCGATCTGGAGTCAATTTCAGTTGAGTCCAGGCATAGTTGGTTCAATGAACACTCTCCAGAAAATTATCCTATCTGGGTTGCTGAAAATGAGGGCTATATGCTTGGTTGGTGCAGCTTGAGCCCGTATCGATGTGGCAGAATGGCACTCAAACACATTGCGGAAATAAGTTATTATATCGACAAGGATCATCGAGGGTCCGGAGTTGGAAGTTCACTACTACAACACGCCATAGGCCAATGTCCGGGCTTGCAGATAAAAAACCTGTTGGCCCTTATTCTGGGAATTAACATTGCGAGCATCGGCATAATGGATAAATTCAAGTTTGAAATATGGGGCACGTTGCCGGATGTGGCTGAAGTCGATGGCCAAAAATGCGATCACCTGATCTTTGGCAGAAATGTTGAGTAGGAGAGAATCCATGGTTTTGAAAATCATATTATTTATCCTGATTGCAATGCCACTTTTTGCTCAAAATCTGATCGATTTTCATATACAAGACCAGTTTAAGCAGGTCCACGTAACTTCTGATTATGCGGGCGAAGTTGTCATAGTTATTGGCAGCGATAAAGCTGGATGTGATTACGACAAGCTTTGGGCAGCGGAATTGGGTGAGAAGCTGGGTCACACTGCCAGCATACTGCCAGTTGCTCACATGAAAGGTGTCCCGTTTTTTCTCAAGGGATTTATCAGAGGCAAGTTTCCAAAACAGCCTGAAAACTGGATATTGATGGATTGGGGCGGGAAGTTCAACAAGGCCTACAGTTTTGAGCCTGGGCTAGCCAATATTCTGGTATTCGATGGGCAAGGAGAGCAGATCTTCAGGGTGTCGGCAGGTGAACTTGATCAGGAAATTGTTTCTGAGATTGAAAATCTCGTGAATTGAAAAGTCCGTGAATAATTCAGCGATTTGTTTTATATTCCCCTCATGAGTACTACAAACAAAAACAAAACATACCCTTCTGTGCAGGAAATGTCGGATGAGCAACGCATAGGCATTGTTTCTGATATTTTTGCATCGGTTACCGATAAATACGACTTCCTGAACAGATTTTTGTCTCTGCGTCGCGATGTGTCATGGCGTAAGCGCACAGTCAATGAGATGAATTTTTTCAAGACCAACAAGTTTCTGGATGTTGCAACCGGTACTGGTGATCTGGCTCTGGATTGTGCGAAAGCATATCCTGAAGTATCAGTTGTTGGCGTAGATTTTGTTCAGGAAATGATAGACAAAGGATTGCCAAAAGTTGTCAGTGATAATTTGACCGATCGCGTTGAATTGAAATGGGGCGACGGCACCGACCTTGAGTTTGAAGACGAAAGTTTTGATGTAACTGCAATCTCTTTTGGTATCCGGAATATTCCAGACAAAGTGAAGGCGCTGACTGAAATGCGCAGGGTGATTGCTGTTGGTGGTCAAGTAATGGTGCTGGAATTGACAACACCTGAACCTGGTTTCTGGCGATCTGTTTACAGTTTTTATCTCAACGGTGTGTTGCCAAAACTGGCGCGTCTGTTCACAAAAAATCCGGCAGCATATGAATATCTGGCAGACTCGATTATGAATTTTCCAACCCGTAGAGAATTTGTAAAACTGATGGAATCTATTGGCCTGACTGAGTGCAGAGCAATTCCATTGACTCTTGGTGTCTGCACTTTGTACATCGGAAAGAAGTAGGTTATGAGTTTAGAAAAAATAATCGAGATGGGTAAAGGAACGATGGCAGAAGCTATCGGGATTGAGATAACTGAAATTGGCGACAAGTTTGTTGCAGGCAAAATGCCTGTAGATCACAGGACTGTTCAGCCTTTTGGATTGTTACATGGTGGGGCATCGGCAGCATTTGCAGAAACTCTTGGCAGCATTGCTGGGACTATGTTGGTTGCCGAAAATGGTAACCAGGCAGTTGGAGTAAATATCAACTGTAATCATGTTAGAAGTGCAAAGTCGGGTTGGGTGTATGGCAAAGCAGTACCGGTAAAAATCGGCAAAAAGATTCACGTCTGGTCTATTGATATAAATGATGAAGAGGGCAGGCTGGTATGTTCAAGTCAACTGACATTGGCAGTGATATGAATTTGCAAAGTCTCTGGATTGAATCAATAAACGATGGCAATGCTGTTGCCATCTGGCGAGCTCCTCACTCCGAACAAATTCATTTTATTGCGGACAATTCTCCATCTAAAGGCAGGATTGATCTGCAACAACCAGGTTTTGCAGTAAGCCCGTTTTTAAATCCCGAAGGCAATGAAACTCTGTTTCTTAAAGCAGACAAACATTCTGTATTTGATAAAGTTGAGCAGTGTGACGGTTCAGTTCCTTATCATTTGAACAGTCGACCTGATACTGAAATATCGGGAGAGAAGTCTCACTTTATAAAAATGGTTGAAGATGGTGTATCTGCTATTAACGATGGCGAGTTTGATAAGGTTGTCCCGGCTCGAACTCTTGATCAACCGCTGACAGCTGATTTCAATGTACTGAATCAATTTCATAAAATGGCTGAAGCTTATCCGGCTGCTTTTGTCAGCTTACTTTCTATTCCAGGAATTGGTACCTGGACAGGGGCAACACCTGAGTTGTTGATAGAATCGTCAGCTGAACATTTCAGAACTTTTTCATTGGCAGGTACTCAGCCATTTGTTGAGGGCTCCGATTTATCGGAAGCTGCCTGGAATCAGAAAGAGATTGAAGAGCAGGCAATGGTCAGCAGGTATATCATCGAACAGTTCAAGACTATCCGTCTGCGCAAGTTTGTTGAGTCTGGACCGCGCACTGTTCAAGCTGGAAATATGATTCATCTGAAAACCGAGTACACAGTTGATTTGAATGAAGTCAACATGCCGGAACTCGGATCTGTGATGCTGCAACTGTTGCACCCGACCTCTGCCGTGTGCGGAATGCCAAAGTTCCCATCGCTCAGTTTTATAATTGAGAATGAAAGTTTGAATCGGGAATTGTATAGTGGATTTCTTGGCCCGGTAAATATTGATGGCACAACTCAGCTGTATGTGAATTTACGATGCATGCAAATTTTGAGAACTCGTGCAGTACTTTATGCTGGCGCAGGAGTTACTCATGGATCGAAGACAGAAAAAGAGTGGGATGAAACCGCTTTGAAATGTCAAACCTTGCTGGATGTGATGTAGTGAGCGTAATAGGAAATACACAGCATATTTACGATCTTGTTGCGCTGTGCGCGGCACGTGGAGTAGAAAAGGCTGTGGTTTGTCCTGGCTCAAGATGTGCACCGTTGCTGCTTGGATTTGGAAAACATCCTGCAATTAAAACAATATCTGTTACCGATGAGCGTTCAGCAGGTTTCATCGGCCTTGGGATAGCCCAACAGACTGGCAAACCGGTTGTACTTGTTTGCACATCGGGAACGGCTGCCCTGAATTTTGCACCTGCAGTAACAGAAGCATTCTACCAAAATGTTCAGTTGATAGTTTTGACTGCCGATCGTCCTGCAGAATGGATTGACCAGTGGGATGGGCAGACAATTCATCAGAGTGATATCTACCAGGATCACATCAGTGGCAGTTACACATTTACAAAAGAGAATCAGGACATAGCGGAAGAGGCTCTATCTCTGGATGGACCTGTTCATCTGAATATCCCAATCGCTGAGCCTTTCTATCCTGACAGCCTTGATGAAATTCAGTTTGGAAATCCGGCTTATGAAAATCTGGATGAGCCTGTTGAAGTTGATAACAGTGAACTGCAGACGCTTTTGGACAACACATCAAAAGTTATGATTCTGGCTGGGCAGTCCGAGCCCAATGCTGAACTGTTTGATTTGTTGAACAGTCTTGAAGTCCCAGTTGTAACCGACGTGACCAGCAACCTTCACACTCTTTCCAATTCTGTCAATGCTGTTGATGCTCTTTCAACACCGGATTTGCTGATTACAATTGGCCGTTCAATAATTAATAAAAAACTGAAACTGTTTCTGCGTGATAATCCCCCCAAAGCACATTGGCATATTGGAACGGGGATGGTTGGCGATCCGTTTTCAAGCCTGACTGAAACTGTAAATTGCAAACCTGAAGAATATTTGCAGGGCCTGAAATTTAACTGTGCAGAGTTCAGGGATTCTTTTGTGAAGTCGGAGCGAAGTCTCGCTGGCACAGAGTTCAACTATTTCACTGCTGTAGAAAAAGTGATTGCTGATTTGCCTGAAAAAAGTGTGCTGCATCTGGGTAACGGAATGCCGGTGCGGATAGCTGATTTTATCGGTTTGAAAAAAGATATCGATGTGTTCTGCAACCGCGGGACATCGGGAATTGATGGCGTTGTTAGTAGCGCCGTTGGTCATGCCCTTGCAGATGCCAGAACTCATACATTGATCATTGGCGACCTCTCGTTTTTCTACGATAGAAATGGTTTATGGTTGAACCATGAGTTCCCAGCCAATTTACAGATTGTAATTCTGAACGATGGCGGAGGCGGGATATTCAACATGATTTCGGGACCTGCTGATCAGGGAGAGTTGACTAAACTGTTTATTGCACCGCATAATCGGACTGCAGAGTTGACTGCCGATGAATTTGGGCTTGAGTATAAGTCTGCAAGAAGCAAAGAGGAACTAATCGGATTCAAAAAAGGAATCCTGGAAATATTCACAGACATGGAAACAAATAGAAAAGTCTTCAAGTCTTTTTAGGAGAGCATAATGGAATGGAAACAAAACTGGGAAACAATTCGTGAGTATGACGAAATCAAATTCGATTTTTTTGAAGGCATTGCCAAGATAAGTATCAACCGACCAGAAAAGCACAATGCATTTACACCACGAACAGTGGATGAGATGATTGATGCAATGAACATCTGCCGTGATGATGCGGCAATCGATGTCATCATTTTCAGTGGTGAAGGCGGCAAGGCGTTTTGTAGTGGTGGCGATCAGAGTGTCAGAGGTCATGGCGGATATGTTGGTGAAGATAAAGTGCCAAGGCTGAACGTTCTTGATTTGCAGAAGCAGATCAGATCGATTCCCAAAGTTGTTATCGCTGCAGTTGCAGG
>JAAESD010000556.1 GCA_024229695.1 bacterium
ACTGGCTTGGTTGGTTGCTGTTGGTATGTCTTGTTGTACAGAAGAATCTACAGTTGTAGTTTCTGGCACACAATCTTGAGGCTGAATCTGAACTGGACTTGTACATGGTTCTAGAGGCTGAATCTGAACTGGACTTGTAGATGGGGGTTTAGGTGCAAGATGCTTTGTCGACACAGTTGTCTCTCTACCATCAGGATAACGTACAAAGGCATAGTGGGGGTTCGCCTGGAGAAGCTCTACCTCATCAACTAATGGTTCAGTTTTATTTGTGCGGACATGACGCTTGAGGAGCACAGGACCGGGTTCTGCCATCCAGGTAGGTACCGATGCACCAGAAGAAGATCGTCTAGGAAACCTGAACATACGCTCATGAGGTGTCTCGTTAGTGGCAGTACAGAGCAATGACCGTATAGAATGGAGAGCATCAGGTAGAACAACCTGCCAATACTTGGGATGTAAATTCTTAGATTTCAAGGATGTTTCGATAGCCTTCCGAACAACACCATTATATCTCTCTACCTGACCGTTTCCAGCTGGGTTATAGCTTGTTGTTCGACTTGTGGCGATCCCTTTTCCTCTTAGAAATGCTTTTAGCTCATGACTCATGAAAGATGTACCACGGTCTGAGTGTACATATGCTGGCATGCCAAACAAGGAGAATAGAGTAGTGAAGCACTTGATTACTGTAGAAGTTGATATATCTGAGCATGGAAACACAAAAGGGAATCTTGAATATTCATCCACTATGTTCAAGAAATACCTGTTTTCATTGTTGCTTGGCAATGGACCTTTGAAGTCGATATTTATTCTTTCAAATGGTTGAGTTGCTTTAATGAGTGGGACTTCCTCTGGCTTGTGATATTGGGGCTTAGATTCTGCACAGATTTGACACTGGTTTGTGACACGCTTTACCTCCTCCATTGAATAAGGTAAGTTCTTGCTACGAACAAAGTGGTTAAGCCTGGTAACACCAGGGTGGCACAGTGCCTCATGGAGGGTATACAGGGAATCTTGAAGTGCAGTGGCACAAATTGCTCTGGAGAGTGCGTCAGGAAGTACATTCTCCTTTCCTGGTCGGTATACGATATCAAAGCTATAACATGCTAGTTCAAGCCGCCAACGCATGATTTTGTCGTTCTTTATTTTACCACGGTTGCGCTGATCAAACATGTAAGATACAGACTTTTGGTCAGTTCTCAGTGTGAAGTGTCTTCCTGTCAGGAAATGTCTCCAATGCCTGATTGCTTCAATGATAGCTTGTGCTTCCTTTTCTATAGAAGCATGCTTAAGCTCACTCCCCTGTAGTGAACGAGAGAAGAAAGCGACAGGCCTGCCAACTTGACTGAGTGTAGCTGCTAGTGCCACGTCAGATGCGTCGGTTTCGACTTCAAACGGTACAGTTTCATCAATGGCGGTAACAAATGCTTCTTCTACAGTTTTCTTTAAGTTGTCAAATGCAGTAACAGCTATAGGTGGCAGAGGGAATGACTTTGAGCTTGTAAGTGGCTTGATGCGGTTGGAGAACTCTGGGATCCATTGAGAGTAGTAGGAAAACAAACCAAGGCACCTGTTGAGGGATTTGGAATCATGAGGCACAGGTAGGTTACGCAGAGGCCTTAGTCTCTCTGGATCTGGACGAATAATGCCTTCTTCAATTTCATATCCAAGAATAGCAAGTTTCCTGGTTGAAAAGACGCTCTTTGAGTTGTTGTAACAGATGTTCTTTTCCTTTGCTGCAGCAAGAAACTTTTCAAGGTTTGCATCATGTTCTTGTTGATTTTTTCCACAGATAGTGATGTTATCTAAGTAAGGGAATACAGCACTGAGATTGTTTTGTTCAATGAACTTCATCATCTCACGCTGAAAGCAAGCAACCCCATTTGTGACACCAAACGGGAGTCGTGTGAACTGATAAAGTTTGTTACATGCTTCGAAGGCTGTGTATTGCTGATCTTCCTTTTTGAGAGGAACCTGATGGTAAGCACTTCGTAGATCAATTGTGCTGAACACTCGATACTGAGCAATATCATTTACCAAGTCATTTATCCTTGGTAACGGAAAGGCGTCAAGCTGTGTGAAGCGGTTAATAGTTTGGGAGTAGTCAATAGCAAGTCTCTTTTTGTGGTTATCATCCTTGGTCACCACAACTTGTGCCCTCCAAGGGGAGTTGCTTGGCTCTATGATCCCTTCTTTGAGTAGCCTTTCAACCTCTCCATCGATGAACTTTAAGTCATCCCTGCTGTAACGACGAGATTTGCTTGCAATTGGGTGACAGTTCTGAGTTAGATTTGAAAAAGGCTCAGCTGGATCCATGTTGAGGGTACTGAAACCGCAAACTGATAGTGGGGGTTGGCTGCCCCCATACTGAAATGTTATGCTCTCATGTTGTGACTGGAAGTCAAGTCCTAGTATGAGATCAGCACAGAGCCCAGGAAGGACTGACAAGCAAAGGTTGGAGTATTTCTGGTTCTGGTATTCAAGGTTAGCTCTACAAGTTCCTGTAACATTGGCTGATAAGGCCGTAGAAGCCATGGAAACAGCACTACTAGATGGTTTCACAGTCAGCCCAGCCCTTTTAACTAGATTTGGGTGAATGAAACTCTCAGTGCTTCCACTGTCAAATAGTGCCTTTACATTCAAGTTTTCCAGGCTGATTGTAGCTGTTGACTTTGAAAGAGACCCAGGACTTTGAGTAGCGGCTATAACAGGTGAGTGTAGAGATGCTGATACCCTTGAGGTAGCTTTACTTTGGCAAACTTTGGCATAGTGTCCCTTTTTCTGACACTTAGCACATGTAGCATCCTTTGCAGGACACTTAGATCGTGGGTGCCTGTTGTTGCCACAGAAATAGCAGCTGGAAGAAGTTGTTACTACAGCAGCAGCCAGAGTATTCTCCTGGGTATCTAGAGGGCTTGAAGACTCAGCAGGAATAGCAGCATTGATTAGAGTGTTTGGAGTTGAATATGACTCAGAGCTCTTCATGGCTGACTCAAGAGATCTAGCCTGATCAAACATGGTTTTTAAGTCGAGGGTTTTATTTTCCAAAAGTCTTTGGCGTATCATATTGGACTGTAATCCAGCAATAAATGCATCTCTTATACTCTCTTCACAGTATTGTACAGCTGTGACGTTCTTGAAGTTGCAATCTTTGCTTAATGCTTTCGGGGCTTTTAAATATTCGTCCAATGTTTCAGTTGGAGCTTGTTTCCTAGTAGCTAAAAGATGACGAGCAAATACTTCGTTTCTCGGTTTGATAAAGAGAGTCTGAAGTGCTTCAATCGATGTTTCATAATCTTCACAATCTTCTATGTGTTGAAAGATACTTGGGGAGACAAAATTGGATAAGACTGCAAGTTTATCTAAATCTTCTTGTGGTAAAACGGCCAAGAAATTATCGAACGTACGTTTCCAGTGAAGCCATTCCTTCGCTGCTGTTCCACTGTTTGGATCGGTTTCTAGTCGCTCTGGCCGTAAGATTCTATCCATGTCCTCTTGAGAATATTGTTGATTAAATTGTAGAGAGATTGTAGAAAGATTAACCACGATATTGACCTAGAGTTAGGCTTTAATCAACAATAAATCTAAACTACTTGACAAACATGGCGGCCACTGATACAGACGACCGCAGACAACAACAACCACTGGCCCACAGACCACAGGGAACTAAGAGTTATGAAATAAGTCCATACAAGTGAATATCATTTATTATGACATTCACCCTGTCCTTTAAAAACCAAGTCTATCGACGGGACGCCTGATTCGCTCAGAGCGCCGCAGAAGGGTGTGCTCAGAGTTAGCAGGTATACTGGCTTGGTTGGTTGCTGTTGGTATGTCTTGTTGTACAGAAGAATCTACAGTTGTAGTTTCTGGCACACAATCTTGAGGCTGAATCTGAACTGGACTTGTACATGGTTCTTGAGGCTGAATCTGAACTGGACTTGTAGATGGG
>JAAESD010000557.1 GCA_024229695.1 bacterium
GGCACACTAATTCATTTGTTAATAGCTGTTAGGTAGGTCCTAAATTTTTGCGATTTATCTGGACTTTTTTGCCACTGGAGCAGCCACCTGAATTCCGAAACAAAATGCTCCGATCCATTGAGCCAAGTCCTCATGGCTTAGCAGAATGTTACTGGGTTTGTTGCTGGAACCAGTTAAACAGGTAGCTTCAAGTCAGCAACAATCACATCAGCTATCCTGTCGATATATCCTTTGAGCTTTGCCATCTTATGACCATTGCCGTAGTTACCGCTTACGCTACCCTCAGTCCAACCAGCCATTTGTTTGAAGACTGATTCTGGTACATCGGCTTCCTCTGCATAATCTTTGAAGTTATGACGTAGGCTATGGAACGAACACTTGTCTTCGAGTAACTGTTTCTTTTTGCAAAAATAAGCGTATCTCTTTGAGTAGGTATCAGATCTGTAATTAGTCTTCTTGGAGGGTGGAATGTCAAACAACGTGCTTGTCATACATGTATCAACGAACACCAAGAATCCTTGTTTTATCAGGTAGTCAGGGATTGGTACTTGTCGCTTTGATGCCAATGTTTTTATACGTTTGCCGTTATCCGTATTCACATCAATGAACCAGATGCCATCCTTTGATTGCCTGATGTCTTTTGGTGTGAGTTGAAGAATCTCGTTCATCCTCATGCCAGTGAACAGTGATAATTTCACAATTAACTCATGCGTGGTTCCGAGTGTTTGGTTCATCAGTAATTTGAGTGATTCAGAACTGTATGGTTTTCGTCCTTCCTTGGCGGTTTCTTTTTGTTTGAGGCTGAGGCCTGTCAGTTCAACAGGATTAGATCGAAGCCAACCCTCTGACACTGCAAATCGGAAGAA
>JAAESD010000558.1 GCA_024229695.1 bacterium
ACGGCATGAAGAATGTCTGCCCATCGTAAACTGCCAGATCGGTCACGCTGCCACTTATAAAATTGTTTGAGCTTGTGATTGGGTTGCTGCTGTCCAGGGTGAAGGTGGAAAAGTCACCTGATGAAATACGGAGCAAATTCAGGTAACTGGCATCAGCTGGGCCGCGAAAATGCCATGGATTCACATTGCCCAAGGGTCCTTCGACAAAGACATCGACATCAGAGGTATTGGGTGGGTTAAAAAAATTGAGATAATCATTATGACTCTGGAATACCGCACTACCAACTATACTGGCAGTGATCGTTGCATTTGATTCGGTTCCGTTAATGTCCAGGATGAGTTCAGGGGGATCCGGTACAACATTATAGTTGACCGTAATATTGATATCTGGCCCCGTGCCTTCATACAACGGCATGAAGAATGTCTGCCCATCGTAAACTGCCAGATCGGTCACGCTGCCACTTATAAAATTGTTTGAGCTTGTGATTGGGTTGCTGCTGTCCA
>JAAESD010000559.1 GCA_024229695.1 bacterium
TACAATGGTTGCCTGGTCACTCGCTCGATTGACTGGAGAATTCGTTTTTCACGAGGACTTGCAAATAGAATCGCTTTTCCGTACTTGCCAACACGGCCAGTTCTACCAACCCGATGGATGTATGCTTCACTATCACCAGGAATATCGAAGTTGATTACCAATGAGATGCGATCAACATGCAAGCCACGAGCAGCTACATCGGTGGCAACTACAATATTAATCTTGCCATTTTTAAGTTTATCAACTGTCCGCTCTCTGGCGACCTGCGTCATTTCACCGTTAAGAGCCGCAACATCAAAACCGCGAGCCGATAATCTTTCTGCCAGCTCGGTTGTTGCCACTCTGGTCCTCACAAAAATCAGAATCGCATCATAGGATTCTGTTTCAAGCAACCTGGCAAGAGCTTCAAATTTGGCTCGATTTGGGACAACCATGTAAACCTGTTCAATATTTTCAGCAGTAGATGTTTTTGCTTCAATTTTTACTTCGACAGGTTTTTTCATGAACTTTTTTGTGATTCGCTTTATCTGATGAGGCATTGTTGCAGAGAAAAGCGCGACTTGTCGCTCATCCGGCGTCTCTGCCATTATCTCCTCAACTTCTTCAAGAAATCCCATCCGCAACATTTCATCAGCTTCGTCCAGGACCATGGTTTGAACACCACTCAAGTCCAGAGTCTTACGCTTCAGGTGATCCCGAATACGACCCGGGGTTCCAACAATTACATGAGGTCCACGTCGAAGTTGATTGAACTGGAATGAATACCGTTGACCACCATAGATAGGCAGCACATGAAAGCCACGCATATATCGGGCACACGCCTGAAATGATTCTGCAACCTGCAAAGCAAGCTCACGAGTTGGGCAAAGTACCAGAACCTGGGGCGAATTGTTGCTTAAATCGATTTTGGAAAGCAGAGGTAACACAAAAGCAGCAGTTTTCCCTGTACCAGTCTGGGCAAGACCCATTACATCATCGCCATTGAGAATTGGCGGAATGCATGCTGCCTGAATAGGTAGAGGTGTCTCAAAACCAAGTTCAGTTACAGCTTTAATTAATGGGGCAGTCAGGTCCAGTTCATCGAACCGTTGGGCAGAATTTGACATCGGGAAACTCCAGATCGGGAAAACAGA
>JAAESD010000560.1 GCA_024229695.1 bacterium
GATTGTACTGAATCTAGTTCTACCTCGAAGTTTGAAAGAGAATTTACTGCTACTGCAAGCCTATGAGCCATCTCATGATCTTCTGTAAGACGCTCAATATGGTTGTCTATTGCATATAGGCCACAAGCAGCAATTACACCCGCCTGGCGCATACCGCCACCGAACATCTTGCGCCAGCGATGAGCCAAGGATATGAAATCAGAAGATCCTACCAATACACTACCTACAGGAGCACCAAGACCCTTCGACAAGCAAATAGAAACTGAATCATAGTCCCTAACTATGCGAGCAGGGTCTGTTCCAGTAGCAATCGCGGCGTTGAATAAACGAGCGCCATCCATGTGTGCTGCGCAATCATTGTCATGAGCGATCTTAGCAATTGCATCTAGGGTTTCTTGCGGATAACAAGTTCCACCACCTCTATTCGATGTATTCTCAACACAGACTAGAGAACCATTAGGAAAGTGACCAAGGCTACCATCACCTTTGCGAATTGCCTTTGCAACATCTTCGGGTGTCATGATTCCAAGTTCTCCGGAAACTAAGGCTACCGAACATCCGGAGAGAGCTGCATAACCTCCTCCTTCGTAAACATAGATGTGACTCGTGCTCTCAGTAACTATCTCATCACCTGGATTTGTGTGAGCACGAATTGCAATTGCATTTGACATTGTGCCACTTGGTACAAAGAGAGCTGCTTCCTTTCCTAGCATCTCTGCTAGCCGATTCTGCAACTCGATTACGGTTTGATCATCACCTAGAACATCGTCACCAACTACTGCAATTTGCATGGCATCCCGCATTGCAGGAGTTGGTTGAGTGACCGTATCACTACGGAGGTCAACCCGGTCGCCCGTGTAGTGCCTCATGAGGCGAGCATGGGGTTTTCACATATCAAATAAAGTAGTATTCACTCTTCCTCTTTTACCGGCTTAGGTCTACGCTTTTTCATTGGTTTTGAGGAACGTCGTCTCTTCTTTGGCTTGGGTTTGGAACGCTGCATCATTAATGCACCAACTACTACCAATAACACAACTGCGCCACCAATTACTGCAATAGGAAGACCCCCTTCATCAGGATCCTTAATGCATGAGGTCTGGCCAATTATTGGCTGAGATTCACCACTAGGGCATTTATCTTGAGTTGCACTTCCTGTATTTGCAACGAAATAATCTTTGGAGGCTTGTTTACATTCGAAAGAACCGATCAATGGTTGATAAGTTCCTGCTGCGCAAGGTGTTTGTTGGTCTGCTCCTTCTGAGACAACATAATATCCTCTGTCGGCTGTTTGGCAAGAAGTCTGACCGGCTAGCGGTTGATATGAGCCGACTTCACAAGGAGTCTGTTGTGTAGCTATATTATGGCTCACATAATTTCCAGGTTCGGCATCTAAGCAACTACCTTGTTGGGGTTCTGGTTGGAATGTGCCTTCAGTACACCCAGAAGGTGCTGTGGAACCTTCAGCTGAATAATACCCGGCGATAGTGGGGATACATTCGGCTGAGCCTGATTCAGATTGGTAAGTACCGGCAGCACATACCGTTTGACTCGCTTGTGCTGTTGATGGAACATAAGATCCAGCACTTGCATCAATACATTCAGATGAACTGGTGGAGCCCGTATTTGGGTTGTAAGTTCCGGCTAAACAAGCAGTTTGAGTCGCTTGACCGGTTTGATCCACATAGTATCCAGCACTTGCATCATCACAGGATGTCTGTCCTGTTGCAGCCTGATATGTCCCAACTGAACAAGGCATTTGACTGGTTTGTGCTGTTGATGAGACATAGTATCCAGCACTTGCATCATCACAGGATGTTTGGCCTGTTGCAGCCTGATATGTCCCTACTGAACAAGCAATTTGACTCGCTTGACCGGTTTGATCAACGTAGTATCCAATACTTGCATCATCACAGGATGTTTGGCCTGTGTTTGCCTGATATGTCCCTACTGAACAAGCAATTTGACTCAATTGACCTGTTTGATCAACATAGTATCCAGCACTTGCATCATCACAGGATGTTTGGCCAGTGTTTGCCTGATATGTCCCAATTGAACAAGGTGTTTGTGAGATTGCTGCATATAAATCAACATAATTTCCAGGTGTCGAATTCTTACAATCTGCAAGTCCGAATTCGTCAGCGTATGTACCTGGCACGCATTCCTCTTGATTCAGGGATCCCGCTTGACTAGTATGGTGTCCTGGATCTGTTTCGTAACATGAAGAACGCCCATATCCTGGTTGGTATTTACCTGGTTCACAGGGTATCTGACTAGTTTGTCCCTCCAAAGGAACATAATTACCCGCATCGCTAGCTATGCAAGAGGTCTGACCACTACCAGGTTGGTAGGTTCCTGTACCACAAGGTATCGGATTTACTGTACCATCATCGATGGTATAATGTCCGGGAGGTGCATCAATACATCCAGTCTGTCTTGTCAGATTTTGGTATGTCCCTGCAAGACATTTTGTCATGCTGGTCGAACCATTCGAATCTGTATAGTATCCAGGACTGGTATCAATACACGAATCCTGTCCAGAGTTAGGCTGGTATGTGCCTGCAGAACATGGAATCTGTTCTGTCATTCCTTCATTTGGAGTATAATATCCAGGAGATGTTTCCACACATTCGTATCCTACTAGATATTGTCCAGCAGGACATGTAGGAGGAGGGAACGGATAATCATCAAAAATGTTCAAGATTCCATCATCATCGTGATCTCTCTCACCTAGTGCAGCATGAATACCGGCTGGTTCTAGTAAATCGACGTAAAGAGGAATATCACTATCTGTATCCCATCCATTGCCGAGTGAACCCTTTGCATATGCACCCCAACAGTAGACTGAACCATTGGTTGTAATTGCGCAAGTATGTACGCGGCCTGCACTAATCGATGATACACCAATGCCACCAGGGAAGGTTACACTAGTTGGCGTATATCGATCTGTAGTTGTATTGTCTCCAATTTGGCCGTACTCATTACCACCCCAGCAAACAGCACTGTCATCATCTAGAATTGAACAAGCATGAAACATGCCAACATCTACTGTGATAGCGGTTCTGCCCGGCGGTAATTCTACTTGTACTGAACTAGAATTTCTCGATGTGTTTGTTCCATCGCCGAGTTGGCCGTTGTCACCGTTGCCCCAGCAATATATGCTACCATTCTTCAGTAAACCGCAAGTGGATTTAACACCGATGGATATTGAAGCTAATTCGCTATTGGGTGGAAGGACTGAAATTGGATTGAAAGTGGTTTGATTGATCTGAGTGCCATCACCCAATTGGCCATCTTGATTCAATCCTGTGCAAACCCCAGAAGAGTCATTTAGTATTAGACAGGTTGACTCCCAACCGGTTGCAATAGAAATGGGATGCTTGCCTACTGGTAAATCAACAATAGAGGGGGTATTGGTATTCGTATTATCACCAGTGCCCAATTGACCCTCTTCATTCTGCCCCCAACACCATACAGAATAATTGTCCATTATCGTACAGCTATGATGTCCTCCATTAGCAATAGTCATAGCCGTTCTTCCAGATGGCATAATCACTGACCATGGTACAGAATTCCATGGCGTATTCCATCCATCACCAATTTGACCATAGTAACCCTCACCCCAGCACTTTATGTTGGAATCCATCATCATTGCACAAGAGTGGTGGCTCATTCCTGTGCCTATTTCTTTTGCTAAGGCTGAGCCGCCATCATTTGCTAGGTTTACTGTAACTGGGTCCGCTCTATCGGAGGTTTCTCCATTGCCTAATCTTCCCCATCCGCCGTCACCCCAACACTTCATTCCATTGTTATCCAAAACTACACAGGTGTAATTCCATGATGCCAAAATTGTTGATGCTGAGTATATTGATCCTGGGGCTGAACCGGGATAATTAAGGCCGGAATGAGAGTTTCGAGCATTGTTCTCATCAGGTAAATTATCTCTATCTTCAGTATTGGTCATTGCTGAAGCGGACATACCTAAAAGCAAAACAACTATTGAAATTGCAAACACATTACTCGAACTCGTACCTTGTTCCATAGGGTCAGGACAATCTACTGCCCTAAATATGTTTCAACACCCAACATGTTCGGTTTTGCTATATGTATTTACGAACATGTGCGGTTCAACTAGTAAAATAATGTAAGGCGTTGGTTGGTGTGATTTGGGTATGAACATGATGA
>JAAESD010000561.1 GCA_024229695.1 bacterium
GGCCACGATGGCCCTCTGTTCTACATTTCAACAGACAACAATGCCCCAATGAAAAAGTTGATTGCAATTGACACCACCAACCCTGCGCCAGAAAACTGGAAAACTCTGATTCCGGAAAAAGATATTACTCTGCGTGGTGTTGGCATGATTAACCATAATGAGTTTATTGCCTCATATATGAAAGATGCCCACTCTGTTGTTTACAGATTCGACATCAACGGCGCAATGATTGGCGAGCTTGAGCTTCCTGGCATTGGCTCTGCAGGTGGAACAGGTGGACACCGTACTGATACTGAAACTTTCTATACATTTACTTCATATCTCTACCCGCCAACAATCTTCAAGTATGACTTTACAACTGGCGTGAGCACTCCTTTCCGCGAATCGGAAATCGATGTTGATTTGAGTGACTTTACCAGTGAACAGGTATTCTACGAAAGTAAAGACGGCACCAAAATCCCAATGATTCTGGTTCACAAAAAAGATATTAAACTCGACGGTAGCAACCCTACCCTCTTGTACGGTTATGGTGGATTCAACATTTCACTGACACCAAGATTCTCCCTTACAAAATTTGCCTGGGTTGAAATGGGTGGCGTATTTGCAATTGCCAACTTGCGTGGTGGTGGCGAGTACGGTGAAGAATGGCACCAGCAGGGTACATTACTGAACAAGCAAAATGTATTCGATGACTTTATTGCTGGCGCTGAATGGCTCATCGACAACAAGTACACTTCAACAGCGAAACTTGCTGTCCAGGGTGGCAGTAATGGTGGACTTCTTGTTGGTGCAGTTTGTAATCAGAGGCCAGACCTGTTTGCTGCAGCA
>JAAESD010000562.1 GCA_024229695.1 bacterium
AAGCAATGCAAAAGCCCGTCTATGTTCCGGAGTATCGGATAGAGTATAATTTGTATCCCAACCAGAAATATTCTTCAAAAGAGGAATCACTTTTGAATTCCTCTATTTTTGAGAGAGCAACAACTTGACCAAGGCACTGACACGATCACCATCGGCTCTAATGCCACATTTTGGCACAGCAGACTTCATGACCCGTCCCATGTCCTTCATCGATTTTGCTTCCAGTTTTGTAATTACACCCTGGATAATTGTTTTTAACTCTTCTTCTGTCAGATCTTCCGGCAAGTATGCCTTAACAATCCGAAGCTCATATTCACAGTCTTCAATCATTTGTTGTCGACCTGCACTTACAGCACCTGCCAGAGAATCTTTTACCTTCTTAGCATAAGCTGCAATAATTTCCATGACCTGATCTTCTTCAAGTTCCTCACGAGTATCAACTTCAACCTGCTTTAAAGCAGCTTGCATCATTCGCAAGACCTGAACGCGAGGCATGTCTTTACCTTTCATCGCTTCAATCATTTCTGTCTTGATTCTATCCTGTGTCACACTCATATCACTTCCCTTTTCAAAGTTTGAGAGTCAGTATTCTACAACTCATTGAGTTTTTCTGCAACCGATTGTAAAAACGACAGCCCTGCTGCCACAGCAGTTTCAGTTCTAAGTCTGTGAGGCCCCAGCCGAACTGCAACAGCCTTGTCAGCAAGCAATGCAAGTTCCTGATCACTCCAGCCACCTTCAGGACCGACCAACCACACCAAATCCTGGTTATTGTCAGTAATTTTATTTGCAATATCGGATACAGAAATATTCTCATTCCCGGCAGGTTCAAAACGTGCACGAGCCAAGCCATAAAACAGATTGGCCTTGCTGTTATCCTCAACAAAGCTGACCAAATCTACTGGCTCTGACAGAGTGGGGATTAAAGATCTACCCGACTGTTTGGTCGCAGTCTGCAAAAGAGTCAGCCATCTCTGCTGTTTCCCCTGCCTTGGAGTAATTTCACTATTGTCCGCAAGTAGTGGTGAAATTATCGATGCTCCAAGCTCAACCGATTTTTCCAGCGCCCATTCAAAACGTTTGTTTTTTATAATTCCGCAAGCAAGATGAATCTTTGGCAATCGATGTTCCAATTCATCTTTTTCCACAGCGGTAACTGTAATCAGAGCTTCCGGCAAATCAGTTCCGGTAAGAGTGCCTGTTATCCTGTTTCCTCTGCCATCGACAAGAAAAACATCATCACCGGCAACTGCACGCAAAACCCGCAACAAATGCTTGCTCTCCTGTTTATCCAACGGGATTACAGAGCCCACTTCCGGAAGTGGAGTGTTTTCTGGCAGGAGATAATAGTGCATTATTTAACGCCCGGGTTCTGGAGTTTTGTCAGCCAGATCATTGCGAAGTTTTTCCAACAAAACATTCTGATCTCTGTTTAACTTTTGTGGAGTCCAGCAAATAATCCTGACCATTTGGTCTCCACTGCCACGTCGATTCAGAATTGGCAAACCTTTACCACGCAATCGGAAAAGTTTATGTGTCTGAGTTCCAGCAGGAATTTTCAGTGCGACTTTACCATCAAGAGTTGGCACATTTATCTTTGCACCAAGTGCCAGATCGATTGGTGAAACAGGCAAATCAAGGACGATATCGTCGCCGTGCCGTTCAAAGAGTTCATGTTCCTTGACTTCCATCATAATCCGCAAATCACCAGCAGGGCCGCCTTGCATGCCGGCATCTCCCCTGCCTTGCAGATCCATAAAATTACCGGTAGATACTCCTTGAGGGATCTTGACCTCTACAGTTTCACTACCACGCACAGTACCGCTTCCGGAACAGGAACTGCATGGATGTTCAACCTTTTGTCCTCTACCGCCACAACCAGGGCAAATACCCTCGGTCATCATCTGACCAAGCATTGTTCTGCGAACCTGTCGAACCTTACCCATGCCATTACATTGGCTACATGTTACAGGTGAGCTGCCTGCTGCTGCCCCTGTACCATGACAGGATTCACACGGAATCTGCTTGTTCAGCTTGATCTTTTTTGTGACTCCGTCAGCAACATTCTCCAACGTCAATTTCACTTTTGCCTGGAGAGTTCTACCACGATTGTCCGGAGCTGATTGTCCACCACCAAAACCACCGCCTCCAAAACCACCAAAGTTACGCAGGAATGATTCCATGGCATCGTTCATGTCAAAGCCACCAAAACCACTTGCACCACCAAAACCACCAGATTGTTGATCAAAAGCAGCATGTCCATATTGATCATATTGGGTGCGTTTCTGCGTATCTTTTAATACTTCATAAGCTTCAGTTGCTTCCCTGAATCGCTCGGCAGCATTATTGTCATCCGGGTTTCTATCCGGATGATGCTTAACTGCCAGCTTGCGATAAGCCTTCTTGATTTCAGTTTCGGATGCACCTTTACTGACTCCAAGCACTTCATAATAATCTCTTGTCGACATCTACATCCCCACTATTCAGCTACAGCTACTCTTGCAGCACGCAAAACAAGTTCACCCATATTGTAGCCATTTTGGACTACATCAACTATACAATTCGATTCAACTTCTTCACTCTTGAATCGCGCAACAGCCTCATGTTTGTTGGGATCAAATTCGTCACCAACTTTTACATCGATTTTCTTGATGCCTCGACTGGCGAGCATATTTTTCAAACTGCCCGCAGTCATTTCCACGCCAGCTCTGATAGCAGAATCATCTTCAACCAACAGTGCACGATCAAAATTATCCAGGACCTCCAAAAGGTCCCGAGCCATATCAGCCACTGCAAAAGTCCGCGAATCCTGAACATCTCTGCGACCGCGCTTACGTACATTTTCAGTCTCAGCTGCAGCACGCATCCACTTGTCTTTAAAACCATCGCGCTCATCTTCAAGAACTTTGATTGGATCAATTACTACAGGTTCTTCTTCAGGCTCAGCAGCCTGTTCTTCTACAAGCTCTTCTTCAGGCTCAACAACTTGTTCTTCAACAACTTCTTCAGTCTCAAGATTTTCATTTTCTTTTTTATTCATCTTTCCCTCTCACTTAATTCAAACGCTCAAGGCTGCGAACAAGCAACCTCATACCGTTAATTATTTTATGATACTGCATCCGCTTTACTCCCAGAACCGCAAGCGCTCCCCGCCTGCCTCCAAGTTCGTAAGGAGCAGATACAATACTAAATTGTTTCAACTCTTGCACTGGATTTTCATCGCCAATCCAGACCGATACACCATCTTCAGTTGCCCCAGGAGACAATCTTCTTACAGCATCACGAATCGATGCCGGCGATTCCAGAAACCTGACCAGGTCTTTCAAGCTTTCAGGATTCGCCAGTTCCGGCTCTTCCAGAAGATCGCTGAAACCAGACAGTTCAATATCGCCATATTCAAAATCCGTGAACAACTCATCACTAACCGATGCCAACTCACTTGCACAACTACTTCCCGATGAAATATCAGGGTCAATTGCAGCCAGTGCTCCATTGCGTATTTCATTAATAGTCAACCCGTTAATACGCTCAGAAAGTATACGCGCAGCTTCGTCCAGCACTTCAGGAGAATAACTGTCCAGGCGCGGCAAAATAGCAGTTCGTATCAGTGCATTTTCCAACACCAGAACCATCAATATTCTATTGCCCTCCCTATAATGCAGATCAAGGCGAATTGCCCTGACTCCATCCCAGGTTGGTCCAAGAATAATTCCAACTCCATCAGTCAATTTACATAATAGAGCAGCAAGAGATTTTGCAACTGCCTGGTTCTGAACTGCACAACTCAACTCAAGATCAATAACCCTGCTACCAACCAGTTGAGGCAAAGCATCTGAACTCACAAACTGGTTCACAAAAGCCCTGAATCCAGCATCAGTAGGGATACGACCTGCTGAAGTATGTAATTTACACAACATCCCTTGATCCTCAAGAGATTTCATGCTTGCTCGCACAGTTGCCGAAGACACGGTTTTGCCCATATATTTTGCGACCAGAGTACTGCTCACAGCTACACCAGTATCGCTGTAAAGGCGAACGACTGCGTGCAGAATGGCTTTTTTTCTGTCGTGCAAATCTGTCATTATGTCTCGATGGTTAAAGCTGTTGGTACAAGGTAGTACGAACCGATTTGAAGTGTCAACCCAACTGACCAGCTAAATGCTCTTCAATTGCATCTATCTGGAGCATACCGTCCAAAGTCAGCACAAGATTATGCTTGTTTATCTCCCACAAACCAATGGTTGCACCCTGTTCAAGAGATTCTACATTATCAAACAATTCCAGTGAGACTCCTGCCTTTGTGCGCAATCCAAGAAATAACTGTTCCAGTTTTTGTGATTTTTCGCATGGATAATCAACAAAATCCTCTGGAAATTCCCCAGATTGTATACAGGATATCCAATGTTTAATCCCAGCTTTATTTGTGTAACGACGCTCTCCATCAAAACCACTCGCGCCGGGACCAATCCCTATGTATGGGACCCTCTGCCAATAGGCGCTGTTGTGTTTTGATTCATAACCAGAAATTGCAAAATTCGATACCTCATACTGCTGAAATCCCTGTTGTTCCAGAATTTCAACTCCAGCTTTATATAACTCTGCAATTGAATCGTTCTGCATCATTTTCAATTCACCAGTAAGTATTCTATCGGACAATTTTGTTTTGTCGTGCAATTCCAGTATGTAAAATGAAATATGTTTTACGCCAAGCTCTGCTGCTTCATTGAAAGCTGATTTGAGCTGGTCGACATTACAACCTGGGGCCAAAATCCAGTCAGCACTGACATTTGAAAAACTGCTCGTGGCCAACTGTAATGCTGCTCTGGCAGTTTCAGGATTGCATTGCCGGCCCAAAGCGTTCAATACTCCTTGGTCAAGACTTTGCACTCCAAGACTGATTCTATTCACTCCAGCTGACTTCCATATCTCAACAAGTTCAGCTGTAAAAGACTCAGGATTTGCTTCGCAAGTAATCTCAACATCATCAATGACTTTATAAAGTGAACGAACAGAAGCTAGAATTTCAATCAATAATTCAGGCTCAAGTTGGGACGGAGTGCCACCACCAACATAGATTGTCGATAATGGAAGATTATCAACTCGTAACTTCAGTTCTTTAATTACAGATTCAGTAAATTGTTTTCGGAGATTATTGTCATGCTCAGCAATCCTATTGAAATGACAATAGCTGCAAATCGATCCACAAAAAGGAATATGCAAATAAAGACCGCCACCCCTTTTTAAAAGAGATGGCGGCTTGTCAACTAAGCGTGAAATCACTTTATAATGTCCCCGATGCGGCTCAATCTAGGGCGGAATTTATCCTTATCCCAGGACCAATAAATAAACAATGCCTTACCCTTAACCAGATCTACATCCAGAGGTCCCCAGTAACGGCTGTCGGCACTGTTATACCTGTTATCGCCCATCATAAAGATTTTGCCTTCAGGTACCTTGTAAGGCCCAAACGTCTTATTCCCTCGACGATTCGCATTATGCATCTCATGATTTGTATGAGGCATTCTGTGAGTATCACCAGTGTACCACTCTGTATCTGCATCCGGATGATTCAGATTCTCCTCATACATCTTGTCATTTACAAAAAGTTTACCATCGCGCATTTCAACTATATCTCCAGCAACAGCTACACATCTTTTTATGTAGTCCTGGTTTCTGTCGACAGGAAACTCAAAAACAATAATGTCCCCCTGCTTGGGTTGACTTATGGCAGGCAGTTTCAAAACAGGCAACGGTCCATCAATCAGTGTTTTGTTGATGAATGGGATTCTGATTCTTTCAGGTGTCTTTGCGCCATACCAAAACTTGTTTACAAAGAGAAAATCGCCAACAAGCAGCGTCTTTTCCATTGATCCAGTTGGAATATGAAAAGCCTGAATTATGAATTGTCTTATCAGCAGAGCAAATATTAAAGCAGTTCCAATACTGCGAACATAATCTTTTACTTTTGTTCCAAAAGATATGTTATCTGTTGAAACTCGTCGATTTCTATGAGTAGCTATCTTTGACATTGTTTTCCTTCCGCGTATTTCAGTTCCTGATAATACGCAAATCCATGATCATCGTTCCACTTTTAATACAGCCATGAATGCTTCTTGTGGAATTTCCACTGAACCAATCTGCTTCATCCGCTTCTTTCCAGCCTTCTGTTTTTCCAGCAATTTCCTTTTTCGCGAAATATCGCCACCATAACATTTTGCCGTCACATTCTTCCTGAATGCCTTGACCGATGTCCTGGCCACGACTTTAGAACCAATAGATGCCTGAATTGCAACCTGGAACATCTGGCGTGGAATAAGTTCTTTCAACTTTCGACAAAGTTCCAGACCCCAGTCATGAGCACTGGATCTATGTGTAATACAAGCCAATGCATCGACAGGATCTCCGTTTATCAAGATATCCAGTTTGATCAAATCACCTGCACGATGTTCGATATATTCATAGTCAAGGGACGCATAACCTTTGGTAACTGATTTTAATTTGTCGTAATAATCTACAACCAGCTCACTTAAAGGAATATCGAATTCCAGATTGACTCGTTCAGTATCGATGTACTCCATTTTGCGTTGAGTACCACGGCGGTCCAGGGATATTTTGATTACTGGCCCGATATATTCAGCTGGAGTAATAACCGATGCTTTAACAAACGGCTCCCTGACTACTTCGACTTCACTTGGCGTTGGCATCAGAGCAGGGTTTTCCACAAGTAAGGTTTCACCAGTTTTTTTAGTTACTTCATACTCAACATTAGGCAGAGTAGCAATCAGATTCAGGTCATATTCACGCTCAAGTCGTTCCTGCATAATTTCCATATGCAGAAGTCCCAGAAACCCGCAACGGAAACCGAAACCAAGGGCCGCACTTTTCTCTTTTTCCCACGTCAAAGAAGCATCGTTGAGCTGAATTTTTGTTAACGCATCTTGCAAATCATTATACTGATCATTATCCACTGGGTAGAAACCGCTGAAAACCATCGGCTTGGCTTCAACGTAACCTTTTAGAGGTTCAATGCATTTATTATCAGCTAAAGTAACAGTATCGCCAACGCGGATATGTCTAACATCTTTAGCTCCAGTTGCAATGTACCCAACCTCACCAGCTGACAATATTTTTTTCTTCACTCGTGTCAGTCTGAACCAGCCAATCTCATTGGCTTCATGTTCCATGCCGCTCTGCATCAGATGAATCATATCACCTTTGTTGATGGCACCTTGCATTATTCTGACATAAGCAATTGCTCCAACAAAAGGATCAAAAATAGAGTCGAAAATCAGAGCTTTAAGTGGTGCATCAGAATTTCCTTCAGGAGCAGGAACTCTTTCTATAACAGCTTCCAGAATTTCTGGAACTCCCTCACCCGTTTTGGCGCTGACATGCAGAATTTCTTCAGGCTCACAGCCAAGTAAATCTACAATCTGTTCAGTAACATATTCCGGCCTTGCTGCAGGCAAATCGATTTTATTAATAACAGGAATAATTTCAAGGTCATGCTCCATAGCCAGGTAGAGATTATTTATAGTCTGGGCCTGAATACCCTGAACCGCATCTACAACCAGAATCGCGCCTTCACAAGCAGCCAAGCTCCTGGAAACCTCATAATGGAAATCAACATGGCCTGGTGTATCTATCAGATTCAGGACAAACTTTGCACCGCTGGCTGAATCGAAATTCATCCTGATCGGGTGACTCTTGATTGTTATCCCGCGCTCTTTTTCCAAATCCATGGAATCCAGCACCTGTTCCTGCATCTGATTGCGGTCAAGCGTGCCAGTAACCTCAAGCATCCTATCAGCAAGTGTGGACTTGCCATGATCTATATGTGCAATAATGCAAAAGTTTCGAAAGTCTTTCATAGCTCCGGTCGTTTTCAAAAAGTGAACTGCCATTGCGCCAATTTTACACCAGGGAGTGATGCAGAATCCGACATTTCCAATGGCTGAGGTAACTCGCCCGGCTCCCAATTTTCTGGAACCGGCACAGGGTCTTTGTCAAAGTTGTACAGGTGAGCTCCTACATAAGCATCGACTGCAATAATA
Source organism: bacterium (assembly GCA_024229695.1). Lineage (GTDB taxonomy): Bacteria > Krumholzibacteriota > Krumholzibacteriia > LZORAL124-64-63 > LZORAL124-64-63 > JABIBH01. Next base: position 8,055 of record JAAESD010000562.1, read on the forward strand.
AACACTGCACCCAATCCCCACCAACCGTAATCGAGCATCAATTCCCAATACTCTGTTACCTGGGATTCGTAGTATAATCGATTATCATCACCAGGGGCAAGACTCTTGGCATAAGTCTGCAATCGCTTGGCTTTGCGATCATACATCAACATTCTGGTCCAGTAATACATCCCTGCACCAAAGGCGGTTGTCGCTCTCCATCCACCTTCGCTGTGCAACTGTCCCCAACCAGGGAAAACAGGTGTTACAAATACAGTTGCTGCAGTGTGCATTTCACTGCCCAAAACAGGCGCAGTAGGTTCTTCGTCGGCAAATAGAACAACTGGTAACAGCAGGAACAGTAATATAATTTTGATCATCATTATAAATCTCCTGTTCTGCCTGGAGTCAAAACTTGCAAAGCTCCCGGGTTCAAATCAAACCGATAGTTACCTGCAGGTAACTTCTGAGCTTCACCATCCCAATGAACTGCAAACTGTTCTTCTATTGTAACCAATGCTCCGCTGCTTCGTGGGTATATAACTTCAGGCCTGTCAAGGTGACTGCCATCAATACCTTTGGGCAACATTTTTGCCAACCTCAGCTTTGGCATCGCTGATACCATACAAAAATCCAGCAAACCATCAGCAAGGTCAGCAGCAGGAGTCAACTTGAAGCCACCGCCACAATATGGTCCATTACCAACTTCTACCAGCATCCATTTGCCATCAACTGCATTGTAGCCGTGATCTGAATCAAATTGCCATTGAGCAGAAATCGGCTTGCAATTAAATATTGACGATGCAGAAGCCAGCAGGTATCTGAACTTCCCAAATTGTCTTGGAATACCGGCTGCAACCAAAGAAGCATCACCATCCAGGAACAATCCACAAGAGTTGACAAATCGTTTGCCAGCAAACTCTGCTACATCAACAGATAGAGTTTTACCATCAACAACAGCCTCAACTCCATCTTCAACAGAGTTCAATCCCAGCCCGGCAGCAAAATCGTTACCACTGCCACAAGGAATGACTCCCAGTTTTGCACCTGTTCCGACAAGGCCAGTAGCTATTTCACTGACTGTCCCATCACCACCAACTGCAACTACAACAGAGTGTTTTTCTGCTGCACCAGCAGCAAGCTCTGAAGCTCCACCGGGTAAATGAGTAACCAATATTTCAACATCAATGCCACGAACTGAAAACAACTCAGATACATGGTCAACAGATAGTCTGCTCCGAGGAGGCCCTGCAACAGGGTTCATAACTACTGCAATGGAATGGCTCAAAAGACCCTCTCAGAAAGTAAGGCAGGTGGCGGGAATGTGTGGGAATCGAACCCACCCAGGACGGTAAACGCGCCCAACACAAGGATTTGAAGTCCCGGGGGACCACCAGGCCCCATCCACTCCCACCT
>JAAESD010000563.1 GCA_024229695.1 bacterium
GTACAAATAGATGAAGTCGATTATCATTCTTGGCGATGGCATGAGTGACAAGCCACAGGAAAAACTTGATGGCAAAACTCCATTGATGGCTGCAAAAACTCCATTCATTGATGAAGTTACAAAACGTGGACAGATGGGAACTTTTGATACTATTCCAGAGGGAATGCCTTTGGGTTCAGCGGTTGCCAATCTTTCGGTTTTTGGTTATGACCCCCGCGTTACTTTTCAGGGCCGTGGAGTTCTGGAAGCTGCGTCACTTGGTGTTGAACTTGAAGCCGGCGATGTTGCAATGCGCGTCAACCTGCTGACTCTGAATGATGATGACACTCTGAAAAATCATCACGGTGGACATATTTCTTCAGATGAATCTGCACAGCTGATTGCAGCTTTGCAGAATGAGTTTGGTGACAAAGGTGATATGCCTGTTGAGTTTCATATGGGTATCAGTTACAGACATGTTCTGGTTTTCAAAGGTGGCTGGGCATCAGCAAATTTCAGCAGCTTCCCTCCTCATGATCACTTGAACGAAAAAGTTTCCGACCTGATGTGGACAGCCCTTGATGATACTGCAAACACAACTGCAGCACGACTTGTTGAACTATTCAATCAAACTCGGGATTTTCTTCGCAACCATCCGGTAAATGTTGCTCGCAAAGCCGATGGCAAAGATATGGCAGAAGCAATCTGGCCATGGTCACCTGGTGTCCGCCCATCGATGCAGACAATGAACGAACTTTTTGGAATCACAGGCAGTGTGATTTCTGCTGTTGATCTTGTGCGAGGACTTGGCACACTTGCTGGTCTGAACATTATCAAGGTTGATGGAGCAACTGGTCTTTGGGACACAAATTACGAAGGCAAAGTTGAAGCTGCCCTGGATGCACTTGAGACTGATGATTTTGTCTACCTGCATCTTGAAGCAACCGATGAAGCATCGCACGCTCAAGATCTGGATTTAAAAATCCAGTGCATTGAATATCTTGATCAACGTGTCGTAAAACCGGTTCTTGAAGGACTTCAGAACAGAGGGATTGAGGCAATTGTTTCTATCTTGCCTGACCACCCTACATTTGTTTCCGATTTAGGAAAACACGGCAACGATGCTGTACCAGTTGCAATTTGGGACCCACGCAAAGAGGCTGATGCAACAACTCAATACAATGAAGAAACGGCGCTTACTGGAAAACTTGGCCACATGGTCAACGATGAATTTATAAAAACTGCGTTGGGGATTTATCGCTCTCAATAGCCCTTTATCGTTTATTGTGGTATAATATTACCATGAAACATCTTATCTATACTTCAGCTGCTATTTTAGCGGTGCTGCTTTTTACTGTTTCGTCTGCTTTTGCTACTCGATACCATGTCACACTTGATGGCACCAGAATCGAGGGTGGATCTGTTGCTAACAACTGGAACATAGACAACTGCTATTCAAGCCTTGAGGATGTTGCTGCAATAACTACCGTTTCTGATACAATTTTGCTCGATTATGGTCAACACGCCTATCTCAACTCAAATAATCTGCCCGCTTTGATTGCCAATCGTAACCTGGATCTCAATAGTGAAAATTTCACGGTTGTACTGATGGCTCTATCTGGATTTTATCTTGCTGCTGATCAAAATGATGTTGAGATAAGGGGCATAACTTTTACAGCTGAAAGCGTTGAAAGCGACAGGCCTCTATTTGATCTAGCCCCTGAAAGCGTCAACTTTCATCAATTTTATCTCAACAGCTGCAGGTTTTTCAATCTTAATTCTTCTGCGTTGGGAGGCTCTATCAATATCGGTGGCGGAGTCCTGCGTGCCCAGTCATCTGATAAGACAGCCACAATCAGAATTTCCGAATGTGAATTCAAGAATAATTACTCAAGAGGAAATGGTGGTGCAATCGGTATTACCGACGGTTGGAATGTACTTATTTATGATTCACAATTTTTCGGCAACCACAGTCATCCAGGTTTCGGAAATTCAGGGCTCGGCGGCGCAATTGCTTTAAATTCTCTCGAAAATATAAGCCACCTGTCACTCCATAATTGTGTTATCGACAGCTCCTACTCTGTGGGCCCTGGTGGCGCAATTGCTATTGACGATGGCAATCTTACTTTGACCTCAACTCATTTGCTCAACAGTGTCAGTGGAGTTGAACACAGTACTGGCTGGCAAGCTGGAGCCGGCATTTTTATGAGAGCAACTGAAGAAAGCAATGAATCTGACCGATTTTTAATAATTACTGATTGCCTGATTAAAGGCAATGCGAGCTACTCTATTGAAAACACAGGTGCAGGCGACGGTGGTGGCGTATTTGTCAAAGGAATTTCCGGCCACATGACTGATGTAACAGTCGACAATACAGTTTTTGAAAACAACTTCAATATACAAGGCGGTGGATTGTATATAGGCCGGTATGCAACAGGATCTGTAAACAAATGCACATTCTTGAACAACCGAGCTTTTTTTGCCGGAGGTGGCTCTTTCAAGGGCGGCGCATTCCATGAATGTATGGGTGAAACTGCCGAGTATAACTACTGCTCGTTTATCGGTAATGAAGCTGGAGTTGACAAGGATGGAAACCACGTTTCGATACGTGGCTGGGGTGGTGGTTTCTGCACCAGACTCTACCCGCGCGCAACTTTCACCAACTGTACTTTTCTAAATAATGGTGCATACGGAAGCAATGTAAAAAGTAATGCTCTTCATGCTCACCACGAAGGTACTTCCTTCAATGACCCGGACATGCGATGCGTTATAGACAACTGCGTGTTCTGGGGAACAGCTGGTACAGATATTCAAATCAATATGCCTGACAATGCAATTGAAACAGTTACCAACTGTGCCTTTGGCGCTGGTGAATTTGTTTGTGATGGAGTAACACCAGTAAACACTGTTGAGCTTACCGAGAACCCATGCTTCAGTCTTACTGATATTGCTCTGTTTGAAGATTCGCCCTGCATAGACATGGCTTTTCTCACTGAGTTTGTAACAGATATTTTTGGCAATCCTGTTCCTTCCGGCGTGCTTCCTGATATCGGTGCTATGGAGTTTATGCAACTAACCTCAGTCCAACATACATTGCCTTCAGGCAATCTTGTTGTTGCACCTGCTTATCCAAACCCGTTCAATCCATCGACAACTCTGGTTTTTTATCTTGAAGAGCAGAGCAAAGTAACTGTCGATATTATTGATATCTCTGGTCGATCAATTCACAATACAAATTACGGAACCATGCTATCGGGACAGCATATCTATAGCTGGAATGGTACAAATAATGAAGGTAATTCATTGCCATCTGGACATTATTTTGCAATCTTCAAAGCAGGCTCTGAACAAAATGTTCAGAAATTGGTTCTCCTGAAATAAGGACTTCACTCTGCTGATTGATACTCACTGCCACCTTTTTATGGAGCCACTTGGAGCTGAACCTGAGCAGGTTCTTCAGCGCGCTACATTACGAAATGTACCTGAAATTATCATACCCAGCTACGATCACACCACATGGCCTCAAGTTAAATCTCTTTCACATCTCAATGGTGTTCACACTGCATACGGAATACACCCGTGGGTTAGCGATGAAACACTTGATGAACCACTGCTGCTTGAATTACTGAAGACCGCTGTAGCTGTTGGAGAAATTGGCCTCGATTTCAAAATCCCTGACTACGACAAAGCAACTCAGCTTGCCATGTGCAACAAACAACTCAATATTGCCCGCGAACTTGAACTGCCGGTAATTCTACATTGCCGAGGTGCTTTTAATGAGCTGATTGAATTGGTAACCACTGCTCCTCTTCCCGCTGGTGGAGTTGTCCACGCATATTCTCGTGGCCCAGAGCTGGCGGAACAACTTGTAGACGCCGGCTTGCATATCGCATTTGGCGGAGCTATTACACGGCCAGGTGCAAAGCGTGCTTTAAGAAGTGCAAAGACTGTTCCGATTGACAAAATTGTCCTGGAAACCGACTCTCCTGCAATCGGCCTGCATAATGTTCCGACCGGAGAATCGGAACCACATCATACTGCCGATGTTGCTATTGCTCTGGCTGAATTACGAGATATGGACCTCAACGAAGTAACAAGGATTACAACAGAAAATGCCAAACGACTCTTCAAACTTTCCTGATCGATTTACTCGCACAATAGATATGTATGGCGAAGAAGGTTTTGCCAAAATTCGCAATGCCTCTGTTGCAGTGATTGGTCTTGGTGGAGTTGGAAGTCACGCTGCAACTGCACTGGCAAGAGGCGGGATCGGGAACGTAATACTTGTCGATTTTGATCTGCTTACTGTTTCATCTCTGAACAGACATCCGTGTGCATCGCTTGCTGATGTTGGCAGAGCTAAAACAGAAATTCTTGCCGAGTTCCTGAATAAGACATGTCCCGACACAACAGTAAATCCGATTAAAGAGTTTTTTCATACTGACACATGTGACAAAATATTCAGCTTGAGGCCAGATTATGTTGTCGATGCAATTGACAGCTCCAACCCGAAATGTGCGCTACTTGAAGAGTGTTTTAACAGGAAAATCAATGTGGTGAGCAGTATGGGAGCATCGTCGCACGGTGATTTTTCCAAAATACGAACTGGCGATCTTTTTGATTCAACTATCTGCCCACTCGCTTCAAGAATCAGGAAGTTTTTGCGCAGACGAAATGTTGGTCGTGGGATTCAATGTGTCTGGTCAGTTGAACCACATGGTCCTCACCTGCCACCGGATATTGGAGACAGAACTATTGATCGTGGTCGTATCAGAAATCGCTTACCAAGTTCCATTTCCATGCCGGGAGTTTTCGGTTACACTATTGCATCATTAATTTTGGATAACATTGCTGAAAAAGGACGTAATAAATGACTCGCGTACTATTTATTCTGCTGCTGGCTGCAACTGTAACTGCTCAACCTGCATTTCAGGAACTTGTCGACTCCAATCTTGAGCAGACAATTACTGACCGTAGATGGCTTCACACAAACCCGGAACTTTCCAACCAGGAGTTCAATACTCAGACATATTTACGAGATACAATTCTGGAAATTCCAGGTATTGAATTAATTGATGGTGACTGGGGAACTGGACTTGTTGCAATCCTTCATGGCAAACCTGGACCACTGATTGCCTGGCGAGCTGACATCGATGGACTTCCAATCACAGAAGACACAGGTCTTCCATTTTCTTCAATAAACGATGGCGTGATGCATGCATGTGGTCACGACATACACATGTCAGTTGCTCTTGGTGCAATGCGAGTTCTCAGCGATATCCGCGATGAGCTCCCGGGCTCAATTCTCTGGATATTTCAACCCGCAGAAGAAACCGGTGCGGGTGCTTTTCAAATGATTGAAGCTGGAGTTTTTGATGATGGCAGACTGCCTGAATGTGTCCTGGCTTTTCATGACCACCCAACTTTCAACACAGGAGAAACCGGCTCTTGCTCTGGCTGGTCAACTGCCAATGTCGATGCCGTTAAAATTACAGTCCATGGCAAAGGTGGACATGGAGCCTATCCTCATAAATCTGTGGACCCTGTTACCATTGCAGCTCAGATAGTTCTTGGTTTAAATTCAATTGTTGCCCGACAGATTGATGTCAATAATCATGCAGTAATTTCTGTTGGTAAAATTAATGGTGGCACAAAAAGCAATATCATTCCCGATAAAGTAATAATGGAAGCAACTATCAGAACTCACGATGAAAAAACCCGCAACGAAATTCAGGAACGTATCCGCACAACCTGTCTCGGTATTGCTTCTGCTGCCGGTGCTCCTGAGCCGGAATTTGAATTTTTCAACGGCACTCCCGGTGGCTACAACAACCCTGAACTGGTTGCTCAATGCAGAGAAGTTTTTGCCAGAGTACTTGGTCCAGAAAACGATCAGACATATCCACCTGGAATGGGTGGAGAAGATTTTTCACGATTTGGCCAAGTAGTGCCTGGCTTCCAGTTCCGACTTGGTGTTGCACCTGAAGGCAAGGATATGACCTTACATAGTCCAAATTTTCATGCCGACGAAAAATCCGTCGGCATAGGAATGCGAGTTGTATCTGAATTGTTATTTGATCAACTTAGTCGACGCTGACTTCATCTCTCCAGAGATGCATCGTCTTTTTAAAGTCAGGATCTACTGGCATATGTGAATACGCATAGTCACCATTTGCCATTCTGCCAACACACCTGAAAGCCATTACGCCTTCATTGTGAACTGTCACAATCAAGTCTTCCAGCTTATCGCCATCCAGATCTACTTTCCGACAGGCAAACTCCTTGCCCTCAAAAACTTTGGCATCTTCCAAAGATTTTGGCAGGCCGGAACAACCGGCAGACCAGTGTGGTGCATTTGCCAATACTGAATTGTTAAGGCTTTCCAAATCGTGGTGTGGGTGTGCATACAGGCTTGCAGCCATAAACAGTATAAGTACTAGTACTTTCATAAAATTCCCTTTCCATCCAAAAACATTTCTAAATCGTTTCTCAAGTCTACTATTTTCACAGGTAATCTGTCCAGAAATTCTGAATGTTTTCGCCCTGCCCGGTATTCAGGTTCTCTTGGAGGATGTGGCAGATATTTTTCAATCAAACTGAAATCAGGTTCAACAAGAAGCGTAGTGCTATAATAAACCAGACCTTTGGTTCGCCAAATACATGAGCCACCAATCTTTTTATTGTTCATTACCAGGTCGCTGGTTCCGTCCCAGGTAATATCTGGGCAACCAGATTTTGCGAGACCATCAATCATCCAGTCTGTAATTTTCCTGAATGCTGTTGTAACACCACCTACGCCAGGCATTGGAGCAACCAGTGAAACAACCAGATTACCTGGATCAAGAACAACTGCACAGCCACCACCGCGTCGCCTGTAAATTGGAACCTTATCAGCCTCAATAACATCACGATTAAGTTCTATGTCTTTTCCCCCGCGACCAATTACGACCGATAACTCCGGCCTGTAAATTTGCAGTTTTGCAGAATCAGTTACAGAGGCGATTAATTCTTCATCTGAATCATAGAGTGGATAGTCATTCACAACGTTTGATTGCTTTCTTCAATTCATCCTGGCAAAGTCTTGTTTCGTGATCACATTCCTGCTGGTCATAATAAGAATTTAACAACGGCAAAGCTTCTTTAATTCTCAATCTACCTATTGTCCATACCAATTCATTGCGATGAACCAATGAAATCTCTTCCGATACAACAGCTTTCATCAAAGCTTCATTTTGTGAAAGATCAGGATAAAGTTGCATTACTTCCTGGCAGTTTTTTTCAACTGCAGAATCAATTTGAATGTTCAAATAAACAAAGCCGGCCAGTACTACAACCAGGCCGGCAATTGCTATAATCAATCGGGTTTTCATACTTAGCCTTTCGGTAGATGAACACCTATCCCCGCTGCAACTTCTGCTGCTTCCATCACTGCCTCTGACAGTGTTGGGTGAGGATGAATTGTATCGGTCAGATCAGCAAGTGTTGCGCCCATCTCAATTGCAAGAGCACCTTCACTGATTAGCTCGCTGGCATGAGGGCCGACAATACCAACTCCCAAAATGAGATTGGTATCTGGCTCACTGATAACTTTTACCATGCCATCGGTTCTGCCAATTGCTCTTGCTCTGCCCAACGCAGTAAGTGGGAATCTGCCGATGTTAATCTGGTACCCGAGTTCTTCAGCACGTCGTTCAGTTAGGCCACACCAGGAAATCTCAGGATCGGTAAATACTACAGCAGGAATGGCCCTGTTGTCGAACTCAACTTTTTCACCACAAATAACCTCAGCTGCAACTTTGCCTTCTCTGCTAGCTTTGTGGGCAAGCATTGGTCCTGTTGCAACATCGCCAATCGCATAAATATGTGCATCAGCAGTTTTGCATTCAGAGTCTGTTTCAATGAACCCACCGTCACCAATAACAACTTTAGTATTTTCGAGTCCAAGATTATCACTATTAGGAGCTCTGCCAATTGCAACCAGCACCTGATCATAGTGTCTTTCAAACTCTTCATCGTTATGTGATATTTTTACATCGAAACCATTATTAGTCGGCTCAATATTCAATACCCGAGATTCAGTCATAACTTCAGTCAGTCGTTTTGAAACCCGCTTGATCATAATATCAGCCAGATCAAAATCAGCACCAGCAAGCAGACGTGGATTGAATTCAACAACTGATACTTCTGAACCAAGACCTTGATAAACAAGACCAAGTTCCAGTCCGATATAACCACCACCAACAACCAGTAAACTCTCAGGTACTTCTTTTAGTTTTAAAGCGTCAGCTGAAGACCAGACTGACTGATCAATTCCTTCAGGTAATCTGTTCAGAGAAGAACCTGTTGCAATAATGCAATCTTCAAACTCAATATTATTGCCACCAACATTCAAAGCATTGCTTCCGGTGAACTTTGCGTCTCCACACATCACCTCAACACCAGCTTTTTTCAATAGTGTAGCAATACCGCCACTCAAAGTTGAGACAACACCATCGGTCCATTCTCGTAATTTGTTATGATCAACTTCAACACCTGAAAAACTGATGCCAAACTTGTCAGCATTTTCTGCCGACTCTTTCAACTCAACTGCATTGATCAGAGCTTTGCTTGGAATACAACCTTCAAGCAGACAAGTGCCTCCATATTGTTTATTCCTTTCAATCAGCAAAACCTCTTTGCCTAAAGCAGCCAATCGCAAAGCAGCAACATAGCCTCCAGGGCCACTACCGATTACAACTGTTTCAACTTCCTGGCTCAATGTTCCCATTACCATTTTATTACTCCTAAATATCCAGCAACAACTGTTTTGGATCTGACAGCCAGCGGATAAGTTCACTTACAAATCGAGCAGCATCTGCACCATCAGAAACTCTGTGGTCGAATGCCAAGGTCAGTGGCAACATTTTACGAATCACAATTTCACCGTTTCGTACAACGGGTTTTTCCTGAACTCTGCCCATCCCCAAAATCGCAACTTCAGGATAATTGATTGTTGGTATCAATGCTGTTCCACCAAGTGGGCCAACATTGGTAATTGTAAATGTCCCGCCCTGCATTTCTTCAAGTGGCAATTTCCCATCTCTTGCAAGCTCCGCTTTTTGCTGCAACTCCTTGGAAATTTCACCGATGCTTTTCTTGTCGGTATCATTGATAACCGGCACTACCAGTCCACGGCCAGTGTCCGCAGCAAAACCGATGTTATAAAACTTTTTATAAATCAGTTCTTCACGCAAAGGATCAAGACTGGCATTAAATGATGGAGCTTCCTTCAGCCCAGCAGTAATTGCGCGAATCACAAATGACAACAAAGTAAGCTTACCGCCACCACGGGATTCATGTTCTGCACCCGCACGCTTGCGAAAGTCTTCAAGTTCGGTGACATCGGCTTCATCCATGTGAGCAACGTGCGGCACCAGAATCATTGATGTTGTCATCTTCCTGGCAACGCGTCTGCGAATTGATCTCAACGGCTCAACTTCAACTTCACCCTGCAATGAATAATCGGGTAAAGCTTCTATATCCAAAAACGGAATTGCACTTGCAACCGATGCAGCATTTGTCTCTGGAGTAAGCTCTACAACATCTCCGTCAACAGACATTTTAACATCGTCTGGCATCACTCTGCCACCAGGGCCAGTGCCTTTTAAATTGTTGATATCTACACCAAGTTCACGAGCCAATCTTCTAGTCGATGGCGCAGCAGGAACTGGTCTGCCCGGGATTGCGCTGTTGGCAGGTATTTTTCTTTTCTTTCGTTTCTTAACCGGGTCTTCAGTTTTTTCAACTGCAACAACTCCTTCAGAGCCATCGTCAATAACTGCGACAACTGAACCAGTCTCAATAATTTCTCCGACCTCTCCAGCTAATGAAACTACCTTGCCACCTCTTGGGCTGGGGATAGTAACTGCAGCTTTATCGGTCTCAACTTCAACCAGCGGTGCATCCTCTTCAATGGTATCGCCAACTGCAATATACCATTTCAGAATCTCACCCTCATGTATACCCTCTCCCAGATCTGGGAGATTAAATTCAAACATTTTGTCCTCCTAAAAATCGACAGCTTCAATAATCCCACGACTGATTCTGCCAACTGTTGGCATATAATCGAGCTCGCGATTGAAGTATGGAGTTACTACGTCATATCCTGTTACTCTTTGCACTGGTGCTTCGAGATATAGAAGTGATTTATCATTTATGCAGGCAATAATCTCGCTCGCTGGCCCGAATGATCGTGCCGCTTCCTGAATTATTGCACACCTGCCAGTTTTTCTGACCGATTCGCAAATTGTATCGCTGTCCAGTGGTGAGATTGTCAAAACATCAATCAGTTCAATGCTGATTCCTCGTTCTTTTTCAATCTCCTTAACAGCTTTTTTAGTTGTGTGCATCATTGCACCCCATGCAACAACCGTGATATCTGTACCTTCCTGAACAATCTGACACTTGCCAATTTCCATTGTCTCAGGCTCTGCTGGAACCTCTTCCTTGAATGCACGATATGACCTTTTCGGCTCCATGAAAACAACAGGGTCCGGATCCTGAATTGCAGCAGCAAGAAGTGCTCTTGTGTTTCTTGGCCCACTTGGAATCACAACTTTCAGCCCAGGGTTATGTGCATACAAAACCTCTCGACTCTCACTGTGATGTTCCAACGCACGTACGCCGCCACCGTAAGGCATACGTAGAACCATCGGCACAGTAAACTGTCCCATCGTTCTGGCTCGCATTCTTGAGGCATGACCCTCCATCTGCGGAATCGACAGATATGAAAACCCGGAAAATTGCATTTCAGCAACAGGTTTTAAACCAGCCATTGCCATCCCAATCGACGCACCAACAATCCCACTTTCAGCAAGTGGAGTATCAATTACTCTTTGCTCACCAAACTTATCCAGAAGACCTTCAGTTGCGCGAAAAACGCCACCATCAACACCAACGTCTTCTCCAAGAACAACTACAGACTCATCGGTGGTCATCTGTTCTTCAAGAGCCAAAGTAACTGCCTGTACCATATTTAATTTAGGCATCGTTTTCCTCCTCAAGCTCCTGGTCAAACTCAACTTTTTGTTCGCTGATTACAGCGTGTTCTGTTCCAAAAACATGTTCAAAAGAGACATCACGCGGGAAATCAGCCTGCGATTCAAACTCTTTTACCTGAGCATCGCAATCTGCCTTTAATTCAGCTTGAAGCTTATCTTCTGCCTTGTTATCCCAATAACTTTTGTTTTCCAGATATTTCCTGAATCGAACCAGAGGATCTTTCGGTTTCCAGCTATCCTCTTCTTCTTTGGTTCTGTACTTGTACTGATCATCAGCAGTTGTGTGCATCATCATTCTATAAGTAACCGCTTCAATGAGTGTTGGGCCTTCACCATTTCTGGCTCGATCAGCTGCTTCTTTAGTTGCTGTATATACCGCCAATGGATCGTTACCATCAACTTGAATGCCGTTCATTTCATAAGCGATCGCTTTTTGAGCAATCGATTTTGATTTAGTCTGCTTCTCTCGAGGCACTGAAATTGCCCATTGATTGTTCTGCACCACAAAAATCACTGGTACATTCCAGACCGATGCAAAATTCAGCGCTTCATGAAAGTCACCCTGACTTGTTGCGCCATCACCTTGATATACTATTGCAACGGAATCTTCGCCCTTCAATTTACTGGCATAAGCAAGACCAACTGCATGTAAGCCTTGAGCTCCAACAATTACTGAAACCGGCAAGTTTCTTGGATTGCCTCCAACATTGCCTTCAGTGTAGCCATTGAAATAATTGAGCTGTTTTACAAGACTCTCACCACGCATCAATCGGGCGCCATGCTCACGAAAACAGCCTACAAACCAGTCATCGTCACGCATGCAAAACATCGATGCACAATGCGCAGCTTCCTGACCAATACTTGGTCCAAATGTACCAATACGACCCTGTCTCTGGAGCTTCAACATCCGCTCATCAGTGATGCGGCCCCACTGCATATGTCTATATAGTTCAACGAGTTGTTCTTTTGATAACGATGGTTCCAGGTCAGTATCAACTGCACCATTTTCATCGAGAATCTGCATGTAACTGATGCTGAAATCGCTCAGTTTTGTCTTCGGCATTGTATGTCCTTTCGGGAATTGATAAGCACAATATCGTAAACAAGACTATTTTTGTCAACTTTTACACAATGCTTGAAAATTCCATCTTATGTCTTAAATTAGTATAGAAGAATTTCAGTTTTCTACAATAAAGGATGTACATTGCTTACAGCTAAAATGCAAGATGCATTAAACACACAAATCCATGAAGAATTCTTTTCTTCATATCTTTATCTTTCGATGGCTGCCTGGTGTGAAAGTAACAACTTTGACGGCTTCGCACATTGGATGCGCATGCAAGCTCAGGAAGAACTGTTCCATGCCATGAAAATCTACGATTATGTGAATGCTGTTGGCGGCAGAGTCACTTTGAAAGCTGTCGATGCTCCCGCAACAGAATGGGATTCACCGCTGGCAATGTTTGAAGCATCTTATGCTCACGAGCAATTTATGACAAAAAATATCAATAATATTGTCGATATTGCTCATGATGAAAAAGATCATGCTACCGAAAATATGCTTCAATGGTTCATCAGCGAGCAAGTTGAAGAAGAAGCAACTGTAGATGCAATCTGTGGCAAACTCAAAATGTTGGGTGACTCAGGACACGGTATTTATATGATGGACCGTGAGCTTGCAGTAAGGGCTGCTCCTGCTCCACCAGCAGCTGAATAATTTTTATATTAAGAGCCAGGCTATAGTCTGGCTCTTAAAAAATCTATCGAACTAAAACTACTCTACCGCTGTCAACTTCACCATTAAAGCTTAGCCTGGAATAATAAACTCCAGATGACATTGGTTGGCTTAATGAATTGCAACCATTCCAGGTCACTTCATGCAGTCCTTCAGCACTAAATTCATTAATAAGCACTTTAATTAAACTACCGGTGGCATCAACAATTTCTAGCTTTGCAAATCCATCGCTTGGTAAATCAAATGACAAAGTAGTCATAGGGTTAAATGGATTTGGGTGATTTAGAAGAAGCTTAGCAGTCTTAATCTCTAATGGGACCGATGAAATATTGAGCAAAGGTTTGTCGTTTGTAACACAATGAACTCCGCCACCCCATCGCCAAATTTCACGGGTGTCTATAACATGAACATCGCGACCTGGGAAAAACTGTTCAATCCTTGCTTTTGCAGCATTGTCCCAAACAGGAATATTAAATCCAGTAGCAATAACAGCATTCTCAGTAACCAACCAGTTTACATAGCCTGCCTGTAATTGAGTTCCGCTATAACTCACATAACCTGGCATATCAATCCGCTCAACATTGAAACCGGCATTGGCAATTATGGTTGCCGCTTCTTCGTAGACTTGCGCATCATCATCGTTTTGATCAACATATCTTACAACCGCAACTGTTGTCTCGTTTATGAACCGTGCGATACCATCTGTATGTCCGCCAGTCAATTCTTCAGCAGGCGCACTCATTAACCAAATCACATCCGATACGCCAAATGCATCCTGGAAAATAATTTCTTGCTCTGCCATGCTCACATCAGGATTTCGATTCTGCTGACAAGGCCACGACACAATCATCGCTCCAGCACCGTTGAACTCAAGATTTCCTTTTTCAACAATCAGGTCAAAACTTTCACATTGTAGATTTAAAATCGATGCAATCTGGCACGGAATAGCATCGTCTTCAGCCCATGGTGGATATTGCTCTCCCCAAGCATCGAAAACCCAGTCTTGTACTACAATCTCACCATCAACTATGACATAAATTGGTCCATTATCGCGCAGCCAAGAAGCGTTGTATTGCAGAATATGCCACTCGATATTTCCCAGCGAAACACCTTGATTAAGGATATAACTTTGAGCCTGGTTTCTTGCACTAATGCTGCGTACAATCATGTGAATTGTTTCGTACTCTTGAAGTACATCAATAATCCGACAAAAATCTGGCTGATAAGATGTCTCGTAACCTTTTGGCCACTGCATCCAAATACCTGTTTGAGTTTCCCATTCTGCTGGAACTCTACGAGTTTCCGCATTAACACTTATTGCTACAGTTAGAACTAACATTAGAGCTAGTATTTTTTTCATCGGGTGTCCTTTTATTGAGTGTATAATCTATAGATTATACACTGTTTCCCCAGTTTTCGACAGCTCACGAGCAATTTATGAAAAAAAAGAGCCAGGTTAATAAACCCGGCTCTTTTTTATTTTTGTATTCTCTATGGGCAGTTGCCGCCAACAGCACCGGCCATGAAAACTATATCGACAAGATTCAATATGCCATCTTGATAAAAATCGCTTCTGAAATTGTAACTGCCCATGTCCCCTGCAAACAGTACAATATCGGATAAATCAACAATACCATTGGCATCAATATCAGGGCTGTTAACTTTTATGTCTAAATCATTACCAATTACAGGCATACCGTTTATTAACACAACCATCTGCTCTCCATCAGCTGAGTAACCTCCAGCACGAAGAGCCGATGTGAAAGTCATCTCCCCGTTTATATCGCTAGGGGCATCTGCATGAACACTACCAGCACAAGCCATCATTCCACCCAGAGAGGATTCCAACCATACATCTTCTTCGGGGAACATATATATTGGATAACCATGTAAATCTATGAGTGTGACTGTAATCGTAGCATCGATTGGGCCATCACCAGCAAGATCTCGTATAGATGCTTCAGTCAAAAGTTGTCCAGAACCATCGGGCACAACAAAAAGAGATACAAACCCATAGTAAGCGCATGCTGCAGAACAGTTAGAAAAATCAGGAATACCAGCAAAAGTGATTATTGGGACCAACAGTAAAACGGAAATGAGTAATGTTTTCAAGTCTATCCCCCTGTTAAATATGAAATTCGACATCTAATGATTATACAGCATTTTGAAAATGATGGCAATTTTTTGCAGTTCTTTTAGTTGCCAAGTTTTCTGAAAATCCACTCCAGGGGACCCTGCTTAAATTTCATGCCCCATAGATTTGCAAAAACAATTCCGAATAAACAGAATGAAAAAGCATACAAGAGAGAAAATTCTATTGTATGATTTTCCAGTTTATCCATTGCTTCAAGTATTCCCATCCCCAAAACAACATGCAACACATAAAGGGACAGCGACATTTCTCCAGTTTTATAAAACAGTGAAAGTACTCTGGAAGAACTGAACTTAAACGACAACCATACGCAACCAACAATTACGAAAACAGCCAGACTGCCGCCAGCAAGAAGATACAGTGGAGTTGGAGGCATTGGGGCTGTCCCAAGCAGCTCTGCAGCTTCATCGAAGTAGCGAATTAACTGGTCAGAGAGCAGTTCCGAAGCTACCCAGATTGACAGTGACCAAACCATCAATTTCAGCCTAACTGCTGAATTAAATAGATTTTGTCGGGCAAGCCACATCCCAAGCAACAAAAAAGCAGTCCAGGGAAAAACCGGGTGAAATCCATTGAAGAAAATATGCCTGAACATTCCCTTGATTGTCCAAAAATCGTAGTAAGCGAATGTTTCAAAATTCCAGGCCGTCTCGTAATCGAGAAACAACAACAATAGTGGAAAAGTAATTACAAAAAACAGTATCGACATCCAGACAGTGCGGTTAGATGCTGTTATAAGGAACGCGCCAGCAATAAAATAGAAGCCATAAAAGTGAAGAATGTCAGCCGGCCATACAGGCGTAAACAGCAATCCGATTACTATTAATAATACTGCTCTTTTTAATAAGGAAGCTCTGGCTCTGGCAGCTCTGCTTCTGGCAAAAAGGGTTGTTCCAACTCCTGCCAGAACTACGAACATTGCCGCCGCTCTACCTTGAAACAAATGCGCAAAACCGATGAGTAGATTATTTCCGGTTACCGCATTCATTACCAATGTATAATTGACAACAACCATTCCAAAAATTGCAAGCGATCTTGCTAAATCATACCCATGAATTCGCGAAGCCATTTTACCCCTCCAACACAACCACGGCGCTGGCAATCTCTTTCAAATGAGATATCGATACAAAACTGCCAGTGATACCAAGACTGTCAGCCAGTTCCTTGGCTTTGCCATGAAAAACCAATGACGGCTTGCCAAGCTCATCGTTCAACAATTCAATATCGCGCCACTCTATGCCCCCGCGCAATCCTGTGCCAAAAGCTTTGACTGCAGCTTCTTTGGCAGCAAACCTGGCAGCATATTTTTCAGCAGCGCGTACATTTCCATCACTGGCTGCGATTTCACCAGCAGTAAACATGTGATCTCTGAATCGTTCTTTATCTTCAAGAAGTTTCTCAACTCTTTTGACTTCAACCAGATCTGTTCCAATTCCAACTATCATAATTGCCCCTTTTTGTTTCGTTGAAAGTAACCTAAAAAAACTTGTCGCACAATCAACAGAATAAGTGTAGGGTGTGTATATTATTAACAACTTCAAAGGAGTCATCATGACCAAGGTAAGCGATATTCTCACAGCTAAAGGTGGCAACATCCATTCAATCGAGCCCGAAACAACCGTTTATGACGCAATTGCAAAAATGGTTGAGTTAGGCATAGGCTCTTTGCTGGTCATTGAAGATGAAACTGTTTCGGGGATTATCACAGAGCGTGATTATCTCTCAAAAGTTGCCCTGAAGAATAAAAATTCCCGTGACACAAAAGTTGGCGAAGTAATGAGCCATCGGATTATCTATCTGACACCTGATAACGATGTTGAAGACGTTATGGCAATGATGACTGAGGCTCACTGCAGGCATATGCCGGTTATAGACAGTGGCAAACTGTGCGGGCTGATTTCAATTGGTGACTGTGCAAAACAGCTGTCACAGGATCGCCAAACTCAGCTCAATTATCTGACTGAGTATATTGCTGATAATTATCCGGGTTGATAGCTTGAATGATGAGCAATTCTGTGCCAACTTATACCTGCAACTAAAACTATAACCAGTTTTCCAGAGGTATGAAATGGCTCAAACAATCATTGAAAAAATCGCCCAGTCCCATGCAATCAATCTTCCTGAATCTGCAGAACTTCATGCTGGTGATTTTGTGACGCTGGTCCCCGACCATGTCATGACTCACGATAACACAGCTGCAGTTATGAATAAGTTTGAGAGCCTTGGTGTTGCCAACGTTCACAATCCTGACCAACCTGTTTACGCCCTTGATCACGACATCCAGAACAAGAGCGAAACCAATGTCAAAAAGTATGCCCGGATTGAAAAATTTGCTGCTGATCAAGGCATCGCTTTTCATCCTGCTGGCAGTGGTATCGGTCATCAGATGATGCTGGAAAACGGTTTTGTAAAACCTGGCGGCTTTTGTGTTGCAAGCGACAGTCACTCAAATATCTATGGGGCTGTTGGAGCTGTTGGTACACCTGTTGTTCGTACCGATGCTGCTGCAATCTGGGCAACCGGAAAATTCTGGTGGCAAATTCCACCAATGCTGAAAGTTGTTCTTACTGGTGAATTCAAACCTGGAGTTACCGGCAAGGATCTCATTCTCACGCTGTGCAGCCAGTACAGCAATGGCGAAGCGTTGAACTCCGCAATTGAGTTTGCAGGACCAGGTGTTGCCAACTTGTCTATGGACGCACGAATGACAATCAGCAATATGAGCACAGAATGGGGTGCACTGGTTGGCTGGTTCCCTTGTGACGATGTCACTATCGAGTATTACAACACTCGCCTGTTTGCAAACAGTAATGAGCGCTTAACTGCCGAGATGATTCAATCGTGGAAAGATAATCCACTGACAAGTGATGCCGATGCAAACTATGCAGCTGTAATTGAACTTGATCTTGGGCAAGTTACTCCTCACATAGCCGGGCCTCATGTTGTACAACTTGGAACACCACTGGCAACAGTTCAGGCAGAGGAAAAACAGATTCACAAGGCTTACCTGCTGTCATGTGTAAACTCCAGACTGGAAGACCTTGAAATTGCAGCTTCTGTAATTAACGGTCGTAAAGTTAAAGATGGCGTTGATCTTTACCTGGCTGCTGCAAGTCAATGGGTTGAAGACAAGGCAAAAGAATCGGGTGCATGGCAGAAACTTCTGGATGCTGGCGCTACTGCTTTGCCTCCAAGTTGTGGTCCATGTATAGGACTTGGAATCGGACTCCTTGAAGCTGGCGAAGTTGGAATTTCTGCAACAAACAGAAATTTCAAAGGCAGAATGGGTGACTCGGATTCTGAATGTTATCTGGCAAGCCCACCGGTTGTTGTTGAATCTGCAATCAATGGCTATATCTCCGGCCCTGACAATTTCGACAGCTCAATTCCTGATTATAATTTCACCAAAAACGAGATTGTAAAATCGGCTGGTAGTGTTGAAATCATCGACGGTTTCCCATCGTCAACTGAAGGTCGTATGCTCTGGCTGGACCACGACAATCTCAACACCGATGGTATCTATTCCAAAGACTACACATATCGTGAAGATATCACTGTTCAGGAGATGGCACGCGTTGTAATGGAAAACTATGACCCTGGCTTTGCTGAAATAGCAAATGCTGGTGATCTGATAATTGGTGGTTTCAATTTTGGAACCGGATCAAGTAGAGAGCAGGCTGTAACTGCACTTCAAGCTGCAGAAATCAGCATGGTCATCGCAGGTTCATACAGTCAGACTTATCTCCGCAACGCAATCAATAACGGGTTTATCTGCCTGGAAAGCCCACAGCTTGTTGAAGCTGTCCGCGTGGAATATAAAGATAACAATGACAAAACTGCTGTTGGTGAAAACATGACCGTCGATTTTGCAAATGCCACAATAACCTGGAATGGTAAAAGCTTCGGTTTTTCTGCTCTTGGCAGACCAGTTCAGGAAGTAATTGTTGCTGGTGGCATTGAAAATATGGTTAGAAACGGGGCTTAATGATGGCAAAGAAAAGCAGCTTCCCTCCATGGGGATTTCTGGCACTTGGAGCTGGCAATCTGGGAGCAGGTTTACTGTTTTTGATTCTGGTTATGCAGGGTGACGACCAAACAATAACAACTGTAAAAAGTGGTGCCTACGCACTTGTTGGTCTGATGTTTATCTATTTCTGGATCAGAGCCAGAAAAAATGTCTGACCAGATTATTGTAGGTGCAGTAGCTGTTTTGTGGTGCACTATGCACTCGATATTGATAATGCCAGGCGTTGAAGACTTTGGTCGAAAAGCGCTTGGCAATTTTTCTGGTTGGTATCGATTTATTTATGTCATATTCAGTTGTTTAACTCTTGGTATGGCATTCCTGGTCGTCAGACAATTCCCTGGTGAACACTTATACAGCATGTTTCCTGCATCACGTGTGCTGATGGTATCATTAAGTGTCGTCATTACGCTGATGGCAGTCAGGCAATATGACAATCGATTTTTTCTTGGTATCACTCAAATCATAAATCCTGAAAAAGAACCGCTATTCAATCGTGCAGGAATTCTGAATTACATGCGCCACCCCTATTACGTAGCTGGTATAATATTTGTAGTTTTCTACAATAATTTCACAACAACTTCAATTGTATGGCGTACTGTTTTTGTACTGTACTTTATAATCGGCGCAAAAATTGAAGAGAAAAAACTGTTAGCAGAGCATGGCCAGAGTTACAGGGATTATATGAACGATGTCCCCGCGTTTGGCCGTCACTGGAGATTAAAATGAACTACCCATGTTACATTGCCGGTCGTCAAGTCAAGACTGAAACCTCAATCGAGGTTCTGCATAAAGTTACAGGAGATGTAATTGCATCGGTTTCTTCTGCTGGCCCTGCAGAACTGGATCAGGCAATAACCGCCGCCTGTTCTGCAAAAGAAGAAATGCGCAAACTTCCAGCATGGAAGCGCCAGGAAATACTGCTGAGCTTTGTTGATGCCCTTACCAGAAGACATGAAGAACTTTCTAAAATTCTCTGTCTTGAGGCTGGAAAACCAATCAACGATGCGCGTGTTGAAGTAACCCGTGCTATAGATACTTTCCGTATTGCAGCTGAAGAATCAGTTCGCATAAACGGTGAAATCATGCCCCTTGATATCAGTGAACGTGCCACAGGGTATGAAGCTGAAATTCGACGGGAACCTGTTGGTGTCTGTGCATTCATTACTCCGTTTAACTTCCCGCTAAATCTGGCAGCTCATAAAATGGCGCCAGCACTTGCAACCGGCTGCCCATTTATTTTAAAACCGGCCAGCTCTACTCCAATCAGCTCAATTCTAATGGCTGAGATTCTGGCTGAAACTGATTTGCCCGATGGTGCATTTTCTGTTGTCCCGTGTGCTGGCAAAGACGCAGAGCCTTTGATCACCGATCCCAGGATTGCACTACTTTCATTTACCGGCAGTCCTGATGTTGGCTGGAAACTGAAACAGCAATGTGGCCAGAAGAAAATCTCCCTCGAACTTGGTGGCAACGCAGCTTGTGTGATCGACCAAAACAGTGATCTGGAATATATAGTACCACGCTTGATTACCGGTGCATTTTACCAATCGGGACAAAGCTGTATCAGTATTCAAAGAATCATTGCACACAGTTCCTTATACTCCGAACTCAAGGAACTTCTAATTGCAGAAGCAGTTAAACTAAAGTCCGGCGACCCTGCAGATGAATCCACATTTCTTGGCCCAATGATTACTGAAGAAGATGCAATCCGTATTGAAGACTGGGTTAACAATAGTGGCGGCAAAGTTATTTGTGGAGGCAAACGCAACGGGTCGTTTTTTGATGCCACAATTCTGGAAGATGTTCCAACAAATGCCGATGTCTACAGCAGTGAAGTTTTTGGACCCGTTGCAACTATGGAATCATTCACCAATTTCAACGATGCAGTGGCAAAAGTTAACAATTCAGTGTATGGTCTTCAGGCAGGATATTTCACTAAAGATATCGGCAACGCCCGTTACGCTGTTTCTGAGACCAGGACTGGTGGCGTAATTATTGGCGATATACCAAGCATGCGTGTTGACAACATGCCTTACGGTGGAATCAAAGGTTCTGGTTTTGGTCGTGAAGGAATCAAGTGGGCAATCGATGAAATGACAGAGCCCAAACTCGCAGTTTACAACAATAACTACTTCAAACCCTAGGAGTTGCCATGCGTTTTCTGACACTATTATTAGCCCTACTTATCAGCACTGGTGCAATTGCTGATGACATAAATACTTATGATGAATCATGCAAAACATCGATACAAAAATTGGGTGCTGCCTTGAAGTTGGCACTTATAAATGCAATGGAAGAGTCCGGGCCGGTTGGCGCACTGCAAACTTGCAGTGTTGAAGCTGTGCCAATCACAGAGACTATTTCAATTGAAGAAGGTATGATTGTCAGCAGAACCAGCCTAAAAACCCGTAATCCGAAAAATGCCCCTGACAAATGGGAGCTTGCTGTACTTGAACAATTTGAAAAAGGCAAAATATCAGAGTTTGGAGAAATAGTCACCGATAGTGAAGGTCACCAGACTTATCGCTACATGAAAGCTATTCCCACTGGCCCTATTTGCCTGAGATGCCACGGAACTGATATGAACAAAGACGTTAGTTTAAAAATTGCAGAACTGTACCCTGAAGATAAAGCTGTCGGTTTCAAAGAGGCCGATATCAGAGGCGCATTTACAATTCAAAAACCACTGAATTAATTGGAACTTTAAAATATAGAGTGCGTATTATTCTCCTGAACCATAATTTTAACTCCAGGAGAATAAAATGTCCTTCTCAAAATTGCTCACTCTATTTGCCGCACTTGCGTTTTCCGCGGGAATGGTTTCAGCACAAGATATTGAAAAAGAAATTACCGTCACTATAGACGAAGATTCAGATCAAGTAATGAAAATCATCATCATTGAAGATGGTGAGACTAAAGAGATTGAACTTGAAGGCAATGAGCTTATATGGACTGATGAAAAATCTAACTATTTGACCAAAAAAGTGTTATGTAAACCTGCTCACGGCTTCCTTGGTGTCCAACTCAAAGATCTAAACTGTCAATTAAGTGAATATTTTGGTGTTGATCGCGGCGTTCTGATTGAGGAAATCATTAAGGATTCAGCTGCAGAAGAAGCGGGCCTTAAAGCTGGCGATGTCATCATAAAAATTGAAGATACAAAAATTGGTTGTGGTAGTGATGTCATAGCGTTTATGCAAGGCACCAAACCTGAAGAAAAAGTAAAAGTTTGTGTAAAACGCAAAGGCAAAAATAAGTCAAAAAAAGTTACTCTCGGTGCAGCCCCAGCTCCAAAGCATAAAAAAATAATCAAAAAAGAATTCATGATGGATCATGATATGGACCATATGGAAGACATACACATGATGTTCAAGGGTAAAGGTGGCCCTAACGTCTTCCAGCATGGTGGTAAGGACAAGGCAAAAATCCAACAGATGGTACTGAAAAAAGAGCTCGAAATAATCAAAGCTCAGATTAAAGAGCTCCGTAAAGAGATCAAAGACCTGAGAAAGTAGTTCCCTACAGAGTCGCAAAGGGGGGCGTTCCCAGCGCCCCCGCAATTATGTTACCAACACAAATATACTCAACCGAGTCTCCCTGGCGATGGCCAATCAGCCTCATCGGTGCAGCAATTCTCCTTTGGCTGATCGCTGTTACTTCATCATATTTCTATCCATGGAATCCCAAGCCTCACCCACAAGTAGCTGTCACAACCGATTATCTTATCCTGCAACGACCACCTGTCATAGAAGTAGAAAAACATGCTCCAGTAGAAGTGGTTTCTGAACCTGTCGATACAAAAATATTTGAATCGATATGGAGTGGTGCGGTTGACATTACAGATGACTTCTCCTCTGATCCTGAAAAACCATCGCTGATAATTTCAAATGATTTCATGTTTAAAAAAGCTGAACGAGATACTTCAAAAAATGCACTGTTGAACGATTATATGGACCTGCGACAAATGCAATGGGACCAGGAAAAGCCAGCTGCGGAAATGCAAATCGAAACTAATAAATGGGAAGGCATCCGCGAGCGTGAAAAATCAATCTTCAATGAGTTTTGGCTTAAGTAATCTTTTTGCTCGTATGAAAAGATAAAAAATAATCCCGCCTAGAATGTAGCACCATAAATCCCAGACATCGGGTGTAAATCTGCTTGAAAACAGTGGCAGTATCATCTCAAATACAACTGCAAAAGCGATAACAGTACCAACAATATGCGATATTGGCATCGGCTCACACATACCGCGTAACCGGCGCACTAAACAGACAATCAAAAGTGTCAACGGAACTGCTACAACATCCTGCCAATAGTACAACATCACATTCCCAGAACTGCGATAACTGTTATCACAAAAAATACGATAGCTGCTGTCCATGCTGCTTCTCTGTTCAACTCAAAACCTCCACTGCAAACTCATCGCTCCTGAGTTTCAACTGACCCCTTGATAATTTCTCTGAAAATCGATTCCATTGTATCGGCAGAAACACCAGACTCAGCAGCACGCGCTCTGGCTATGACCGGTTTTTCAATACTCTCGATTACTATCGGCAACTGCAATTTGTCTTTCAACCTGCCAATCTCAGCTGACAGCGCAAACCGTTTGCCCAGAAGATCGATCAACTCTGCATCGATTTCGGAAATTTTATCGCGTAATTTTTGTATATCTTGTGACATTGCAACTCCGAGTGTAACATGTACCTGCATTATGCGTATTACAACCTAATCATATTCTGTTCTGACGGTCTTGAAAAGGAGATTACCTTGCGTCGATTACTATTTGTCTTAATGCTTTTACCTGCTTTACTCTTTGCTGGCGATGAAGCAATAACTGACTATCACAACACTTCCCTGTTCCTGCCTCAAACTCCTAGTGTCACCGGTGGCGCAACTGCAGCATTTTTTAACCCTGCAGGTTGGTCAACAAATGATGTCAACAACACATCGTTTTATTGGACTGACAGACGCATAAAGCACGGCGGCATGGAAAACTGGGGATTTTCTACTGGCCGAGGACTTGGTTTTTCAGTAATGAACCAGACTCTTGCTCAAGGTACTATCAGAGATTACCAGCTGGGATTTTCAGGTGGTGACCGTGAGTCTCACTTTGGAATGGCATATCGATGGGGCGGCGGAGACACAAATATTCTTCCACGCGAAAAATCTATTGTAGCTGGTATTATCAAACGTCCTGCTCCCTGGATAAGTTATGGATTAAGTGGCGTTGAATCTCTTGAGTCTGGTGGCAGACTCGGTATTGCAGACTTTGGCATCAGACCATTTGGTTCTGACATGTTCACTGTCTTTGCTGACTATTCAATGCATGGCAAGGACCAGCTGGAAGACGGCTACTGGGGCGCAGGATTTGAGTTTCGACCTATTAGTGGTATCCATATTGGTGCCAAAATGCGTGAATCAGAATTTGATGATTATACGTTCAGCCTTAACGTAGGCTTTACTTTCAAAGGTGGTGCCGGCCATCATGCTTTGCCATCGTATAATAAAGACGGAGATCAACTTGGCACAGCCTTCCTGGTTACTGGCGATTCACCAGTTGCTCCTGTTGCTGACTGGGATCATTTTGAGTTTGGCAAAAAAGACCGGGTTATTGCATACAATCTGGAAAATAAATACCTCACCTACTCAAAGTATCAATGGGGCGATAGCAAACACATTGCATGGCTGGACCTTGTTAAAGAACTGGATATCATCCGTGATTCCGATGACATAAAAGCTATTGCTTTAAACTTGAGTTACTTCGGTGGAAAACCTTCACTAATCTGGGAATTCCGCGAGAAACTGTTAGAGCTTAGAGAAAATGACAAGGAAGTTTACATCTTCATAGACCGTGCCGGTATGGGTAGTTACTACCTGGTTTCTGCTGCATCGGAAATCTATATGGACAAATGGGGCGGTTTTGATCTTTCAGGAGTAGGCGTAAGCAAAACTTATCTTCGCGAAATGTTGGACAAGTTTGGAATCGGCTTCCGGGCAATGCAATTTTTCCCACACAAAACTGCTGTTGAATCTTTTGATCGTACTGATATGAGTGACGGTGACAAAGAGCAACTCGGCAGACTTGTTGATGTGATTTATGAAGAATTCAGAGATGGCGCTGCATCCCGAGACCAGATCACTAATGATAGTTTCGATAATGTAGTTGATGAGCTCGTATCCCTGACAGCTCCTGAAGCGGTTGAGCTGGGACTTGCTGACAAGCTGGGCAGATGGTATGACCTGAAGAAATTCCTGACCAAAGAAAAAAATCTCCTATGGTCATCCTTAAATAGTATAGATAAAAAAGAATTCCATGACGAAACCTGGGGCAAACCTGGAACAGTTGCAGTTGTTTATGCTGTAGGTGGATGTAGCATGGACACTGGAATTAAAGGTAGATCAACAAGTGCCTATATGCGCAAACTTGCTGATAACCCGGATGTAAAAGCTGTTGTCTTGCGTGCCGATTCTCCTGGTGGGGACCCGTTACCAAGCGACCTGGTTGCTGAAGCAATCAAGTTGATCCAGGATGAAGGCAAGCCGGTTATTATCAGCCAGGGTGACCTTGCAGCATCAGGTGGTTACTGGATTAGTATGTATGGCGATGAGATCATTACTACTCCATTAACAATCACAGGTTCAATTGGTGTAATTTCTGCATGGGTCTGGGATAAAGAGATGCATGAAAAAGTTGGTTTGAATGTTGACGGAGTTGAACGTGGTGAGCATTACTCAATGAACCAATCATACAGATACCCTTTTGTTGGATTTAAGTTGCCAGCAAGGGATCTGACTGATGAAGAGTTTGCACTTCAAAAAGAAGATATCCTGGATATGTATGATGGTTTTGTTGAGGCAGTAGCCGAAGGCAGAAACATGTCTACTGACGACATTTACCCAATCGCTGGCGGTCGTATCTGGATGGGTGCAGATGCAGTTGAAAACGGATTGGCCGATTCAATTGGTGGACTGCAAAGTGCCATCAACAGAGCTGCTGACCTTGCAGGAATTGGTGATAGATTCCAATTAACTGAGTATCCACCAAGACCATTATTTGAAATGCCAAGCCTGGGAACACCGTTTGGAATGCTTGGTTCAATCAATATCAGCCCGGCACTATATATCTCGGATTATTCTGGAAACAGAGCAGATCCTGCAATTGAGTGGTTGGAAATTATGGCTGAATCTCAAGGTAGCGGACAACTGATGATGATGCCAGTTACACTACCTGACGGGTGGATGTTCTCTGAGTAATTAATCTTAACTTCAACGGGGGCCGTAAAATGGCCCCTGTTTTTTTATTGACACCTTCTCAATTTGTGCTATTATTTAACTAAGTTAAACATTAACGGAGTTAAATTATGCGCGATCGGAATACTGCAGTAGCTGAAAACATCAGAATCCTCTCTCAGGTTGTTCTGGAGATTTGCCTGAAAGACAATCTTCAAAAATCAACAGACTTGAACTTATCTCACAACCAGTTTTATCTGCTCAAAATACTCAGCAACAGAGACAAGCTTGGCATTAGCGAAATTGCCAATGTTCTGGGTATCAGTAATGCTGCTGCCAGTAAAAATATTGAAAGCATGCAAAAAGAAGGTCTGGTTACAAGATCAGTTGGTGAAGAAGACAGGCGACAACAGTTTGTCTCAATTGCCAAAGATGGCCAGAATATTATTACAAAATTCAATACTGTTTCATCAAAAAAACAGAATGCAGTGCTATCCAAATTCAGTGAAAATGAAAAAGAACAATTCCTGAGTTACTTGGGAAAATTCATTCAAGGCCTACTCTCCGACCAACAGAAAACTGATTTGATCTGCATGCAGTGTGATGGCAATTGTGGCGAAGATTGTGTCATCAGCGCCTGTAGCGGCACTTGTTCATTCCACCCAAGAGAAGGTACAAAATGACAACCCGTAGAGAGTTTTTGAAAATTGCAGGTGTCGCGACTACTACAATGGTACTACCGGCGCAAGCTTCCAATGGCCCTCATCTGGATTCTGAAAGATTCGGAGTACTTGCTGACCTCACGCTCTGTATCGGATGCAGAAAATGTGAGTGGGCTTGTGCGGGGGCAAATGAACTATCCAGTTATCCTATCGAATATTACGATGATACTTGTGTTTTTGAAAAGTATCGACGGCCAACAACAACTGAGTACACAGTAGTCAACAGATTCCCCGCCTCTGAAACTTCAGTTCAGACTGATGCTAAGGTTCAATGCATGCATTGTGAACACCCCGCCTGTGTTTCTGCCTGTATTGTTGGCGCATTGCAAAAAGATCCAATGGGACCTGTCACTTATGATGCAGACAAATGCATCGGTTGCAGGTACTGCATGGTAGCCTGCACATTCCAGGTTCCAGCATATGAATATCTCAATGCCACCACCCCACAAGTTAGAAAATGTACTCTCTGCTCCGATAAAACTCTGAATGGCAGTGGCAAACCTGCTTGTGTTGAAATCTGCCCACGCGAAGCACTGACATTTGGGAAAAGATCAGAATTACTAAAAATTGCCGAACAAAGAATTCGTCGAAATCCAGATCGATACATAGACCATGTCTATGGAGAAAAGGAGGCTGGCGGTACATCCTGGATGATGATTTCAGGAACAGACTTCAAGGAACTGAAATTTCCTGAGGTCGGTGATGAAAGTCCAGCAGTAGTAACCGAAACAATTCAGCACGGAATCTTCCGAGGTTTCTCAGGGCCGTTGATGCTACTGGGATTACTTGGCGCAACAATGAAAGCAATGAAAAAGGATCCTTCTGATGGCTAATACCAGACCAGCCCCTTTAAATACAGGTGTTCCTTTTCTAACTAAAGGAACTTGGGTTTTAATAATCTTAGCGGTATCCGGTATCTCGGTATTAATTGCACGACTGTTCTTTGGACTCAGTTTTGTAACCAACCTCGATGATCAATATCCATGGGGTATCTGGATAGCTATTGATGTAGCAACTGGTGTCGCCCTGGCTGCCGGTGGCTTCACAACAGCATTCCTGGCTCATGTCATTCACGCCCACCGATATCATGCACTTGTCAGACCTGCTCTTTTAACAGCGATGTTTGGCTATACTTTTGCGGCACTTGGAGTTTGTGTTGACCTTGGCAGGTACTACAACATCTGGCACGTCATGCTACCTTCCATGTGGCAAGGCAACTCGGTTCTGTTTGAAGTCGGTATCTGCGTTATGATGTATGTAACTGTTCTGTATATTGAGTTTCTACCAATAGTATGTGAACGTTTTTGTGGCAGAGTTAATCTTCCTGGCATATTTGCAAAACTAAATAAACCAGTTGATAATCTGCTGCACTTCCTGCAAAGAATCATGCATAAATTTATTTCATTTTTCATTCTTGCAGGTGTTGTTCTGTCATGTGCTCATCAATCATCGCTTGGTTCACTGATGGTTATTGCTCCGGGCAAGGTTCATCAACTCTGGCATAGCCCTGTTCTACCGTTGCTGTTTCTGTTATCCGCATTTGCATCTGGATTAGCGATGGCAACTTTTGAATCTCTAGTAGCAGCAAAAGCTTTCGGGCTGAAACCTGAAATTCATATTCTGCGCAGACTTGGCAGGTTCATTCCTATTCTATTGATTGTTTACTTTGGAGCAAAACTTATCGATCTGGTAAACAGAGATGTCTTGCCACTTTTGCTGGAAAACAGTGTGCAATCAATAATGTTCTGGATCGAAATAACAGTAGGAATAGTTGCACCAACTATTTTGTTATTGAGTGAAAAAATCAGACAAAATCCGGCAACGCTGTTATTCTCTGTTTCACTTGTTGTCTTTGGAATAATAATTAATCGAGTCAATGTCTTTATTATTGCCTACAAACCTCTCTACGCCGACAAGATTTATGTACCTGCCTGGACCGAAGTGCTACTGACCGTAGGATTCATGTCGATCCTTATTTTACTTTACAGAACATATGTCTTTATCTTTCCAATCCTGGAAATGGAAGAGCAGGGTTCAGATGTTTAAACAAATTTTCCTTATCTTCTTACTTCTTGTGACTGCTGCTTTCGGACAACTGGTTGATAAAGATCATGCCACAACTCATCCTGAAAGAAGTGTTAACACATGCCTGGAATGTAAAGACTGTCATACTTGCGATAATCCAACAAGAGAAGCACCTTGCCTGACAAGTTGCCCCAGACACAGTCATCATTTTTATGGGCAACACACTTCTGGTGAAGGTCCTGATGTTGTCATAATAGACCAGTTAAAGAATCATTATGGACCGGTTGCTTTTGCCCACAGACTACACTCTGCAATGAGTGAAATGACTGGCGGTTGCAACAACTGTCATCACTATTCTGAGAAAGATGGTGTGATCCCATCGTGCAAAGAATGTCACTTGGAAGAATCAGATGATTTAAGTATCTCAATGCCTTCTCTTAAAGGCGCATACCACAGACAATGTATTAATTGCCATAGAGACTGGGCTCATGATAATGCCTGCAGCTTCTGTCATGAACCCACTGATTCAGAAATACCTGAAAATTTGGATACCACCGATATTGTTGGCGTACCCCACCCCAGAATTCAGGCAACCAGTTCATATAATTATGTCACTTCATATGAAGATGGTCCCATCGTTACATTCCATCACGATGACCATGTCACACTATTTGGAGGACAATGCTCAGATTGTCACAAAGGCGACAGTTGCAGCAGATGCCACGATGAAACAAAACAGGTTCAACAGATTAATCACTTGACCAGCTGCTGCAGTTGCCATCAGGAACGTGACTGTTTGTTCTGTCATAGCACACAGCCCAAGCCTCCATTCCAGCACAGACTCACTACGGGATGGGATCTTGAGCCGTACCATACAAAAACAGCATGTAAAACATGCCACAATAATCCAGGGTCATTCAAAACACCTTCAGCTCACTGCAACGATTGCCACATTCACTGGGACTCTGGATCTTTTGATCATAAAATTACTGGATTAGTTTTAAGTGAGGATCATCTGGACAATGATTGTGTAGATTGTCACTCCGACAGAAACTTTGAGCTGCAACCCGAGTGTTCAGAATGTCATGATGAAATTACTTATCCGGAAGAATTACCTGGAGAAAAATTTCGGTAAGTAAATAAAGGCCCCTGTTAATTACAGGGGCCTGAATACTATTCCTACTTGGTTAAAACAAGCTTGTAAGCACTACCAATTCCGTTACCTGTCAACTTTGCCAAATAAACTCCCGATGGCAAAATCCGGCCACTAAAATCAGTGCCATTCCAGACAGTTTCAAATTGACCCGCCTCAACCATTCCGTTGTGCAATTGCTTAACAACCCTACCGCGAGTATCACAGATTTCCAGCTTCACTGACTGCGCGTCTGCCATCTCAAAAGTAACTGTAGTTCTTGGATTGAATGGATTTGGATAGGCAGACATTGCTATCATTTCAGGTATAAATCCAACTCCACTAACAGAAGAATGTTCGTAACTTATTACCAGATAATCCATGCCGGTCGTGCTGTTATAGGCATATCCACCAACATAAAGTTGATCTTCAGCGCTTAAGTGGACGGTTTTGCCCTCATCGGTCTGATTGTCTGCACCATCAAATCTTTCAACCCAGTTGATTGCTCCAGTTGCAGGATCGATACCAAGAGTAGCGATGTCCCAGCTTGTTCCACTACCATCACTGAAACCTGTGACCAGCAGTTCATTGTCGCCAAGAGAAATTGTATTGCCTACATCATACCAACCCTGAGGGCCTTCATAGGTTGTAGACCATGTGTTGTTACCGTCGACATCAAAACAGGCAATCATATAATCACCCGATGTCACACCAACAACAACCACATTGCCATCGTCAAGCATAATCATATCATTGGGATCATCAGCGCTGTTATCTCTGTCATAAGTTGTGTGCCAGATTGGTGCACCACTGGAATCATATTTCCAGAGCTCCACATCGTAACCACTGCTAGGGCTCCATGATTTGCTTCCAATAACAATATTGTCATCAGAATCAGCCATGACCCAACCATCGCCGCTCTCGTCGTTAACAATGCCTGGCTCTATATTCTGCCATAAAGGCGCACCCCACTGAGCATCGTATTTGATTGTCACAGTTGTTGCAGAGTTATCGGAATTCAGAAATCTTCCAGTAACAATAGGGTTTTCATCAGAATCCAGAACAATGCCATATCCAGCATCATCCAGCCAGTCATCCCCACCTTCAACAGCAGACCACATCAGTGAACCATCAGCGTTGGAAAATTTAAGTGTCATGGCTTCATCGTTACGATTGTCAACTCTTTGTCGACCTGCAAAATAGATATCGCCAACAGAGTTCAGAACCATATCGTAGACTGAATCATTTGCATCACCATCGGAAGCGTAAAGTATATCCCAGAGAACCTCTCCGGAAGCGTCGTCCAGCTTCAGGACAACGACATCATCTCCGTGGCCTCAGCCTTCACATCCGAGGACGTGACCACCTACAATCAGGTCACCATCGGGATCCCAGGCAATTCCACATACAAACATGTCTGAATCATCATAAGCAGGAAATCTACGAGACCAAATCAAGGAGCCATCTACTTTACTCAATTTGCGAATAAGAAGATCTCCGCCATCAATGCCATCGTGACTGGTTCCAGCTACTACCGGATTGCCATCAGGTGCTGTTATTATGATTCTTACTTCATCGTTATAGTTACCACCACCATCATAAGCTGTTGACCAGTTAAATGTTGGAGCTGCAATAACCAGAGTTGGTAATAGCGCTAAAATAGCTACTGCCAAGAAAAGTTGCTTCATCTCTTCTCCTATTTTCAGGTTTGTTTTTTGATTATCGTCTGGAGCATGGCGGGGTCAGTTCGCAGACACTGAATACATTATAACAAACTTTGCATAAAATTAACACCTTTAAACCTAAAAAAAGAGTATTCCTGTCTGTTTACTTATTTTATTTTTTGGTTTGCAGATGAAAAAAGAAACTATACATTCAATAGACTGTTTAATAGCTCATCAGCCTCACGGCTTCAATCGTAACTTGTTTTGGAGGATTTCATGAAAAAGACTGTTCTCATTTTAACTTGTCTCGCAGTTGTCACAATGATGTCATTTTCTGTTTTTGCCGAAGACCACACAATCGTCGGCGAGAAAAAATGTAGCACTTGCCACAAGAAAGCTAAATACGGAAACCAGACTGAAGTTTGGGCAACATCAGCTCATGCAAATGCTTATGAAACTCTGAAAAGCGAAGAGTCAATTGCTATTGCCAAAGAAAAAGGTCTTGGCAATCCGTGGGAAGAAGCTTCTTGTCTGAAATGCCACACAACTCAAGCCTTCCTTGGTGCTGAATTAAACGTAAAAGGCAAATATGTAATTGAAGAAGGCGTTAGCTGTGAAGCATGTCACGGTGCTGGTTCTGATTACAAAAAGAAATCAATCATGAAAGATCACGACGCTGCAGTAGCCGCTGGCCTGAGAGCTGATGTTACTGAAAATTGTGTTGAATGTCATAACGAAGACAGCCCAACTTATGAGGCCTTTGATTATGATGCACGATGGGAAGAGATTAAACACGCTCTACCTGAAAAATAGATTTTATCTAATAAAAAGGGCGGCTCGAAAGAGTCGCCCTTTTTGTATATCTATCAATTGCTGTTATTCGATCTTTCCTTGTCCCGATGCTTCTTCACCTGGAACTTTAACCATTGTAGGGGCAGTCTCCTGAACCTCTTCAATCTTAACATTAGGATGCTCTTCCTTATACATATGCAATGGCATACTTCCTGTTATCCATGATGGGTTCATTGGATAAACATCAGGATTGAATACTGTTGCATACATGTGCCA